>CAIXIX010000493.1 GCA_903919615.1 uncultured Chthonomonas sp.
AAACGCCGGTGCTTGGACGCGGCTATCAACACCAAGCGCCAGGCCAAGTCCTGAGATCTTCCTTGGTGCTTCGGCGACACCAATGCCGGAACCCGAGATCGACGGGGACAATGACGGTTTATCCGCCAGTCGCGGCTGCGATCTAAGCACATCGGCCAACCACGGCGGACCAGGGCCATCAGTGTAGTCGATCAGGACTGATTGCAGTGCTAGAGTGGTCCACCCCCAGGGTTTCATTCTTGGTACGTCACCGCCGAAGTATAACGTATAGTCAGTCTTTCCAAAGTCCGCTGCCAGGACTTGCCTACCGTCAAGGTCAACAGTCCAATGTCCGTGGTCATCACAGATGCGAATATCATGCCAGTTGATGGGGTTCTGTAACACGACCTCATGGTCGCCCAACCGTATTCGCGGAAGCTTCAAGTTATCGTCGTACTGAGACCAGAAAACCTTGTTGTCAATGTTCTTAGACTCTTCGATTCCGAAGCCGATGCCATACGGCCCCCTGGTCGGGTACCGAAATCTTGCACTGATTGTCCAAGAGGAACCAGCGAATAATGTACCGTCACGACTGGACATTATCCCAAAGCTATCGCCTCCTTTTGACGGAAGAAAATCTAATTCCGATCCCCGCTTCTGGATTGACGCTCCGTTCAGCTTGAGGTTCCATAATCCAGGCAGTGGGCCATTTGCAAACGTATCTGAAATAGAAGAGGCAGCCTGCACGGATATCGATGCGTCACTTCCTGATTTCAGAGCAAGATTACGGACTGAAACGATAGAATCTTGCCCGTCGGCTGTCGGCTCGCATTGTCCACTCACCTCGATGTTGTCGAGTGCGTCCGTGCAAGGAATAGTGGATATCCTTCTGCCTTCGCTCCACAGCGTCAGCGACCTGCCATCACTAACAAACTTAAAGTCGTGCCAGTCCACATTGACAGGATTGCAAAGCGACATATCTTTGCCTAAGAACCCACCCATATTTCCGGTGAACCCGTCGGCCAGAACTTGACAGATCACAGTCTCGCCATGTCGGAACTTAATCCCTCCGGCTTTCTTATTCAGAGGACCAAAGCGTATGGTGAAGCTGACTGACCATCCTTGCTTATTAGCTACGGACACCTTGGCCAATGCAATGGAAGTCTCGCCTCGATTGGCCGCATCAGGCACCGGAATGCAGAGCAGATCTGCACTACTGGTAGTGATCAACATGCCTTTCGATATCGACCACTCAAACCCTTGCGATCTTATAGTGCTCTGAGCACGAGCAACCGTGGACAGAAGCAACGCGCCGATGCAGCATGCTAATGCGATCAACATTAATACTGGCTTCACCGTACAATCTCCCTCGAATGCGCTCTTTACGAGCTATCTTAGAAACACCCGCTTAGCTATCGGGTTACTTTGCGTTCCTCGAACCCAAGGTTAGAGTTTGCGAATTAATCGGAATGTTCACCCATAGAGGGTCCTTTGGCGGAGGTGGCTTAATCCCTCTCCGCAGCCAGTCGAGCGCTCGACTGTACACTAGCAAGCCCAAACTTTGGTGATAAACGCTTGTTTCAAGGGAGGAGTCTATGGCGTATGTATGTTCCAGCGAGCCTTGAGCCTTTTGTAAGTCTTCTGAGCCTAAGCATAGCATGCTTAGGCTGACCGGCTTCCTATCAACATTCCATCCACCGCCGTTTTCTGAGAACAGATCGAATGCAGTACGTTTTCCAGGCTCCAAACATATCAGCGGGTTCTTACCGGCTACGGGGCAATAGAATATCTCCGGTCGTGCGGGATCAAGTAGTACCTTCCCGTCAGTTCTCAGCATCGCGCCGTGTTGACGCGGCACTATGTCACCTTGAGTATAGAGTTCCTCCGACTTTCGATTGTCGAAGTTAAGAACCCCTGGGATCACGGTGATTGGTTTATCCGAATCATTCACAAGCTCGACTGATATCATCCAAACGCCAGCCAATTCACACTTCATGCCGCCTAGCTCCCGGCCAGCATAGGTATCTCTGTAACGAATCGTGAGCTTACTTAGCTTTAATGCTGAGTCTGATGTAACCGGCACAAGCCCTTTTGATTGTGTCGCGAGCGTACGAGGCTCAGAAGTCTTGGTCGGCGGGGTTCCGCCAATACCCGCCTTTGACGAGGGCTGAAGAGTGGGTGAGTGGTCAGACGGTGACGGCGTGGACGCGGAAGCTACGAGTTTGTGGTTCTTGATGATCGTAATATCGCGGACATAGATCTCCGTTTGCTGACCCGAGTCCGGATTAGTTGCACCCACATCTATTGTGTCCGGCGAATGCAATACCGCGATGCGGCCAAGCGCTATACTATCGACTGTGATCGATGCGACACCTTGAGCATACTGCAGGTCGATGTGGTGCCAATCGTTGTCTCTGGTGAGCGTCAATACCTGTCTGCCGCCGAGGATAACCACCGGCCCCTGAGTGTTCCATGAGTCACCACCTGCGAGCATAACAACACGGCCTGCGGACTTGAGCGTTAGGAACGAGCCAGCGCTTGCTCGCTTTCCCAGGCGCAAATCACAAGACAATGACCAATTAGCATAGTCCTTTAGATCAACGGATGTCGTTAGAAGGGCATAGTCCTTTGTATTCTTCGCGACCGTCTGCCGTATGTGTATACAGTTGGCTGAAGATTCCACGGTATTCACGCCCGGTGTCACGTTCCATGAGAGGTTCTGAGAGTCAATGGTATCTGCATTAGCAATTGCAGCCGCCATTAAACCCAAAAGCATATAAAGGCCCACAACACGGCTCATTGGTAGTTCCCGCCTTTCCCCGCCAACACTTGCAGCCTTGACTCGGCTGAACGAACCGCGCTGACGGCCTGATCGTTGTTCGCGTCCACGTTTCGGAATTGCTGTTTGGATTTTGCAGAACTCGCATCGCCAAGGGCCATATTTCCGGCTTGGTACTCCGCTATAGACAATCGCGCTTCGGAAACACCCCAATCGTATTCCGCGATATCCCGGTTCGCGGTCACTCGCTGTCGCCCTTGCTCGCCTTGAAGTCGAGTCAGTTCGGCTTCAAGAAGGTTATGCTGTTCATCGGTTAGCGCTCCAGCAGAGATTCTGCGGTTGACGGCAGCCATATCATAGTCAAGCGACTTCGCCAACGATATCGCAGCCTCATAGCGGTCAGCATTACCGCCAGCCTGCCTGGCTTTTGTTAGCTTTGCTTCCGCAAGACTATGCTGCAACACGGCTTGACTGACATCAATCTTGAATTGAGCATCGGCCGATTCGCTCGGACTCGGCTGTGACGTGGCCGGGGGTGCACTCGTAGGTTGTTGCATTGCAGCAGCGTCTGTCGGGAGTGTTTGCGATGGCGCGGATTGGTTCGGCGCTATCAGCCGAGACGGAGCCTGCGGTTGCTGCTGAGGCAGCCTCGTCGGCGTGCTAAGCTGCTGCTGAACTGAATATCCCACGATTTGCTGCGCACCACTATTTCCAGCGAATGTCGTTGGAAGTTGGTTCGCGGTCGCTGCTGTGCCAAATCCGGCGCTTCGGACATGCGAAGCGTCTCCAGTCTTCTGAGTTGTCGGATCTGGTGAATTCTGATGCGTCAGCGCAAATCCAGCAATACAAACTGCAACAACTACGACAACTATAACCACCGGTACAAACGACCGACGCTCAGGCTCAACGGGCGTCGATACTTGCATCGCGCACCAGGCACAGACACCATCTGCCAGTTTCCCCCCACACTTCGGGCATGTGGTCTTGGGAGAAGCGGATACTGGAGTTGGCTCAGTTGGTTTGGGTGTCGGATCGTGTTTAACTGATACGTGTTGTTCAGCGCCACATGCCTTACAAAATTGGTCGGTAGGGTCGATCTCTTTGTGACATTGCCGACAAAACACTGTGTTTAACATTGCTACCTCCTCACCAGTCATTAAGGCGGCTGTATACACTGTCTGACAACTAAGACGTTATCGATTTCTACAATTGTTGTTTCCGACCATACGCGCAGAATCCTGCATCACTTCAGGCAGGTGATGCGCTTAATAACCACATACTACCACAGCGGGCATTTATACTGCAAGTGTGACAGCCCGACAGAGATCGACACCAAAACACGGACCTCGCAACCTGATATACCAGCGTATGCGACAGGCTCGCCTACGCTTTATTCCCGAGGTGACTCAGGAAGACTTGGCAGCTCGCGTTGAACCTTACGGCGTTCACCTAGACAGGACTGCAATTGGACGAATGGAGAAAGGCACAAGGGCTGTTACAGATGTAGAGCTACTTGCGATAGCGGCGGCGCTGGCCGTGCCGGTAGGCTGGCTGCTGGATGAAGCTACGGTTCACGACCCGCCGGAGCCGGATTGGATGTGATGTAGTTCGACTACGGCTGGTTCCCTTCATCTTTGAAGGATTGCCAAAAAATCCCGACGTAGGGATTTTAAGTAACCCCAAACATGAGTCTCACCGACGCGGCCAACGCCTACCTACTTAACCGCATTGCGGGCTTAGCCGTTTGGCGCGATCGCTGTAGGTGCGCAACACACAATGGAATACAGCCATCACATAGTGTAACTGTCAGATTCACCGAGAAGTGTAAACGCTCTGCGCACGATCTCCTGGACCTCCGTATAAGACAGCGTCTCCCTTTCCAGCAGCGCTTCGGCAACTGCCTTTATCTGTTCCTGAACCGTTTGTGTCGATATGAATCGATTAGTGCGGATCAGTGACCACTTCAACAGCGCGTTTGCTTCTTCGACGCTACCGCACCTAAGGGCATAGTCCGCTGCTTGTTCGTAATCACGTTGTGCCCCCACGCGATTCCAACGTCCTGTGTACTCTTTCTCGGCACACGGACCCGCAAGACAGACTACGATGTTGCGCTGTATATACAACTGGTGTCGATCGTCGAGCATAGCATCTGGCCTGAACCAAGCCGGGAACTTGTGACAGATATGTCCATAGGTATTTTCACCTGGCTTGATTGTTACATACCTGAACCGTCGTCAATGCTCTAGTGAGGCAACCGCGTGACCGGCTTCATGGTATGCGGTAGAAACGCGCTCCTTCTCGCTTCTCTTATTCAATGTTCGTCCTCATAAATGAGATGTACAGCAATTGCTTAATCGGCGCACGGACAATCGTTCTCATGGACAGATCTGATGCACTGATGCATTGTCGAAGGCCGCGAGGGTATCAAAGGCTTATCAGGTCATCGGAACGTCAAGGTTGTTTCGCCAGATATTGTTCCGCTATCTGAGCAAGTCTATGCTCTGAGTAGAAGATCAGTTCGTCCCTCGCAGGCTGTGCCAGGTAAAATCCAAGGTGTGTTAAGGCGTTATGACAATACTTCAAGGCACCGACTAGCAAAGCCTCCGTTCGCCAGTCGAAGAGTGGTGCAGCCGTAATAACACCGTTCTCAGAGCTGGTCATCCGATGAGAGCGTGGACTTGAATGCGCCGATACTGACGTTAAGCCGTACAATCTGTTATAGTCTTCGAGGCGCTTCAGATGTTTGCAGATCTGTTTCAATGACGGGTTATTTGGAGTTGTTCCTGACATGAGGCTCCACGCCCAATGGTATGGACGCGTGGGATGGTAGTTGGTCTTCACGCGGATATACGCGTCATTATTATCCCGCACAGTGTTGGTAGGAAACCGTGAATCGAACTCTGATTGAGAAAGTATATGCTCGCTCACTAACTCCCTAATAGATTCCATGTTCAGCCATCGTCCGACATGTTCATACTCGCGATACAGCTTGGACCTGTCTTCAACATCGCGTTCCGTCAGCAGCGCTATTGTAATCTCTGACTCAAACACGCTCCGCACGAGTGTGAATGCGGATTCGATCGCACCACCGCTGAGGCACGCATGCAGCCCCAATAGACCAGCCGCTACCTTTATGAACAATGACATCGGCTCGATCGGTCCGGCTGACTGATCCATCTGATCAAGGGCGAAGTTCATAAAGACATAGTACGACCAAGCCCCACCGAGCACAGCTCCATATGTAGTTCGTCCACGCGCAATGTAAGCCGGTGCAGTTTGATTTACATCACCAACGTAGTCAGATAATGTATGATTGTAACGCGATATTACTTCTCCAGTGTCCATCGTCAGCTCGTTCTCCCAATCTACATATTATGGATCGGCAAATGATCCGGTAATACTCAATCATACTGTGCGTAGAGCGCTCTGCCAAGCCGCTCGACCTCCGGTGGTCCAGAGCCTTGACTCACTGCAGTAAAGCTGAGATAGTAACTTGCAGCGAACTAAACAGGACTCACACCGCTGGACCCCGCAAGGCAGGCGGCGGTCTGCAAGTACGTGAGCACGCCATAAACTGATCCCGTGCCGCTGAATAGGCTATGACTGCAATCCGCACCGTTAGCCGCTGCAAAGCCTGCTCTGAACTCCGAGATAGAGTCCTGGATGATCTTGTTAACTACGCCGTCATCCCTCCACGCAATATATCTGGGAGCACGCTGGCTAGCCATCTATTTCTTGGCGATAGCCATCTGTAGGAGGCGAGCAAACTGTATGGTCCGGATACGGCACGTGACCACCAAACTACTAACATTTGAATCGTGGGTGACGCGTTGGGATTGGTATCAGTACGCCAAGGCGCACCCCCAACACGTCCCTCACTTGCTAATCGACCGCTCGATGTGCCAGGAACCATTCTTTGATCTCTACGCGGCACCAAACGAACGGCGGCCACTGATCAGCGGTCTTTGCCGCTGCCTGAAGAACTTTTCACAGGGTCAACGATTTCTCTATATCACAAGGATCGACAAGCGTGTCTGCAAAGACCTGGGAATTAGTGCCGACGGCGGACCGTGCTACTTCGGCGTCGCCGCGCTAACTGTTGAGCGAATGTGGCCTTCTCTTGAGGCGGTGGCAGGCTCATTCCAGCCTCGCCAATATGTTGTTGCACCAGCCATAACATGGTATCCGCCTAATATCGCGTTTAGTAAGGCTCCCGATGTTGCCGTGTCCCGTGAGTGTTGCACCGTCCTGGTCGGCACCAACCTGAAACCGGGAGCTTCGGTTGGTTCGCTTGCGAATTTCAAGAGGAAGGCACTGACCCCTTTAGTGTCCACGGATGCACAATGGCGTCAGCAGTACGCTGCTTATCGACAGAGGCAGAAAGCATACAAACTCCGCGTTGGTGAATGTCATGTTGATGTAGTCGATGGGGTGCAAGCGCTGGCGATTGATCATAGTTCTGCTCCCATTCTATCGCCTGCCGATTGGGTAGAAGTTAAACATAATGTGATGGGAATAATGATTGGCAACGAATGTGCCGGTCACCTGCGCGACAGAATCGCTACGCATTGTAAGTTATAGGGTTCGGCCCGACAATGAGTACTCTATGGTTCGTGGCCATTGAAAAGCGTTCCACCCAGCAATAGCCACAATGCAACATAAGGCGTATAGTATCCGCCGCACCCGGCCCGCCAAACGAAGCTAAGAGGTTATGCCCACGGTATACGACCGACAACGTTGCTATAAATGTCTGCGCGACCTACAATGACCTTGCGACGAATTGAAGCTTGAACACAGGATGCACGGAGGAACAATTGAAATACCGTTACACGTCGATTTTCTCGATCGCAGGCTTTACTCTACCACAATCCGATACAGGTGGTGAGGTTGTGCTGATGGACGGACTGATGGACGATGAACGCCTTGGGCTGAAGGCAGTACTGACATCCCAGCCAAATCTGTATGCATTTGAAAGCGACCGAAGCCAAGCAGTAGCGGGCTTGATGCTGCAGGCTATGGTGTACTCGGAACCCAACGCAGCTGAGTTCAAGCAACGTTTAGACAATGAAGTTAAAGAAGTCGCGGCGAGACGGCTAAAGGAGTTTGGAGCCAGCCCGTTTTTGATAGTCGTCGGAGAGGGAGACGCTCCTCAATTCAACTCGCAACAGAATTGCGACACTGGCGACTTCATATACTGTTTTGATGCCGTAAATAAAGATGCCATCCGAGACAGCTACCGGCAGAACATTACAGCTATTCTCAACTCACTGATTGCTAAAGTTGAGGGCCTTAAAAGCGTCACAAACATTGTGGACGCTGTCACTTTCTCAACTGAAGAGGGAAAGCCAGTCTATTCGATATCATTCTCGGGCCACGCTATTGAATTATATATTTCAAGCCCCTTTACAACCGAGCTAGCCCACGCAATTGAGGCCTTGTATCATGAATTTGCCGCCGACACCACCATGCAGCGAGTTCAACGGTTAATTAGATCGTCAATTGAAAGCGGCAATAACTCCCTCCGCGCATTTCTTGAAGCATGGTCTGCCTTTGAGATCTTTGTAAACAAGGTCTTTCCTGCATACGAGACCTCGCTGTTTAGTAGCATGCTTGGCGAGGAGCCGCCGGTAGTCCGGCGTAGATACCTGGATAGAATCCAAGACGTAATGAAGGACAAGTACCGCCTCACAGACAAGTTCGCGGCTGTCAGCTTACAACTTTCGCCCGACACAAGCGACGCAGACCTTGAGGAGGTTGTGCGCATAAAGACGATGAGAGACGAACTCTTTCACGGCGAGTCAATGGCCGAATCAGCACTGCCCATCAAGGCCATTCGCGACATCGCTGCAAAGTATCTCCGCTTGCATGTCAAAACTACGAGTGTCAAGCAGCACCCTCGCTACCGTTCCTAAGCCTCCCCTCCACGCAGGACTCGCGGCCCCAAACCTCGAATTCCTCATCAGTAGCTCGGCCGCACATCTGTTGAGCACGCGGCCTATAGTTAGAAACAGTAATTCACTCTTTAAATGTTGGTGGAAGGATACTGCCTTTGACCACGTCTTCCGCGCCTCCGCAAATCGGTCAGTTGGCCCATGTCAGGGGTCGGCGCTTTGTCACGCTGGATGTTAAGGCCCAGTCGGCGGCGTCGCATCCGGAGACTCATCTCGTCAGCCTGGCATCCGTAGACGACTCTCTCGGCGATCCTCTAACGGTTCTTTGGGAGGCGGAGGCCGGTGCCGAAGCCATCGACTTTGATGATCTTCCCCAGCCAGAGGCGTTTGACGACCCTGAGGTTCTGGACGCCTTCCTTAACGCCGTGCGATGGGGCATCGTAAACGATATCGATCGCACCTATTTGGCTCCCTTTCGCAGCGGTATCACCATCGAAGATTACCAGCTCGATCCGCTCGTCCGGGCGCTTCAGATGCCTCGCGCCAACCTGCTGTTGGCCGATGGTGTCGGCCTCGGTAAGACCATCGAAGCCGGACTGGTGGTTCAGGAGTTCGTCCATCGCAATCGGGTCCAACGTGTACTCATCCTCTGCCCATCATCTCTTCAGATCCAGTGGCAAGAGGAGATGCGCGATAAGTTCGGACTGGATTTCCGCATCGTAGACCATCAGGCAATCCACGATATTCGGCGCTCGCAGGGTATTCACGTCAACCCCTGGTCGCACTATCCGCGCCTCATCACGTCGTACGATTTCCTTAAACAGGACCACGTACTGCGGGTATTTAGAGATCTGCTCCCCGCCGACGGCCGTCCCACCTACCCGCGCAAGTTCGGCATGCTGCTGGTGGATGAGTGCCACAACGTGGCTCCCGGCGGGCGCGGCCTGCGCAACAGTCAGCGATCCAACCTTGTCCGCGAAATCGGCCCGCACTTTGAACACAAGCTGTTTCTGAGCGCCACACCGCACAACGGCTTCACGGAATCCTTCACGGCCCTGCTTGAGCTTCTGGATAATCAGCGCTACCATCGCGGCCTTAAGGAGATCAACAAAGAACATCTCCACGGCGTCACCATGGTCCGGCGTCTCAAGTCCGATCCCGGCATCGAGGAGCGCTTCCACAGGCGCGATATCGAGCCAATCCTGCTCAGCTACAGTTCCGCAGAGCGCAAGGCGCACCTGCTCTTACAGGAGTACTCACGCTCCCGCCGCGCCTCTGCTTCCGGCGAGGATCTCTACACCGTTGAGTTCATCCTTAAGACTCTCAAGAAGCGCTTCTTCTCCTCCCCTGCCGCCTTCCGGCGCACCCTGGAGAAGCACCTGCACACCCTCACCACGGCGGCTCCAGCGGATAAGAGTGCCGGTAACACTCCTTGCATTTTGAAACGGCTCATCGATCAGATTGAGGCGGCAAACGAAGGTCTTGGCGAAGACAGCGCAGACTCCGACGAACTGATCGAAGAGGCAGTGGGAGCAGCCACAAAGCGCACTCCAAGAGCGACGCCGGAGCAGCTTCAGATGCTTAACGAGATGCTGGCATGGGCCAGATCCGCAGAGATGCGGCCGGATACCAAGATGGATGCCCTCTTCGATTGGCTGGAGAAGAACATCCGGCCAAACGGCAAGTGGGGCAACGATCGTCTCCTTCTCTTCACCGAGGCCAGAGACTCGCAGCGCTGGATCTGGGATCAGCTTGCCCGCCGTGGTTATGCTGAAAACGGCCGCATGGCGGAGATGTACGGGGGCATGCCGCTGGATAAGCGCGAAGAGGTAAAGCAGGCCTTCTGTTACGATCCAACACAGTCTAAGCTGCGCATTCTGGTCGCCACGGATACGGCCTCTGAAGGTGCGAACCTGCAAACGCACTGTAACAAGCTCATCCACTGGGAAACAAGCTGGCGTCCCACCATCATGGAGCAGAGGAACGGCCGAATCGATCGCCATGGCCAGCCGCGCGATGTAACGATCTACCACTTCGCTCCGCACGACTATGCGCAGACCGCCGGGCGCAGCAGAGACGAACTGGACGATGACCTGGAGTTCCTGTTTGTGGCCGCCAGCAAGGTAAACAGCATCCGCGAGGATATCGGGAAGGTGGGTCCCGTTATCGCCGCACAGGTGGAAGAGAAGATGCTGGGCAAACGGCGCGGGCTAGATACCTCCGCCACGGAATCGGAGAACCAGAATGTTCGCCGGTTGCTGAAGGCGGAGATCAACTTCGCCGATCAGGTCCGAAAACTGCGAGAGGACTTCGATACGAACCGGTTGGAGATGAATATCTCTCCGGATAACGTGCGCAAGGTGGTAGAGGTCGGCCTTAAGCTGGCCGGACAGCCTAAGCTCAAGGCTGAGACACTCGAAGGTGTAGGCACGGTCTACAGGGTTCCCGCGTTCTCCGGCATAGGCTGGCCGCAGTGCCTGCGTGGTTTGGATCATCCGTTCACTCGCCTCCAGCGCCCCATTGTCTTCGATCCAAAGCTGGCGCATGGCTCCGATCAGGTGGTTCTGGCGCACCTCAACCACCGTCTTGTCGCGATGTGCCTGGCGCTGCTTCGTGCCCAGGTGTGGGAGCGAGACCAGAAGAAGCTCAGCCGTATCACCGTAAAGAGCGTGCCTAAGTCGCTCATCCAGGGCGTCGCCATCGTTCTGCATGGCCGCCTACTGGTACTTGGCAAGACGCAGCAGCGCCTTCACGAGGAGTTGATTGCCGCAGGCGGCCAGGTATTGACCGGTGATGACGGTAAGAGCCGCTGGAAGCGGTTCACCGAGACAGAACTCAAATCGGTGTTGTTGCAATCTCAACCCTATCGCGGGTCGGATCGGCTGCTCGCAAATCTCAAAGCAAGATGGAGCGGTCTGGAACCTATTCTCAGGCGTACGCTCGATGCACGTATGGCCGAAAGAACTCAGACGCTAGGCAACCGCCTGGAGGATAAGCGCCTGCGTGAGAAGAGCGATATTGAGCGGATTCTGCGTGAGTTGCGCGTTCAACTGCTTGCCGGGCTGGAGCAGCCCGATCAACTGGTTCTCGACATTACAGATGAAGCAGAGAGGCCAGACTTCCGTGGCCTGCTCCAGGCACGTGCGGCGCAGATACCGGACGAGATCCTGCGTGAACAGGCGGTAATCGATGCACGCTATGCTGAGCCTACGCCCAGGCTATTCCCCGTCTGTGTAACGATCCTGCTTCCACGTAGTGAGGAGGCCGAATGAGACGCACAGCAGCATCCCACAGTGAATGGATTTCCTTGCTGGATGTCTCCGGTCCGTTCCTCTCTCGCCGATCGCTTCAACATGCGTTTCCTAACGGCCTGGATACGTGCGACGCAGAGGTAATGCGCGAGTACCGTCTCGTCTACGAGGAGTGGCTTGCCAACCGCGACACACGGTATCAGAACGTGTGGGTCGAATACGTTCTGTCTCGCCTGCTGGTATATGAAGAGGCAGTCCTGCTCCGAGGCGAGCAGATTCCCGCATCCTGTGTTCATCGCGAACCTGAGCACCGGGAAGAGGTGCGTCCCTCCATCGCCGTCGTGTCTTCAGACGATCCGGGTCAGGTGGTGCTGCCCATTCTGGTATTTCCGCGCAATCAGCGCCTCGGCAGCCCCATGGCGGATATGCGCTGGTCCGCTTCCCCAACCCAGAGAATGTACAGCCTGCTTCGGTCGGCAGGGATACCGATCGGCCTGGTCACCAACGGCTCGGAGTGGTGCCTGATCCAGATCAAAGAGACCGAAACAACCGGGTTCATCGTGTTCCGTGCCGACATCATGGCCGATGAGCCAATCGTACTCCGGGCATTCTATAACCTGCTCGGCGTTCGCCGCGTGATTGGCGCACCGGATGGCGAGCGCCTGCATGAGCTGCTTCTGGCGTCCCGCGACGATGAGGAGGAGCTTACCACCGATCTCGGCAGGCAGGTTCGGGTGGCAGTTGAACTGCTGGTACGCGAGATCGACCATCTGGATGCGGACTCCGGCAGAGAATTGCTAACCGGTATACCAGATGCCACCATCTACAACGCGACCCTTACCGTTATGATGCGCCTGATGTTTCTGCTCTGCGCCGAGGAGCGGAAGCTGCTTCCCATCGACGAATCGGATACGTTTGTCACCTGCTATGCGGCCAGCACGCTTCTTAGCCAGTTGGAGCAGGATAAGCAATTAGGCGAAGAGATCCTGGAGCGCAGGCACGATGCCTGGTTGCGCCTGATGGCAACGGCCCGGCTCATCTTCACCGGCAGCGCCCGTCCGGAACTGCAGCTAACAACCTATGGCGGAAGCCTGTTCGATCCGGAGAAGTACCCCTTCCTGGAGCGCCTTCGTGTCAACAATCGGATTGTGCTGCATATTCTGGAGTCGCTACAGTACATCGTCACCGAAGGACCCGCAGGTAAAGAGCGCCGCCGCGTCTCGTTTGAAGCGCTCGATGTCGAACAGATCGGTTACGTGTACGAGGGGTTGCTCGATCATACCGCCGTCCGCGCAGCCGACAGCGTGCTGGGTCTCATTGGCAAACCGGGAGACGAGCCAGAGATCGCCCTCAGCGTACTGGAGGCGAAGAGCTCTGCAGGGGACAAAGAGCTGTTGAAGCTGCTGAAGGATGAGACAGACCGGGCGGAAAAGGCGCTTCAGAAGCTACTGGACGCAGAGCTGGATCTGGAAAGGTCCGAGGCGCTGGAGGTGGCCTGTGGTGGAGATGCATTGCTTAAGCAACGCATCATGCCATATCTTGGCTTACTGCGTTTCGATCCAATCGGCAGGCTCCAGGTCTACCCGAAAGGCGCACTCTACGTTACCGTCAGCGATCAGCGACGCGGCGCTGGCGCACACTACACCCCCAGGTTTCTCGCCGAAGAGGTGGTGCAGTATGCCCTGGAACCGCTTGTGTATCAAGGCCCTTCCGAAGGCACACCGCGTGAAGAGTGGAAACTCCGCGATGCGCGGCACATCGTTAACCTCCGCGTCGCCGATATAGCCATGGGTTCCGGTGCGTTCCTCGTAGCCGCCTGCCGCTACCTGTCGGCTCGACTGGTGGAGGCCTGGAATGCTGCGGAGGCGTTGGCCGGTCAGAGGCTGGCGTTCACTTCCAAAGGCGAGTTCGCTGGCGGGTATGATCCTGCTCGCCCTCAACTCGCGGGGCGCATGCTGGCCACCCCGTTCGGGCAGATCGCAATCGCCTCCCCGGATGAGGAGCTTCTTCCTGTCGAACCGGATGAGCGCCTTGCCTCTGCCCGCAGGATCATTGCCGATCGATGCCTCTACGGAGTGGATATCAATCCGATGGCCACAGAGATGGCCAAGCTCTCTCTATGGCTCATCACCCTGCGCCGGGATCGGCCCTTCACCTTCGTGGATCACGCGCTCAAATGTGGAGACTCACTGGTGGGCGTTAGCCTGGAGGAGCTACAGGCGTTTTCGCTGACTCCGCACTCGGATCGCGGAGATCTGCTTATCCCGTGGGTGCAGGATGCAGTCAATCAGGTGACCAATCTGCGCCGCCTGATTCGCCAGGTTGCCAGCAACACGCCGTTAGAAGTGCTCCAACGTGCCGGATGGCATAAAAAGGCGGAGGAGTACGAGGAGGCGCTGCGGGCTGCTGCCAACCTGCTGCTGATGGAGGCGTTCTCTGGTATCGATGAAGCGAAACGCCAGAACCTGTTCAACAGCCTGCACGAGAGGCCGACTCCTGAAGAGGCTCGCACGCTCGCGGCAGAGCTTGGGCGAAGATCCTTCCACTTCCCACTCGAATTTCCGGACGTGTTTGCAGACGGTGGCTTTCACGCCGTCGTTGGCAATCCGCCCTTTGTTGGCGGTCAGCGAATAACGGGCGCTATGGGTGAGCCGTTCCGCAATTACCTTGTGAGCAGAGTGGCCCACGGGAAGCGCGGCAGCGCCGATCTGTGCGCCTATTTCTTCCTACGCGCTGTATGCCTGCTGCGTGACGACGGCTATCTCGGCTATCTCGCCACCAACACGATCTCCCAGGGCGATACGCGGGAGGTTGGCCTCGACCAACTGCGATTACCAGCAGGCCATAAAGATAAGCCGGATACCCTCGCGTTCTGTACCATCTACCGGTCGGTTCAGAGCGTTAAGTGGCCATCAAAATCCGCCAATCT
>CAIXIX010000494.1 GCA_903919615.1 uncultured Chthonomonas sp.
AAAAGTTGAAATGCTTCGCTTGGTACCATCCGGATTGATGAGATCGCCAAGATCACCCCAGTCAACCTGCCCCTGACGGCCGATCTCTGTTTCAAAGCGCCGGACAGCTATCTGGCCCGATTCTGCACGGAGTGGCCTAACATAATTCTTGAGCGAAGTGTAGCTGCCTGTGTATCCACTTTGCTTGAGAGTACGAAACAGAACTGTTACATTCCGGACACCGCGCTTCAATTCGGTATTGACAAACGCCCTGTATTCATCGAGAACGCAAACGCGGCGAGCTCGCGGACCATAGACTGGAGTGGTCGGGGATTAAACATATTTGCGAATTGTCTTGGGGTCAAAACCGCTAAGCTCGCTGATTTGGCAGATGGTCAACCCCTGCCGCTTTAGTTCACATACATATTCCACGTTGATACCTCTTAACAGAGTAGCCACCTCGTTTCCCATTTGGAAGACTGGTAGCTCATTGGCCTAGAGGTAGGGAATATTACTTCGGCACTTTAGGGATTTTACCACCGGCGCTGACACACCCTAATCCCTTCCCTCTACGTGCATGCATTGCAGCACTCGCTTATGGGCCAAGTCGCGCAAAGAGAGGGACGGCACCTGACGGATGATGGCGGCGTGCGTATTGGAAGGGGGACGCAGCTCAGCGGGTTTCAAACTGGACACGACACCAGTCTATCGCGGCGCCCCTACAGATGCATTGTTCGCTGGAAGCGGCAGGCGGTTCGTTTGTGGACGTCGTGGACAGTGATACGATGGGACCCATAAGCCCGACTCGCCCTATCGTTAGCGTTGGATGGCATTATGATTTAGTATGGGCCGGAATTGGTGGTTACGCCCCGTTCTACACTACGACCTCGGCAACCGACACAACTGTGTTAAAATATGCAACATAAAAGTTGCATATTGTATGAATCGCTGCTATAATACTGCTAATATGCAACTAAATGGTTGTATATACTTACTCAGGAGGAGACAATAGTGATCAGGCAAGATTACCAAAACAGCATCTGCGTACCCGTATCGGCTTCCGAAGCTCAAGGCAAAATAGTCCGTGTTTCGGAGTGGTGGACACAATATGTCGAAGGCAACTGCAGTAATTTAGGAGATGTGTTCACGGTCCGCTTCAGCGAGGATTTCGGCGGAACGTTTGTTGAGTTCCGAATCACGGAAGCGGCACCAGGCAGCAGAGTTGTCTGGCATGTCGACGACTGTTATCTGCCATGGCTTAAAGATAAGACGGAGTGGAACGACACAAACGTCGTCTTCGAAGTATCGGCCAGCGGTACCGGGGCGATGGTTACCATTACTCATGAGGGCCTGACCCCGGCAATCGAATGCTATGAAGCTTGCAAACAGGGTTGGAACAGGTATTTCGGCCAGAGTTTGAAGCAGTTCCTGACGGATGGCTGCGGGATGCCGAATTAATTCTATACTACTCCAGGAAGGATGATGTACAACTATGGTTCAGGACAAAATCGAGCGTCAAATCACAATTCGGGCTCCTAAAGAGCGAGTGTATAATGCTATCTCGGACCCGAAGCAGATTGTCTCCTGGTTTCCAGATGCGATTGACGGGACACTCGAAGTAGGAGCTACCCCGATTATCGATTTTGGGGCCGACTTTGTATTTCAAATACATGTCGTCGCGGCTAGCCCACATGACTATTTCGCTTATCGCTGGGTACCGGCAAATGCCGATGGCACCACCGGTTTCAAAGGTGACGTGCTTTCGGTCCCGAATACGCTGGTTGAGTTTCGCTTAGCCGACGATCCAGCCGGCACAGCCCTAACCTTAACCGAAAGCGGTTTTTCATCCCTGCCAAAAGCATCCGCAGAAAAGCAACACGAACAGAATTCCGGTGGCTGGGATTATATGCTTGATCGCCTGGAGAAGCTGTTCGCGCAAGTATGACGGCATTAGCAGAGATATTTAAGGCGCTCGGAGACCCGATTAGGCTGGAAATCGTGCAGCGACTTTCCAGGGGCGAAACCTTTACTATCGGAGATGTTTCCTCTGACCTCGGCGTGACACGCCAGGGCGCGCGGAAACATCTCCAGGTACTGGTTGACGCGAAACTGGTCAAGCTCGAACCGAAGGGCAGGGACGTCTATGTTCGCTTCGAAACCAACTCCCTGGACGACGCAAAGGCGTTCATTGCCGAAGTTGAGAAGCGCTGGGATTCCAGGCTCGAAGCGCTGCGACAGTTTTTGGAAGGCGAGTGAGCGAGTGAGAGAGTAGTTTGCGCGCCTGGCGGATGTTGGCGGCGTGCGTTACGCGACGTAGAGTAGGCCAATGGCGCACCACTTCACAGAGCGTGTTTCCATCGGCCCCTCCCCGAACCGTGCTTAAGGTTCTCCCTTACACGGCTCTCCATCCGGCCTTCGCCCTGCCGCGGTACGGGCGAACGTCATTCTT
>CAIXIX010000495.1 GCA_903919615.1 uncultured Chthonomonas sp.
GTTGGCCCGCCCCACACCTCCCATTCTCACCTCCTTCCGTCTTGTGCGCCGTTGGCGCGTAAGGCGGAAGGAGGCCGTGGATTCAGCATTCGCAATACGCGATCGCCCTCGCGGGCTCAAAATAGTGATGGGGAGTTGCCAGCTGACCGTACCGGTGAACGGTCGCGGCAGGAAGCTTCGCTGATCGCCCTTCGGGCTGGATGAAACTCCCGGTGCAGAAATATTCTGTGTCGGCGTTTCGCGGCCATTCGCGTCCCAAATCATGCCACCCCGGCATGATTTGGGACAGCCAGAACCTCTTGCTCGAAACCAATGCGAGCAACGTTATTCTGGCCAGATACACCGACTTCCTAGGGAAAACAGGCCTTCTTCTACTGCGACTGGCCTCTTCCCTCGCTGCGCTCGGTGGCCCGGCGAAGCTGGAACCTGAGTAGAGGTGATCATCGCCAAATGAGGTACATTTGGGGTGGCGTCGCCAGCCAGAACCGCAGCGGAACGAGCTCGTTCTACCTCTACGACAGCCAGGGTTCAGTGCGTAACCTGGTGAATTCAGCCGGGACCATTACCGATACCTATGTTTATACGGCGTTTGGAGTGGAACTGCTTGCCTCCGGATCGACAGTGAATGCGTTCCGGTATGTTGGGCTGTACGGGTATTACCGAGAGTACGTCGATGTCTAACTACATCAGGGCGCGGTGGCTGGATGCGATGAAGGGAAGATGGGATAGCTGGGATCCGATTGGGATTGTGCAGTGGCAGGCAGGCGAGCATCCCTATGGGTACGCGTGGAATAATCCAGTGGCCTCGACGGATCCCACGGGCCTATACCCGGCAACGTGCTGTACCTTGAGGTGTCAAGTAACCAGCGAACCTGTTCTTTTGGGAAACCTCGAGGCCTCAGGGGGATGTTACAGTGTCTGGCAGGGGCTAAGCAAACGATGCAACTGGGTGAACATTGACGAGTTCTGCGCCATATTTGATGACGGCAAATGTCGCGAAGCAGCTCGCAAGTATGGCGCAGACCCGGCCATCGTCTGCGCGGCAGCTCTTACTGAGCGATCCTGGGAGTTTATTGGAATTGTAGCTTATTTCGAGACCTCAGTGAATTGGTTGAAGGGTTCTGTGGGTGTGGCCAAATCCATCGGTTGTCTGGAATTCCGCCCACGTACTGCGATGTCGATCACATCTTGTCTCGCTAAGATAAACCCAACGATGTTGATAACTCTTGGTGCACCGAATACACTCGGTGGAATGAAGACATGGCTGCAAGACTGTGCGCATGAATACGAGCTTCTGGCAGCTTGGGCCTGGCTTGCGGAACAAGGATACAATAGCAGTTGTTCGCGCTACAGTGGTTCAGGTGAGGTCTTTTGGGTGCAGTACAACCACAAACGTCCACTTTGGCGGGAACGATATAGATGTGCCTATGCGGCGCTAACCGATAATTTACTGGTTTGACTTGCTGTCGCGCAAGCGTTACCGATGAGGATAGAGAGCACATAGATGAAAAAAAACTGTGGCGAAACTGCCGACCATTACGTTCCCATACGGCGGGCAATATCGAAAATGAAGTCGGTGCTGTTAGCCGTTTCTAAATTCACTATTCTAGCAGTGCTCGCCGTTACCTTTCTATCAACTCCGATACTCGTCACAATGTGTCTAAATAACCATAAAGCAACGGTCCTGGCGGAATTAATTTCAGGACTGCAGCACCCCGACACGGACGTGAAGGTGACCTCCTTCCGCGGTATCGTGCCGAGTCTACAATGCGGGTACTCCTGCACTGTTGTCGCAGGTGAAATCTATCGCACGACGACGTCTGCCGCTTCAACACGATCTTTCTACAGGAAGATGCAAGGAAAGAGTGGTGGGTGGATTCGCGTATCGCCACCGTACGACCTGGGTTTATGCGAACTTTCAGGCGGTTCGCCGGTCATTATAGCCTACAGAAGTGACCTGTCTGACCCAGATGATTTGGCATTCGCAAGGGAGGCACTTGGACCGGCAGCCTCGTGGTTCTTCGACAAGCGCAATACGGATAGCTATTGCGTCTTGCATTGTTACGTGGGAGACCAGGATGGTCTCGACCCGCGCTGCTGGTAGCCGTTGATATGGCCGTTACTCATTGACAAGTGCCCTTCGGGCTCGAATAACCGGCCATAAGAACCGCATAATGGCCCACGCGAGAGCGTAACATTCAGCGCGTGGCCACAAGCCGGCATGCTTTCGTCGACCTCAATTCCGATTAACATCGCTTGCGCAGTGGAGGGGCTCTTGTTCATCGAATAGGCCGCACACTGAGATCGTGCCGTCGTAGACGCATCAGCGTGGTATTACGTCCGCTTGCGGCTGTTGATTCGTGGCTGACGTCAAGATCCTGGCGGAGATGGTGTGTGGAGTTCCAGGCGAAACGGGTTAGGATGTCGCTCACAATCCCGGAGAAAGGGGGCACGTAGGCAATGAACGAAGCCGACAAGATCGCATGTCTGCTGCCGCAGTATGAGGCTTCAGACACAGCTCTTCTAGAATGGTTACAGCCCCGCGTCGATGATGCGATGTTGATGCGGATCGCTAACCGCGATAGTGGAATGCAATATCGCGAAAACTACGAAGCACTCAGGGTAATTCGCGATCAATTGGTTACCCCTGCACGTTTTGATTGGGTACCAGGCGAGGTATTAGAACTGATGCGCTGGTGTATGCCAGAGTGGGTCCCGGATACTCCTGAAATGAAGATTCACCTTGCCCGTGCCTTCGCTTGTGCTGCCCTTCTGCATGTCAGCGACTTTGCCGATGGGTCGGAAATAGAAACACTTGTTCAATTGATCGTTAGCGTCCTATATCTCGGTAGAGACGCGTCCGCGCGCGCGCTGCGATTCCTTTTATGGCGAATCCAGCAAATGCCGTTGGATGATGATGACACAGTCTATTTTCTACTCGCTATCCTACTCCTTGCGGTCAAATTGTTGGAGCGGGGTCAAGAGGAGACAAATCTTCTAGGCTTGGTTGGCTTGATCGAAGCTAAACAGGGGCGCTTGGAAAGCGAGCGGTTAACCGAACTAACCGACTGCAACTACGAAACAAAGCTATATTGCACGGACATATGTGATAAGAGGTACATTCTGCGCTTGCAGGAGGCCGCCTACATTCTGCTCTTAGATGCAACCGCTTCACTCACGGACGCAACCTCAGCAGCAATACGGACGACAGTCGAACGTTTGACGGCCGATCCGCGATGACCGAAGGAGCGGTGCACAGGCGTACAACATCTCCTACACTTATGATCTGAACGGAAACAGAGCGCAGCAGTACAATTCCGGCGCATTGACTCGATACCAGTACAACGCTGCAAACGAGCAGGTACTCATTACCCCGCCGTTGTCACGTTAGGATAACCGAGAACACCAAAGGCGGCACTATTGTGAACTGAGATTGAGAGTTGCAACATATTAAGACGTATCCATGAACGGTGTAATTTGTGCCGAATCGCTGACCGTTGCGTTCGATTTCACGGGCAACAATTGGTAGCGCTCTGTGATCTGGAAAGTCGCGCGGATCGCCCGCAACAAAGTTTAGGGTCACGCCGTACCAGATGGGCAGCTTAGCCGTATCACGTGTTGGCGATTGCTGTACCATTCTCTTCAACCAAATAGCGAATGGTAGTTGTGACGCAACTCAGTCATAGCTCGCGGTGAGATACGCATAACGCTGAATGAGGGAGGGTCAGATGCTTGCGCTGATTTTCTTCTTTGTGTGGCAATCCGGTCAGAATCAGCCACAATTGCCAGACATGTCGTTAGCAAAACAATTAGATGCTGCCGTCCGAACTATCGTCCCAGGGAAGGTGGGCACTTTCGGATTTGCAAAACTGATGACGAGGGATAAGGCTCGGAGGGCGCGAGAACTCTACAGTACAGCCCCACATTCCAGTCCAGTTCGCGTCGAAACAGCATTCGTGATGGCCTATTTCGACCAGCATTATGAAGAAAACATGAAGGTTCTGGTTGGTCCTTTCGACTACAAAGAAGATCCCTCTGGATCAGTGTGGGACAGATTCCGCGGGGACCCAGCGTACGATGAGTTAATTGCCGATCAGGATAGAGCCCATTACCTCGCAGAGTCGTTTCTAGTTATATTGTATGAGAAATTCGGTAGAACCGGTACGCTGAGTTTGTTAGTAAACCTGAATGCCGACGCCTCAGATGGAGAGACATTAACTGGCCTTCTCCAAAAATATTGGGCCGACCATACGGGTGATATGTTCAGGTGTGCTACAAGATCTGATAATGGCCCGCGAAATATTGCCGCAATGTTGATCGATGCGTATTCAACCTCGCCTCAATTGCAAAAGCGCAGGTACAGATTGAGGACCTCGTCGATCCTGATTCATTGGACGCAAAACTCAAATCGTTATATTGCTGCTGTGGCGAGACGTGTGCTTGCGGATTTCAAAGACATGCTAAAGACTTACCCCTGAGAGTTCCTTAGTTCCTGGCATATCGACTGATTGACCGAGTCGAGTGCGGCAAACTCGCACGATGCTGCAAACGCGCAGATACTCATTACCCCGCCGACCGGCGCTCCAACAACGCAGACCTACGATGCGGTAGGCAACCTTTCTGTCTCCAACACCGGCGGTGCGCTGTATTTAGCGGTTGTCGAAGCAAGCTGCTCCTTAAATCATGCCAACCCCGGCATGATTTGGGATAGCGA
>CAIXIX010000496.1 GCA_903919615.1 uncultured Chthonomonas sp.
AAGAATGACGTTCGCCCGTACCGCGGCAGGGCGAAGGCCGGATGGAGAGCCGTGTAAGGGAGAACCTTAAGCACGGTTCGGGGAGGGGCCGATGGAAACACGCTCTGTGAAGTGGTGCGCCATTGGCCTACTCTACGTCCCATAACGCACGCCGTGAACAAATCGCAAAATTACCCGTGGCTGAGCGCTCGGAATTCTGCCAGTAAATAATGAGTCAAGATTAGCCCGCGAAGTACGAGTGAATCGGGGGACTGGGGGATGCCTGCTGCGCACCGGCTTGCCTGTTGATGCAAGCGGTAGGCGGGTCGGGGCCAAATCTCCGAAAGCAGGCAGCGGCCCCGCATTATGGTTTTAACGCCCCGTCGAACCGTCCGGTGATCGATAGCCGTTCCTTGCTGCCTTCGGACGTGTCCATGTCCGCATTAGGTACAATGCAAGAAATATCTAGACGATGCATTGTTCATGGATTCTGAACGGAAAGCAGTGTCCCACGTGCCAGTAACGGAAACAACTGCCAAACGATCCCTTCGCCGCAGGCTATCATGTACCTCAGCCCTCCTGCTCTTCGTTGTGTTGCTCATCGGATACTCCTCACCTTGGATGAACCAGGAGTACAGCGTTCGGTGGCAGTTTCGACTACATCGCCAGAAGTTTGAAGAGATCGTCGCTCGCGTGAAAGCGGTACAGATTCCGGCTGGAACTCAGCGCAGTCTACTGGTTGACCCTTCATTTGACGTGAAAACACTGCGCCGATTGACAACGGACCTCGACAATCAGACGGATTCAGCCGTCGGTAAGATTTGCGTTTACCGGCACGAAAGCGGTGAATATCAGGTTACGATCGTCCTTGAAGACGAGGGACATTTCGGTATGTATGGATTGATGTACAGCGACGGTCCGGTCGAAGTTCACAACGCAGGAGATTGGTATGGGGTCGTTGGCGGCGGCCTGCTCATTGTTGATGGCGGCAAAATCGACAAGCACTGGCACTATGCATATAACAATTCTTTCTGAAGGATACGGGGGAAGGTTTTAGGCAGTGGGCTTTGGGCGTTAGGACGGAAATATCACCTTCGGAGTGATTGCATAGCTGCCACAAGATGGCCAGGGCTGAGAACGGTGGTCTATCCGACGATAATTGCACAAGCCCCATCACTGCACGAAATTACCAAATTACCAAATTACCAAATTACCAAATTACCAAATTACCAAATTACCGCATTACCTACGCCGGACGTTCAGCGAAGCTTCCTGGCGCGACCGTTCAGCGGAATGGAGCCGATCCGAAAATCCGCAGCAAATTTGGCCAGACCGCCTGGAGCATCGCTCTCCAACATCCCCTGATGGTATCCGCAGCCAGCCAGTTCCTTGCAAAGCTCCCCAATGCGCCGAAAAGCCGCCAGGAAGATGGGGCTACAGCCTTAATCTGCGCAACACGAACCAGCAGTGCCGCAGTAGCTCGGCTCTTGTTGGACCGTAGCGCTCGAGTTGACGACAAAGGGGCCGATGGCCGAACAGCCTTGTTTTATTGTGCAAAGGCAGATTCCGTTCAAACGGCAAAACTGTTGCTCGACCGCGGTGCGTCCCCAACGACCGTGGACGAGCGCGGGCTGACTACTCTCCACGTTGCCGCAGGCGCAAACGCAGTTGGCCTCGTAAAGCTCCGTATTGGCGCGGGTGCGAAAGTCAACGCTGCTGGTAGCGATGGCTACACACCGATAATGGAAGCCTGCTCCTGGGGATCGCATAACGCTGCTAAACTGCTGCTCGCAAACGGTTCAAACGTCGACGATGTAAGCAATAGTGGTCATACACCACTGATGTTTGCCGCTGGTGCAGCCTCCTCAGATACAGTGGAATTGTTGTTGAAGATGGGCGCGTCCTATTCGCGCCAGGATGCCAGGGGCCCGTCGGCGCTGCACTATGCGGCTAAGAGCGGAGATGCTCAATCAGTGAAACGGCTGTTTGTTACTGGGGCTGATATTCCAATCAAGGGCGACCATGGGGAGGGCGCTCTTCGGCTTGCGCTGAAGCTGCCGCAGCTGGAGTTCCGACCTCTTAAATGTAATATCTGGGGCATCAGGTCTACCACAGATACGGCTCAAATCTGGCGCAAACGTCGTTTCTGGAGATCCGCCGCCATTCCTGTGGTCCGTGGAACAGTAGTGGGTGAAGGGCAGCGCAGATCTGTGCCGATTCCTATACTCGGCATACGATGCCTTGCTAGCCAGTGGCGCAAGCATTGAGACTGCGGATCGGGAAGGCAATACACCGCTCCTGATAGCCTGCAGGGCAGGCATGGCAGATTTTGTCACTTATCTTCTTGACAAAGGTGCTAACGTTAACCACCAGAATGCTCGCGGCGACACCGCACTGTGTATCACCGTACGGGCTTATGTCGATTCGTCGTCGCCAGGTGAGCGGACTCAGCTTTTGGGTATCGTTCGAATGTTGATAGCCCACCATGCCGATACTCTCAAGCCAGATCGCGATAAAAAGAGCGTACTTGATGTGGCACTCGCGCATGGAGACAGCGCGCTGAGGAATGAGCTTAGATTCGAACGGCGACCATAGGCTCGCAACTAAGTGCTATGGGCTTATGTTGCAACAGAACACCAACACCCAATCGCCGCATCAACCTCAAAGACTTGACGGCTGATTGTGCTACTCTCACGCCGAAGAACGCCAACTGGATGCACACACAAAGTTGGCGTCCTTAGAGAAATATGGCATCCTTCGACGACCGCCTCGGGACAGGCGGGCTCCGGGTGCGTTCGATGATGCCGCTCGTGGACATCAAACAGGCTCCGCAAGCAGCGCAATTACCAATGCAGGCGTGCCGCGCCGATCGGCTGACCACGGCTGGGCCTGATCCGATTTGCGGAGGGCATCTTTCCGCTTGAGCCCCTCATTCTTCGGGTCCCATGCGCTCTTCCCTCGTAGGCTCGGCGCGCACAGGAGCCCTGGTAGAGAACACGGGAACCCGCAACCGTGTTCTCTGTCCGCGCTGCGAAGCGGATGCAGCGGATAGAGGGTTCCCAACGGTGTCTAAGGGGCTGGCCCCTTAATTAACATTTCATGCTGGAAAAGCTTCCATCGAAGCGACAACCAATCGACGAAAAACAGTCACCGCACAATGGCCGAGCCCTGCAAAAACGCTGCAATGTTAGAGAATCTTAGCAGTACAACCATGTGAATTAATCACTATATCGATCAATCGATATTAATAATCTATCATTTCGCAGGGCGTGTGTGCATACATGCAACCATAGTATCTTAGTCGTGGCCCCAGCCAGAAAATCCGGCAGCTCAGGGCAACACAATCTGATACACATCAGCGTCGTCGTTGGTGTACACGAGTTTGAGGTAATTAGGGACATGGCCCGTTCGGAACATCGGCATTAGCTGATCGGTGGCCTGGTCGCTTGTTGGATCGTCTTTGGATCTGCCCTTTTGTGAGAAGACCAGATATTGCACCTTCATCTTTCGCAGCAGCGCGATACGCGCCTCTTCCGGCATTCGCTCATCCGGCAATGGCAGCCGCGAGATCTCATCAAGTTTATCTTTATACTCGGGCGTTTCACCCCAGTGGCCGCAATAGACCTTTCGATGGGTTATTGACGGCCCGATACAGGCGAGGGTCACGTCGATTGGCGCAAACCCGTGGTCTGTAGCCAGCAGCCAAGGCAGTGGCTGGATGGCGCTATCGGCTGGTGTGTTCTGATCGATCCATTCCAACGTCTTGGTTTCACCTGCATTCAGATAAGGACGGTGCATGTGGGTTGTCTGGATGAGATTGATCTCAAAACTCTCCATGTCCCGCAGCAGAAACCGAACGTTGGAGATACCAGTGAGGCCAATGATCCCTGCGATTGCAAGCTGCATCACCCGTTGCTTATTCAGGAGCGGCAGCGTTGAGAGCAGTCTCGCGAGGCCGAGCCCACCCAGGAGAGTGATAGGAAAGTGTGCGCCCTGGAGCATCTTGCGCTGAAAGGGAAAGATGCTGATTGGAAGGTAAGCAACAAGTATGTTGACGACGATCCATATCCCCATCAGCAGGGTAGTGAAATTGCAGATGTCGTAAACGTTTGTCCGGCCGCTAGCGCTATTACCCTTGAGGCCATTGACCATAGAACCGTACTGCTTCCAGTTAGTCTTTATATAATAGGCCGCGAAGAGCAGCGGCAGCCCAAAGCCAAGAAACACATTGTAGAGCGGGCCCGATGCAGTACGGACCTCCATGCGCTGATGAAATACCGCTTCCGTCTGAAGCTGATGGTAGATATAGAGCACTGCGGGCGCCCCTAACAACAGGGCAGTAAACGCAGTGATTAACAATCGCTTTGTTGTCGCTGAGCTTGGTGAAATGCCGAAACTCACTACAGCCCATGCGAACAGCACCGCCAGCATCGTGATGACATCATAAGTGTGTGTCAAACCCAGCAGAAAGACACAGGCTCCGCCTACCAGGCTGAAACGGATGGTTCCCGTTCTTAGTGCATACAGCGTATTCAGAACCACGAGAGCCTGAAGCATGAGCGAAAAACAGAAGAGGGGACTCAGATACAGCGACAGAAAGGTGATCGCCTCGGGCTGCCACGAATCGATTGGCGCCGGGAACTGGCCCCAGAGTCCGGGTATCCAGCCCACACCGGACCCGAAACAGACCAGCAACAGGGCCGCTTTTCGTGAGCGTCGGTCCGGAGTGAGACAGATTGCTATCTTCCAGACCGTGAGGAGCAGCGCGGCGCCGAATAGAAGGCGAAAAACATGGCTGACTGTAACCAGTGGCAGATGCAGAATATGCGCTGTTTGCCCCATGACGAGAAACAGCGGGTTCATCGCCATGCCATGCTGCTGTTCCGTAGTGAACATATTGAGGGCGTGCGCGGAGCCTGAGCTAGCCTGTTTCATCCAGGAGAGATACACACAGCTATCGTCGAGGTTGTAACCAAGCCATAGGAATGTGCGTGGTCCGGCAAAGCTCAAACCGATCAGGTAGGGCAGCATCGTAAGCGTAAGCGTGCCGATAATGGCGACTGCAACAAACAGAGTGTCCCTGCGGTCGTGTGAGAGCTCACCCGAAGCCGAGGTTTGTGTGGTCTCAGACTGTGTTTCCGGCATCTATGATCTTTCACTTCGCAGCGCAACGGCTTCATCACACAATCGCTCCAACGCGGTTATTTCGGCGGCGCCGGAAACAACACCTATTTCAACAGAATACTCTCGAACTTCGCCTGGCTCAAGATACTTCAAAGAGCCTCGCGCTCGTTCGGATGCGCGCCCATTCACCAGGCAGTTCGCCGGTTCCATGCCTACGGCATACGCGCCAGAATCCATCATCTTCCACTCAATAAAACACGGAAGTTCTGCTGCACGGTATTTTGTGTAGACACCAAATCCCGTGCTGGAACCAGATTCTACAGTGGGGTCGACGACGGCAGTCGTGACTGTCCCATCCGCTGATACCGCCATTTCGTGCAGATAGACCTGCTCTTTGAAACCAGCGGATGGGGAGTGGAACTGGCGGTAGGTGTCGAAACCGCGCTTCGCTTCTTCATCTCTTGGCGTCGCCCTAATCGTTGGCGCAATCAGCTTAGCACTATCGTTTACAGCGGGAAAACCCGCGTTAACATGATAAAGCAGCATGTGTTCACAACGTTGGTACGACAGGTTCTCAACGGAATCTGTTATGCGGAGACACTTCGCACCCAACGCCGTCGTGATTGTTCGAGTTAGGGATATATTCTCGCCAAATACGGTGGTCTCGCGCAACTTGCCGCGCACCGTGAGCACAAGATCGTCTCCAACCCATTCTGTATCCCAGGAGACATTTGTCGCAGGGATGTTACCTATTCTCCCGTGTAACCCATACGAGCGTCCCTCGTCCTCACCGGCCGCGCCAACATAGGTCAGACCGCAGGTGGTAACGAGACCTCCAAAAAAACCTCGGAGCCATCCGCGTCCGTTCTCACCCTCATGGTCGAAAAATGCGGGGTGTGTATCGCTTGTCGAGCTCCTCCAGGCCAGCGATCGGCCACTAAAATTCGCAGATGAGATGTCCATTCCGCGAGAGGGGAGTACCGTGAAGTCGAACCCGCTACCCGTAGTAACATCGACGGCAAGAACGCCATCTTCCAGCCCTTCGACGAGTCGATATGGTTTCACTCGAGCGATCTGGCTGATGTCACCCGTGTAAGCCTGCAACTGCTGCCGTGTGTAGTTACGACCATACAAATGAGCCATGATGAAGACTTTCGATCCTCTCGTTAACGCCAACGACGCTGGGTTGAAGTTGGTCTTGTTACGCCGACGTTCTACGACGCCAGCGCATTATCCTCCGAAATGGTTCACAAAACCGGCTTACAGAGTGCCGCACGATGTTCGAAATTATCTTGCAAAGTGAAAGGCTCTGGAGTATAATAGCTCTCGTTCGGTGGCTTCCAGCAGCGCCGGGCAGTTCGTGGGGCTGTAGCTCAGCTGGGAGAGCGCTTCAATGGCATTGAAGAGGTCAGGAGTTCGATCCTCCTCAGCTCCATCTTCGTTAAACGTACGTCTCCATCAGCACATTTGATTTATACGTTGGCGTCATTTCATGCAACGCTCAAATATCTGTCGGCCCACTGATTGCGCTGGCTGTGCATCCACCTTCTCAAAACTGGTAATCTTCTCCGTACCAGTTTGTCCTCTAGTCTCGTCGTTCGTTCACCCGCTGTGTACGCATTAAAAGAAGGATCTACGCCCTCGGTCAATGAAACAATAAGAGATGTGGATGCGAGTGCCGGGTAGATTTACTGCTAATTACGCTCTGGGCGAACTAATAATCGGCCCATGCAATCAATATCGTGTAGTTGATCGTTGACAACTACGAGTGGTTTAGAAAGGAATACCGATGAGCCTTGAGCTTGATGAAATGATTCTGCACGCGTATCACCACAAAGCGTCAGACCTTTTTTTGAAGTCGAATGCGATCCCGTCTATTCGCGTTAACGGCAGGGTTATTAATACCGATTATCATGAACTATCTGTGGAAGAGGTGCACCATCTATGCTACAGCAAGATGACGCCTCGCCAGCAGGCTGTTTTTGAGCAGCATCACGAGATGGACCTTGCATTCTCCGTTGGCAGCGAACTGCGCATTCGCATGAACATCTATATGCAGCGCGGAACTGCGGCAACGGTTTGCCGACTTATCCCGACGCGCATCCGAACGCTCGAGGAGCTTGGCGTTCCACCTAAGGTTAAGGACTTCTTACAGCACCGCAATGGTCTAATTCTTGTCACTGGTCCTACCGGATCAGGAAAGACCACAACGCTTGCTTCGATGATCGACGTCGTCAACAAGAGCAAGCAAGTTAACATTATTACAATCGAAGACCCGATTGAGTTTGTTCACAAAGATATCAAGGCAATTGTCAGTCAGCGCGAAATCGGAATTGATACAGATAACTTCCAGATTGCGTTGAGGCATGTCCTCCGCCAGGCGCCAGATATTATCCTGATTGGTGAAATGCGAGACATCGAAACGATGAACATCGCGCTTCAGGCTGCGGAAACGGGCCACCTTGTGTTTGCGACGGTCCACACTGCAAGCGCCGCTGAAACACTGGATAGAATCTCCAACATGTTCCAACCTCATGAGCGTCCGCTGCTCTGGCTAAGGCTCTCAGTCAGCCTGCGAGGTGTCGTCTCACAGAAACTTCTGCCGAGGGCGGACAACACGGGACGCGTCGCCGCACTAGAGGTCATGGATGTAACACCAACTATCGTTGGTATGCTTGAAAAAGGCGCATCAGATGATATCTACGCCGCTATCCGGCAGGCTGGAAACGAAGATTACTGGGGTATGTCGACCATGAACCAGTCGCTGCTCAAGTTCTTTAAAGAGGGAGTTATCACGGAGGCGGATGCGCTAGCAAATGCGAACCCGTTTACTGAACTCCGTCAGATGATACGAATGGCGCAGAACAGAGGCGAAGTCAAACCAACGATGACTGTACCGGTTAATAATGCACCGGCTATCCCGAACTTGCCGCCGATACCCGCAGTTCCTGGCATCTAGGGAACGCACAACTGTTGGTTTTAGTGTATTAAAGTGATAGGGCGCAGTTACAATACAGCTGCGCCCCTCAACCATGTGATGTTCCACAATTAGCCGGTTGCCAAACCTTGGAATATCGAATTTGGATCGCGCCTGCCAATTGTGAGACGGCCCGCTTATGACGATTGATGATCTGCTATATATGCTGGTACAGAGAGAGGCAAGTGACCTCCACCTCAGGGTTGGAGAGCCACCGGTCATGCGCATCCACGGCGCGCTGACCAGATTACCTATGCCTCAGCTGAATGATCAAAGTCTGTACGACCTAATTCATCCCATTATGACGGTTGAGAAGCAGGTCCGCTTTGAGCAGACCATGGAGCTCGACACATCCTATTCTGTTCCCGGCCTCTCGAGATTCCGTGTAAATATATTCCGCCAGCAAGGTCACATCGGCGCAGTTATGCGCGTAATCCCGTTCCGAGTGAGAACCATTGACGAACTTGGGCTGCCTCAGATCACGAAGTCGATCGCTATGCTTCCACGAGGGTTGGTTCTCGTAACAGGCCCCACAGGAAGTGGTAAATCCACATCGTTGGCGGCGATGATTGATCTCATAAACGATACTAAATCGAAACATATTGTTACTATTGAGGATCCGATCGAATATGTACACTCCGATAAGCTGTGCACGATAAATCAGCGCGAAGTTGGGGCCGATACGCACAGTTTTTCGGCCGCGCTCAGGCATGTTATGCGCCAGAACCCCGATGTTATCCTGGTGGGCGAAATGCGCGATCTCGAGACGATTGAGCTTGCCGTCACAGCAGCGGAAACGGGCCACCTCGTATTTGCGACGCTGCATACAACCGATGCGCCACAAACGATTGATCGTATCATCGATGTTTTTGAGCCCGAGGGCCAGCAACAGATCAGGATGCAGTTGTCGACAGTGCTGCAGGCTGTAGTTTCGCAAACGTTGATGCTCCGGAAGGATGGTCTGGGCAGGTGCGCTGCATTTGAGGTTATGATCTGCACGAGCGCTATTCGAACGCTTATTCGTGAAGGAAAGACGCACCAGATCAATACAGATATTCAAACGGGCGCCCAGTTTGGCATGCAAACGCTCGATTCGAGCCTCTTGGATCTTGTCGCTCGTGATCTCGTCCATTTCGATGAAGCATACGCGAAGTGTTCAAATCCGATCGACTTCTTGAATCGGGCCAATAGGATGGGCATCAAGCATGACGTCACTGTATAACGTGGTGATCCATTGGGACAGCCTGAATGGAATGCAAACTGTTAAACTTCGCAGGAAGCACTTATAACTTATGGTTACCCTGGACCAACTACTCGAGGCGTGTGTTTATAACGAAGGCTCCGACCTGCACCTGAAGGCCTATAGCCCACCGATTGTGCGTATTCACGGAGACCTGTTTCCGCTTGAGATAGAGCCGTTAAGCCCAGAAACCGTTCGGCAATTAGGTGTTTCGATTCTCTCAGACACCCAAAGATTGCGATACGACGAGGAACTTGAGCTCGATTTCGCGTATGAAATCAAAGGAGTTTCGCGATTTCGCGGCAACCTCTACTTTCAGCGCGGCGTCTGCGGAGCGGCATTTCGAGTAATTCCGTACCAGATTAGAACCATCGAAGAGCTTGGCCTGCCTCCGGTGTGCGCTCAGTTTGCAAGCCGGCCTCGCGGACTCGTGCTGGTTACCGGTCCGGCTGGTTCCGGCAAATCCACGACGCAGGCGGCGATGGTTGATTATATTAATCGCACCAACCCGTGCCACATCATTACCGTAGAGGATCCCGTTGAGTTTGTGCATCAGGACGATCAGGCGCTGATTAACCAGAGGGAATTGGATACGGATACGCTGAGTTTTCCGAATGCGCTGCGAGCAGCGCTGCGTGAGGATCCTGATGTCATTCTGATCGGTGAGATGCGCGATCTTGAAACAATCAAGCTTGCAATTACTGCAGCGGAGACAGGGCATCTCGTTTTTGGAACGCTGCACACTACCGATGCCGTTCAAACTGTCGATCGTATTATCGACGTGTTTCCGTCACATCAGCAGCAGCAGATCCGAATTCAGATGTCAGCCAATCTGCTAGGAGTAATCTCTCAGAACTTGGTGAAGCTCGCAGATGAGTCGGGAAGAGTGGCAGTATTTGAAACACTTGTTGCCATACCAGCCGTACGCAATCTAATACGCGAAGCTAAGACACATCAGATTAGCTCCGTTATTCAGACAGGGCAGCGGCATGGCATGCAGAGTCTAGACCAGGCGCTGGCAGGGCTGGTCCACCAGCGCCTGGTCACCTATGAAGAGGCACTCTCACGAGCGGGTAATGTGATCGAGTTCAGAAGTCTCGTTGGTGATGGGGTATAGCGCTGCAGGAGCGGATTAGGAGCTCTCGAACTAGCGAAAGCTTGTCGTTCATTACGGTCACAACCTCTTCGTGGCTCACATAGCCGGAAGTTAGTCCGGACGCAAGATTGGTGACGACGCCGATTGCCGCGTACTCCATCCCGGCCTCTCTAGCGAAGACAGCCTCTGGCAGTCCCGTCATACCTACTACGTCTGCTCCCCAGGATGCGAACAGACGTACCTCTGCCGGTGTTTCGAATCGTGGCCCATCCACACACAGGTAGGTTGCGCGAGTGTGCAATCGAACGCCCAGTTCAGCCGCAGTATGCTGCACTGCTGTCCGCACCGTCGTGGAATAGGGCACGCTGAAATCGGTGTGCTTCCAGTTCGTGCGCTTTCCATAGTAGGTAAGGCTGCGATTACGCGTAAAGTCGATAAAGTCATCTAACAGTACGAGCTCGCCCGGCTGCAAGTTCGTCCGAAGCGAGCCAACAGCATTTGTCGCAAGAATGTACTTTACATTCAACTCCGCGAGGGCGGCGATATTGGCGCTGTAATCGATCTGATGCGGGGCCAGGCCGTGCATCTTCCCGTGACGTGACACGTAGTAGAGGCTCGCAGGTTCAACATAGTTGTTGGCCAAGCTGAGGACCGAGACGGGGCCGGTTGAGGTCTCAACTTCGATCGGTTCAAAATAGATCTCTGGGGGCAACTGTTCAAAGCCCGTTCCACCAATAATCGCAATGTTGCCGGATTCCATATCGGATATACTCATTCCTGGTTCTGTGGCGCACGAATGCGCCCTCAATGAAGCGAGACCAGCCAGATTAGCCCGCGACAATGTTGTGTGGGATCAAGCTGAGTGATGTTTCGCCAGATCATACCCTCGTGACCAATCATAATTCAACAGCACTCATAACGGGCGAGCAAACTAATCCGGTGCGCAGATTGTTCCCCTATGCTGCGATAATTCTGTTCGTGTCCCTGATTTTGTATCCATTGCTGGGTGGAGGCAAACTCTACTGGGGCGACATATCTCTCTATTTTGAGCCGATGCAACAGTTCGCCTCTGAACAGCTTAAGTCTGGCAGATTACCGCTGTGGAATCCCTACATCATGTGCGGCCAGCCTTATCTGGGTAATCCACAGATGGCGGTGTTCTACCCAACGAGCCTGTTCGCTCCCTTTGTTAGTGCGTCTGCGTTTATTTCGATATCCACTGTGTCGCATCTGATACTTTCCGGTTTTGCGATGTTCTGGTATCTTTCGGCCAAGCGGCTCAAAGCGCCGAGCGCTCTGACAGGGGCCTTTCTATATGCCGGCAGCTCTTGCATCGTGGCGAGGGTGCAGTTTCCTCCCATGGTGTGCAGCGCGCCATACTGTCCGCTGCTTCTGCTGAGCATCGATCGCTATATCGATATCAAAGCGCCGAAGCATCTGATCGGTGTTGCAGTGTTTACGGCGCTGCTGCTTCTCGCTGGCCACCCGCAGATGGCGTACCTGATTTTGCTGCTCTGTTCTGTTTACGGAATCGCGGTTCTGATACGAAATCATTCGAATAGCGACACTAAATCACGAGTGAAGATTGCCGCTGTACTGATTGGTTCTGCAGCCGTTGGATGTATCGTGGCGCTGGTTCAGCTGCTTCCTATCTTGCAGGCCACCGTTGCGAGCACGAGGGAGCGAATGACTCCGGGCGGGGCAAACAGGTTCTATTTTGATATAAGTCACCTGTGGACGCTTGTGATGCCGCACTATTTCGGGCATCCTGCCACCGGAGACTATCATGGCGGTGGGAACGCCTGGGAGCCAGCGCTGTTTGCAGGTTGGGTTCCACTTCCGTTGATGGCTCTTGCCTGTTGGAATCGCCGAGTTTGGAGTGATGCCTCTTTCTGGATATACTGTCTGCTGATCTCAATGTGGCTTGCTATCGGAACGGATGGTGGGCTTTACTGGCTAGCTTTCTATGTGCTGCCCGGCCTATCAAATTTCCACGATCCAGCCCGATTCCTTTTCGGCGTAACCGTGGCGATATGTGTTCTTTCTGCCTACGGCGTTGAACAAATCAAAATCGGGAGAATAATGGTTCGATCGGCGCGCTATGTGGTCTATGCAGGATTGCTCTTAGCCATTGCACTTCCGCTGGTGTGGAGCGGACGAGAGTGGAACCCAGTTCTGGATTCGCAGGAGCGTTCGAGCCTCATGCCGCAGATGAGTGAAAGTGCAACTTCTGGGCGCGTCTATGAACCCAACCACGATGTGTACTGGAAACGATATGTAAGTGATGGGTATACAGATTATGGTGGCATTCGCGAGATCTCTACGGAGCTCAACTCTCGGATGTCGAATTCTCAGATGACGACCCATACGCCTATTGCAGGCGGATATGAGCCGGTGCCCTCGACTGTGATCGCTGATTACGACGGATTAGCTCGAACAGCTTTGAGGCGCAATGAACCAAATTCGATCTCCCTGACGACAATGATGGATGCCTCGGACCTGTACGTGCCCACGTTTCGCGCAATTTACAACGCAGAGTACCAGGTAGACGATCGATCTGGCCTGAAGCAAAGGGACATCGTGGTGCAACACCCGAGTGTCGCGCCGAGAGTCGCATGGCTGGTGCATTCGGCCCGACACGTTGAGGGCAAGCTGAGAATTCAATCAGCATTATGCGACCCGCAGTTTGTGCCCGATCGAACAGCCATCATATCTAACCTCAAAGGCGGAGAAGCGCTGAAGCTGCCGGAACGACCAGGCAACGATCCGCAACCTGGGTCCATTGTGATTAAGCCTGTGCCCAACCCGCTTAGCCATTTTGATCTGGCTGTGGACAGCGGTCCCAGCGCCGGCATGCTGGTGATTAGCACCGCATTCTATCCCGGTTGGCATGCCTCTGTTGATCATCGACGTGTGAGCATTGTGAGAGCCGACGGAGCTTTTATGGGTATCTACCTACCCGCAGGCGTCCACAACGTCTCCCTCGTCTACGAGCCGAGTTCCGTCTTACTGGGAATCTACGTTCTGTGCGTCTGTACCTTTGCGTTTACCACGCTGGCGATTTTTATGTGGAGAAGGCGATCACGATTGAGACTAAGTTCGACAAGTACCGGTGATGTACATGTTTGAGGATCCACCGGTAACTGCGTTATCCGTTCAAAAGCGATCTTTTGCGTTACCCAAAAGATGGCTGCTCTGGATTCTCTTTGCTGTCGCAGCAATAGTGCTGAGAGTTATTTATCTGCAGAGCGATCCCTATCCGGGCCTGTCGTGGAGCAGTGCGCTGCTCACCGATGAAGGTTTCTACATCCACAACGCAAGAAACGTAGTGCTGTTTGGGCGTCCGGTTACCGATCAGTTCAATAACATGCTGATCATGCCTGTGCTACACTTTCTTCAGTTGGCAGTCTTTCGCGTCATCGGCGTGGGCTCGGTTCAGGCACGGCTTATCAGTATTGTTCTGAGTTTGGCCGCGTTACTTGCCTACTACCGGGGCGTTAGCATCACAATAGGATCTAGAGCCGCGGCAGTGGCCGTTACATTTCTTGCGCTCGATCACATTAGCTTCCTTTACAATCGCCTTGCGTTGATGGATTCACCTGCCTCCGATTTTCTGGTCTTTTCTTTTTACCTGTGGGCCGAGTCTCTAAATAAATCTCCCGGACGCAAGCTGTCGCTGCAGTTTCTCTCGGGTCTGGTTCTTGTTGCCACGGCGGGCATTCGGGGGCTAGCAGTGCCAGCCTTTGTCGCTCCTCTCGTTGCGCTCGCAATGGTCACCAGATTATCTGGCAAAGCGCTGTGGGGCAGGGATGTCGCACGGAATCTCTTACCGATCGTCTTTGGCGTGTTAACTGGCGCCATTATCTACGTGGTAGCATGGTATGCGCCGCATTCAGCCGAGCTTCATCGCGTCAATCACTTCTATTCGGGACAGCTTCTGCCGCGTACGCTGCCAGATCTTGCTCATAATTGCTATGTCGCAATCTTTGGCGATGGAAGAGGGTTGCTCCCATACATGCTTCACCACTCTCCCGTTGCGACTATAATCGTCATTTTGGTCTTACCGCTTGCTCCGGCGGTTTTCCGGGCAATGAAGTCCAATTTAGACGCCGGGGGCGGTATGGTTGGCCAGATTGCTATCGAGTGGGGCGCCTTTGCTTACGCAACAGCATGGCTTGCTTCGCTGTGGTTTCTGTTTGTTATCGCAAACTATTCTCCATCCAGGTACTTTGTACTGTCGTACCCGGCGCTTGGAATACTTGTGGGCTGGGCTGTTGCGCGTGCCAGAGAACTCGTTGCAAATGTGCAGAGATGCTGGCTGCCGATGACGCTGGTTGGCGCACTTTGCGTCTATCACGCTCTGGTTTCAACAGCGGATCGCGTCGGTTACTTACCAGATGCATCATCCATGATGGGCTGGCTCGGTGGCGCGATAGCCATTCTGGTCTTCGCGATCGTCACCAGACGAACCTCGCTGCTCATTCGGTTAGAGAGCGCACCTGCGCGAAATCTGATTGGGTTCTGTGGGGTTGCGTGGATACTTGTTAACGTGGGGTGGACTGGGGACTGGCTCACTCACCTTACCTATCGTCAGCGTACTGCATCGCGTTATCTGGCTCGAACGGTTCCAGAACACTCCGTGTTATTCGGCGCTTTGGCTCCCGGGTTGTGTTTGGACAATCGGCTGCAGGTTGTGCCCATCATTGAAGACCTGTGCAACGACAACGCGCCGCTCAACCGTTACCATCATGTGCCCAAATATGTTGTAATGCTTGACGACAACGAGTGGCGCGAACAGTGGTGGCTGAGACACTACAGCGATCGGTTGAAACCTAAGAAGCGCATCGCTGCATTTCCGCACATGTTACGGCAACGATTTATCGTCGGTGTGTATGCGGTAAACGACTGAGATAAAATATTCTGCACCTTGGAGATAAGCGCTCGTGACAGAGATTGAAGATAGAGTTTCCGTAATTCAAGCAGTGGCGATGATGAAGTCTCACCTGGTCACGGCTTCAGCAGAATCGACAATTGCCGAAGCGATCGATCGAATGGATATCTACCAGGTTGATGAGCTGCCAGTGATAGACGAGATGGGCGGATACGTCGGCATGGTGCTCGAGGCGGATATAGCTGCCTATTTCCTAAACTATCTCCAATCTGCATCCGGTCGCGATGGTTTTCAGGCTGCTGCTATGCGGCCACTGCGCGACGTGATAAGGGATCCTATTGCAGCGGTTCGTGATATCGAGCCAGTTACGTGGCAGCTCGTAGAAAGACTCTTAACCGCAGATCGGCGCATTCCTGTGATAGACGTGAGTGGGAAATTGATCGGATCTTTGAACCGCGTCGATGTAATCCAAGCACTGATTGAGCACGAGCTGATTCCAAAGCGCGAAGGTTAAGGGTTAGTTATGGTATTCTGATGCTGGACTTTTCAAAGTTGAGGCCGAGTATTAATTGTCCCACGCGGGTGTTAAGGCGCCAGTCCACCAGGCTAGGTCCTGCATACTTCAGCTTTTCTTACATGGAGGGAAATCCCCAAATGAGTTCTAACAGCCGCATGCACAATGGCGATGGCTGGAAGTCAATTTTCGCAGTCGCGGCCGTAGCCGTCTTGCTGCCTGTTCTTGTAACCGGGTGCAAAGATAAGAAGGCTCCAGGTGGGTCTCCTGCAGGTCCTGGCTCTGGCGGTTCTCCGTCTTCCCAGGTATCGGGAGACACCATCGTCATCGGTGAATACGGCAGTATGACCGGAGACAATAGCTCCTTCGGAATACAGGACGACGCCGGAATCAAAATTGCGGTCGACGAAGTAAATGCTGCTGGCGGTGTTACGGTCGCAGGCAAGAAATACAAGATCGAGATCAAGCTTGAAGATGATCAGAGTAAATCCGAGAATGCGGAAACTGCGGTCAAACGCTTGATCGATCAGGCGAACGTGACCGCCATACTCGGGGAGGTCGCAAGCAGCTGCAGCATCGCAGGCGGTAATATCTGCCAGCGATCAGGCGTGCCGATGATTTCACCGTCATCCACAAATATCAAAGTTACACAGATCGGTGATTACATCTTCCGCTGCTGCTTCCTGGATTCTTATCAGGCTGCGGTAGATGCTAGATTTGCGATTGACCCCACCGGCTTAAACGCTAAGAAGGCTGCAATCTTCACAAACAAAGACCAGTCTTACAGCACCGGTTTCCGCGACGAGTTTGAGAAGGCCTTCGCGAAGTACGGCGGTACGATCGTTGCCAAGCAGACCTACGGAGAAAAGGATACCGACTACCGAGGGCAGCTAACAGCGCTTAAGGCGGCAAATCCCGAAGTTATTCTGGTACCTGGTTACTACAAGGATGCCAGTACGATCGCGAAGCAGGCGCGTGAGCTTGGAATTACCGTCCCACTTCTTGGCGGCGATGGCTGGAGCGATAGCAAACTGCTTGAGCTTGGAGGCCCCGCGGTCAATGGCTGTTATTTCTCGGATCACATGTCAATCAAAGACCCCAAGCCGATCGTGCAGACCTTCGTAAAGGCGTACAAGGCCAAGTACGGGTCAGATCCCAAAATGGAGAAAGAGCCGTCCACGATGGCTGCGCTCGGTTATGATGCTGCCAAGATCCTTTTTGAGGCTATTGGCCGTTCTAAGTCGACCGATAAGAAGGACATTCGCGACTCAATCGCTCAGACGAAGAACTACGATGGTGTGACTGGCACGATATCGATCAACAAAGATCGAAATGCAGACAAGTCTGCAGTCGTCACAGCTGTCAAAAATGGACAGTTCGATTACCGGGCAACTGTTCCGGATCCCGATAAGCCCCTAAGTAAATAGACGGCAATGACGCCGGCCCGTTCGTGCTTGCACGCAGCTCCTGCAGCCACGAACGGGCCGGTTTTGTGTGGTAATACGCTCGAACCGGACCAGGCAGCAGCTATCAGTGTCCGCGTTGCGCAGTGTTTACAAGGGCGTTATCTCCACGATACGCCCGGGAGTTCGTACGCTTGGCGGCAGCCCTTCAGCATTTTCTACAACAGATTATCAATGGCATCGCATCCGGGAGTGTCTATGCGCTGATAGCCGTAGGCTACACCATGGTATACGGCGTGCTGAAGTTCATCAACTTTGCACACGGCGACGTATACATGGTCGGGGCATATGCGGGTTTCTTCGCAGTTACTGAAGTCTTGATGCACACGTCGAGTGTGGGTCAGGATATCCTCGCGCTGATGTTTTGTCTGGTTACGTGCGGACTGTTAGGCGCGTTTATTGAACGGCTCGCTTATCGTCCACTTCGCAACGGTTTGGGTCCGGGAGATGCATGGGTATGGTCTCTGTTCTGGGCGCTCTATGTTGCGCTGTTCGTCTCTCCGGTTGTTGAAGACAGAACCTCGCTCAACGGCGCTGGATCTTTCTTTGTTGTCCTTGCGGTGTCGTTTGCAATTCTTGTACCGTTGTTGCGTGTGCTATTTACGCGACTCGGCAGAGTTGTGCTCCCATCGCGAAACAGGTTAACCGCACTTATCACCGCGATCGGCATCTCACTCCTGCTCGAAAATCAGGGACAGGCGATCTTCGGCGCAACACCTCAAGCTTATCCGGCCCAGGGCTTCAAAGGCAATACGCTTCATCTTGGCGCTGTCGCGCTTAATATCAATAGCGGGCGCGTCTGGATCTTGATTGCTGCAATCGTACTTACCGTCATTCTGGTGTACATCGTCCGTTACACTCGCACCGGGAAGTCCATCCGCGCAGTATCGTTCGATCCGGAAGCAGCCGCGCTTATGGGCATTCCGACAGATCGGGTA
>CAIXIX010000497.1 GCA_903919615.1 uncultured Chthonomonas sp.
CACCTGCCGGTGTAGCCGACGTCGGTCAGCGCCTGGGGCAGCGCAGCGCATTCGTGATTCCTGCCCAGGAATTCGCCGTGACCGGCGAGGAACATCCCATTGTATTTGTCGACAAGTGCGTCGTAACCGAGGCCTTGATACGTGCCCTGATAAACGACGTTGCGCTTTGGAAGATCATCGATGGCGCCCATGCCGCCACCTTCTCATACGCATTTGTGGGCGGCGCAGTCCCAGCCACCGGAGCTGTTGCCATCGGTGCCGCCGCGGATGCCTTGTTTCGTGTACTTCCACTTCATCTTGGAAAACGCCAGGAACACGTGTTCGTTGATGATGCCGCCCTCGCCGCTTGTCGGGTTCACTCCGGAGATCATGACGTTTTCCAGTTCGACCGCGTAATAGCAGATCGGCTTGCCGTCACCGTCAGCGCGCATGAACTCGAACCTCGCTTTGGGGAGGGTCTTCCCCATTGCACAGTGCTGCTGCAGGACTGGCGAAGACAGGTCGGCCAGCTTCCGGAAGGACATATCGGATAAGCTTGCCCTGCCCGTGGTATGACCGCCGGCAGTCGATACGACTGACGCCCGAGGCTGATGAACGCTCCACGCGACGTTCGACACTTCGATCCAGTCTTTGTGCCTGTCGTCGGCGGATTCGCCTTTGATGCCTTCGATCTGCAGGTATGCGTCGACTGCCATTTGCCCCTCCCTTGTGAATGTCCGGAAATCAAAGGAAGAATTGTCACGCTGCGGCAAACCGCAAAGCTTGGCCGGAATCAAACCACGGAAGAGCCCGCTTCTAAACGTAAAAAGCGGCCCGCAGGCTAATGCCAGTCACTTAAGGCATTGACCTGGTGGCTGCCAGAGCTAAAACGGATTCATGTCCAACCATGAATCCGTTTTTTATTATGGCTCTCCAACTTGACCTGGACTATGCAGCTGAGCTGGCACCGCATGAGTTCGAGCGTTTTGCCAGCCTGATCGATCCATCGTGGGTCGACGAAGCCTTGAAGCAAACCGGAACTGTATCGCTACGTCGGCGGCGTCTGCCGGCTGAGCGGATGGTCTGGCTGGTAATCGGGCTGGCCTTGTTTCGTAATGAACCGATCTGGCATATCGTTCAGCAGCTCGATCTGGCCGATGGGCCGCCATCGAGCACACCTGTTCCCAGTGCTGCAGTAGCAGGTCGTGAGCGATTGGGAGAGGCGCCGATGGCATGGTTATTCGAGCGTCTGGCAAGCTGCTGGGCAAGCGCCGCCATACCTGAGCACGGGCTATTTCATGGATTGCGAAGCTACGCCGTTGATGGCGTTGTATGGTCGTTGCCCGACACGCCAGCCAATGGCGAGAAGTTCAGGCGAGGCTCGAACGAAAGAACTTGCGGCGCGTGGCCGCAATTGCGTGCGGTCTGTTTGATGGACACCTACACCCATCTGATCCGTGCCGCCGAGTTTGGCGATTACGGCACCGCAGAACTGTCCTTTGCAAAACCGCTCATGCACAAGGTGCCGGACGACTCGCTGACGATCTTCGACCGCGCTTATTTCTCGGCTGCGTTTTTACTCGACTGGCAGCAGGCGGGTCGGCAAAAACATTGGCTTTTGCGGGCCAGAGCGGGATTGCGTTATGAAGTGATTTGCCAACTCACTCCCGATGACTGCTTGGTGAGTCTTCCAGTGTCGCCCCAGGCACGCAAGCAGCGCCCGGACTTGCCGGCCCGTTGGCAAGCACGGCTCATCAAGTGCAAGATCGGTGGAGAGCCTCGCCAGTTTCTTACCTCCTTGTGCGACGCCCACCGCTTTCCGGCACGCGAGATCGCCGCGCACTACATGCAGCGCTGGGAGATCGAATTGGGATTCAGGGAAATCAAGCAGGGCATGCAGAAGAATGCGACGACGCTGCGTAGCAAATTGCCGGAGTTGGTGCGTCAGGAAGTATGGGGCACGCTCATTGCCTACAACCTGCTGCGCCATGAAATCGCCCAAATGGCCGACGAGCTGCACGTGCCGCCACAGCGCCTGAGTTTTCAATGGCTAGCTTTGGCCATTACCACGGCCTTGTACCACTGGCCGTTGCAAACACCGGGCACCTTCCCCAAGCGCTTGGCGTTCTTACGCGAGCAGGCGCGCGCCTATCTTTTGCCGGAACGTCGAGCGCGATCTTTTCCAAGAGCAGTCAAACAGCCCAGATCCAAGTTTCCAATGAAAAATGCCAGTCAGCTTAACTGACTGGCATTAGCCCGCAGGCCGCTTTCACAAGGCGATGAAGACTGCCGCTCAGAACTGCTCGACGTCCAGGGCCAGCACGCCGGCACTGCCTTCGACGATCGCATGGCGCAGGCCGGAGGCAGCAGACAGCACGTGGTCCGCGAAGAAGCGGGCGGTACCGATCTTGGTGCGGTAGAAGGCTGCGTCGCCCTCACCCGCATCCAGTTTCTGCTGCGCGACCAGGGCTGCGCGCGCCATCTGCCAGCCACCCAGCACGATGCCGGCCAGCTTCAGGTAGAGCACGCTGCCGGCGAACACCGCACGCGGATCCGATTTGGTGTTGGCGACCACGAACTCGACCACCTGCTCCAGCGCGGCGCTGCCGGCTGCCAGCTGCGAACGCAGCGCGGCAAAGTCGGCGCCCTGCGCGGCGCCCTGCTTCTCGGCCAGCGC
>CAIXIX010000498.1 GCA_903919615.1 uncultured Chthonomonas sp.
AGCCCGACAGTGCAGCCGTCAAACGGCAAAGCAGGCTTGACTGAGTTCGAGTACCGAAGGCATGGAACGGCAACCTTGCTCGCTCTCCTCAATATTGAGACCGGGCACATATTTCACGAGACTGTCGCCAAAGGCGGCATAGTCCCGTTCAAAGCGCTGATCGACAAGCTGCTCAGCTGTCGCTGTAAGAACGCGCATCTCGCTTTCTGTTAGCACGATGTCAGCGGGCTCATCGGAATCTGTTCGCGCCAGGTAAGTCAGATGCAGTACACGCCAGGCTACTATGTAGTAAAGCGCTAACGCATTTATGAGCTCGGCGCCATCATCAATCTGGACGCGCTCCACGTTCAAACAACCCGACTTGAGCGTGAAATGGAGCCGCTCAATCGTCCAGCGCAACGCATAGTAGTGCACCATCTGGCACGCCGACTCGAAATCAGTCACGGGCTTTGTGCTCAGCAATACCCATATTATCGGTTCTACACCGTCGGGCGGATCTATCTCGCATTGCCTCATTTAATTGTCGTTCATCACTGGTCTTGCAAGGAGTCACAGCGGCTCTAGACAACTCAAAGGCAGCGGTCCCACGAACTGGCCGAGATCAGTTTCATACAGGTCGCTGTAGCCAAGCCATTACAATCGGTTCGCGTTTTGACCTTACTTCGGCCATACTGGTTGAGTTTACGGCTGACCAGTAGGCCCCACGGAACCGCTCCCACTTGACTAGGTCGCGTAATGACCTAAACCTGTGTTTCGACGTTACCCAGCACCCGGCAATGAATGGTTTGTTGTTCAAGGTTGAACCTCGCGGACCTATAATATCAGGAACTTGGTGTGAACGCACCGCCTTGCGCAATGATTACGATATGGGACACGCACTGTTAGTGTGATGGCGCCAGCAACCGGACAGGGGATTACAAGTGATGCTGAGTTGGTTGCTAGAAGAAAACATTGTTAGCTTCGTAACAATTGTTGCTGAGCGGGTGGGTTATAGTGCGGACGAGTGGGACACCGATGCAGTAAAATTCGGGCTGGACGGTACAAGTGAATCCGGGGGCCGGTGGTACGAATATCCCTTGACTGGCCGGTCAACTCTGGTGCTAAGCTACGCCAGAGGACGAAACGGGACGGTATTGGTAAGAGGCGAAGTTCCTGGGCCGCTTGAGGCGATTGTCATAGCTGTGCTTTGCATACTGCAGGTTCACTGTGCCGAAGGTGTGACTGAAGGGGTTGAGGCGCTTATCATGCGGGCATTCGGTACCAATACGCGTCCCGAGTGGTTGCTAAGACGTACGATGCAAGAGTACCAAAGTGGCCCGTACGAGTATGACCGGATATTGAAAGCCCTTTCGGGCAAGCGGTGGCAGGATCTCGTACGTGGAACAAACCGGCCACCATTTAATGATGATCTATACTTCCTGAGCGAAGTATCGTTGCAGTACTTTTATCCCGCTTATCTCGTCGCTGCATTGAAGGATTGGGACGCTAGTTGGGTTGAGCAAATTGATCGGATGGAGTACGAAGGCTGGGTCTCCATGCCGGCTTCCGCGACGCCACTTCAGCGCGAACTACAGCTGTTTGTTTTACGAGTACTTGGTGCCAGGCCCGACGCTCCAGCGGCCTTTTGAAGGTAGAAACCTCGTCGGCGTTAGTTCGGCTGTGCTGTTATGCGCCCGGGATGACCAGCAGTCCAGACTCACCGGGATACTCAACCCGAATAACGAGCAGACTACCATGCTCTGCGACGCGCTGGACCGGGAATACCACCGGGTTCTCGCCAATGGCGTGGTGTTTGAGGTTGTCGCAGCAAGCTGCTCCTTAAATCATGCCAACCCCGGCATGATTTGGGACGCGAATAGCCGAGAAACGCTGATACAGAATATTTCTGCGGCGGGCGTTTCATCCAGCCCGGAGGGCGAGCAGCGAAGCTTCCTGCCGCGACCGCTCACCGGTCCGGTAAAGAGGCAGCCCCACTTCCCCAACTAGCCCGCGAGGGCGATCGTATAGAGCCAATGTCACGATCACGGCCTCCTTCCGCCTTACGCGCCAACGGCGCACAAGACGGAAGGAGGTGAGAATGGGAGGTGTGGGGCGGGCCAACAACGAACATGGCATGAATGCCACGTCTAAGAGCAG
>CAIXIX010000499.1 GCA_903919615.1 uncultured Chthonomonas sp.
ATTGCCGCCTGGGGACAGGCGGGCTCCAGGTGGTTGCGTTCGACGATGGCTAAGTGCGAAGTTGCCGTGGCGGGAGGGCTGATCAAGGGCGGCCTGCAACAGCAGATGCTGTTGTGGCACTACGCGCTAACAAACGAAGTACAAATCCAACGAGCCTTCAACCGTACTTAGCAATGTCGGCATGATTGCCGGATCTGAGAATGGCACGCCCTGCGATATAAAAAGTGGGCACGGGTGAGCTCGTGCGAGGAATTCCTCTCGAGAGAGTTGAGGGGACTACGGCTGCCTATTGTCTGCGGCTTTTTTCATGCCTGGCTGACCAGGCCGGAGGTAGGACATTGGGACGATTATTTAGGGCGTTTGCTGCGTTTGTTTGTAAGTTAAGCAAGCCAGGTTCTTACCCACAACTAACGACAAGCGGTGATTTGGACCATAACTTGCTTCGTATATCGCAAGTGCCCGGTGGTACAGGGGCTCTGCCTCGGTGGTGCGGTTTGTGTCGCTGAGAAGCAGAGCGAGATTGTTCAGGTCTGTAGCCACGTCTGGGTGGTCCTGGCCGTAGCTGGCTTCATCGATCGCGAGGGCGCGCCTGTACAATAGCTCGGCCTCGGCGAGGTGGTTAGTATCCGCGAGCAGACCAGCGAGGTTGTTGAGGCGGTTCGCGACGACGGGATGATCGGCGCCGTAGGTGGCCTCGTCGATTTCTAATGCGCGACGGAATAGTTCGGCCGCTTCTGATTGGCGGTTGTCGGACGCAAGCATGAGGGCGAGGTTGTTAACGCAGGTCGCGACCCGTGGGTGATCTGGCCCAAAGCTGTCTTCAACGATCTGCAACGCGCGACGATAGAGCGGCTCTGCTGCTGCAAAATTGTTTGCTTCCCGGAGCATTTCGGCGAGGTTATTCACGTCGCGGGCAGTAACGTGGTGATTCGGCCCGTAGCTGGCCTCATCGATTTCAAGGGCGCGACGGAGCAAATCTTCCGCTTCATTGAGATGATCTGTATCGCAGAGCAGTTGGGCGAGGTTGCTTAGACAAGTTGCGACATCTGTCATGTTTGTACTGTTGCTTGCTTCGAGGATCGCCAAAGCGCGGCGATACATTGTCTCTGCCTCAGAGAAATTGCTTGTTTTAGTGAGCAATTGTGCGAGGTTGTTGAGGCGATTCGCGATGACGGGATGATCGGTGCCGTAGCTGTCTTCGTCGATCGCGAGGGCACGGCGGTACATCGGCTCGGCCTCAGCAAGGCGGTTTGTGTCTGCGAGTAAACCAGCAAGATTATTCAGGATGGTTGGGAGATCTGGGTGCAACGGATTGCAGCTGGTTTCTACGATCGCAAGGGCACGGCGATATAGAGGCTCTGCAACAGAGAACCGCGCACGGGCCTCGTGAAGCGATGCGCAATAGCTTAGGATACGTAGCCCGGCTGGAGCGCATGCCGCTGGCAACGGATCGTCCTGTGATATGGCTTCTGCGTGCGGGGCAAGTGGTTCGACAAGTGGCCAGTTGCGGGCGTCATAGGGACTGACGTCGAATGGTGCGTCTATCCAGCACAGTGCCCGAGACCGTGCGGCCAGCTTGTTCGTTTCGGGCATGCCGGTTCGGGTTACGTCCTGAACGAGCCGGTGGATGCTGAACGTGGACGCGATGTGGTCGCGTGTGATGAGCGAGTAGCGGTTTAGTTGGGCGGCCGCAGCCTCCAGGGTGGCTGGTGAGGTGCTTGGTAGAGCCTCGATATCAGGAATAGGGACTTCCAGCAATGAATTCGGGATGGGGTCTGGAGCAAACCAGGAGAGGATGCGCAGGAGTTCGCGCGCATCGTCGGAGAGTTGTTCGAAGCTGGTTTCCCATGTGACGGCGACGCTCATCGGATATTTCATCTGGCGTCGGTCGGACCATCGGATCACTTTATCGTGGGCATCGTTCCAACGATTTAGGTAGGCAGCGAAGCTCAGGCCGTGCTCACGGATGTAGGCCGCCGCCTGCGTGAGGGCGAGGGGAAGCTGGCCCAGCACCGTGGCGAGCTTAGTCGCCTCGGATTGATCGGAGTCTGATTTAGTGCGCTTCGAAGCGGTGGATGAGATAAGGTAATCGGCTGCGTCTTCGACATTGATAACGTCGAGGTGCAGATCCTCCACATCGTCTGACCATCTGCTGATACGTGTCGTGATGAGGATCTGGCCATGGTCCGACAGGCGGGCAAGTAAGTCTTCGACGGCGACTGCGGCTTCTTCGGTGTCGACGTTATCGAAGATAAGGAACCAGCCCTGGTGTGCCTCCAGCCACCGCAGCACTGCCCGCAGTTGGGCTCCGGAATCGGTAGCTTCTTTTTCTGGAAGGTCGAGAACTGCGGCGCCACAGAGGTTGGCAATATTTGTTTCGAGAGTGGCCGGTGAATCGGCGCCTATGAAGAGAAGCGCTGTGAATTCATCGCGGTGTGCGCGTGCGTATTCGACTGCAACGCGGGTTTTGCCAATGCCCCCCAGCCCGTGCAGTGCGATGGGCGGGATCCGATTGATGCCCGTTCTATTTGCTCCATAGATCTTGTCTCGGAGGAGTGCCAGGAACTCATCTCGACCTTTGAATAGTGAGCCAATGGAGTCGTAGGGTAGGAGGGTTGGTTTGTGTGCGCCGAGCCTGCCCTTTTCGGGGCGGCTGCAGATTTCACGAATGGAGTTGAAGAGGCGCCGCCAGTCTGTGTGATCCGGATCACTGGCAGGGACTTGAAAGCTCTGGTATCGGGCAAGCGGAGCGGTTGAGACGTCTTCCCACTTACCTTCGACTAGAAGAGGGATCACGTTTTCTGCGACGTATGTTTCTTTACGGGTCCATTCCGACAGCTTCCAGCGAGGTGTTAACAACGGCAGAAGGACGCGACTGTTTCGGCAACCTTCTTCTATTTCGTGGTGCCAGTCACAGCCTGGATCAAGACGGGACCTATCGAACCAGACGTTGAAGCCTTCGGCGACGAGGCGCCTGTGCAGCGCTTCGGCGTGGGCGATATCTGCGGATGCATAGCTGATAAAACAATCATAACGCATCGGTCAAAAACCGTCCTTCTGACAATTCGGGCTAAACGCTACAGTGGCGGTTTGTTCGACAAGGGGTGAATGGATACCTGCCAACAGGAAGCGGTGGGACCTGTACGCTGGGTATCAAAGAAGCCAGTGCAGCCAATCCGAGACCTGGCCTCACCCTAATCCCTCTCCATGTGCGCCCGGCATCACGTACTTACAGGCTAAGTCGCCCATGTAGAGGGACGATGCGCGCCTGCCGGATGGGGGCGGGGGACATGTGCGGCCGGTTGGGGCGGTAAGGGTTTTGGGTTTTGGGTATTAGGACGGACTTCACGGTTGGCGGCGTGCTGGGAACCTGAAGAGGAATCTAGCTACTGCCTGTCGATCAGGTTATTGCTGAACTGTGATGCTGGACATTCCGAGGAGCCAGTGCAGCCAATCCGAGACCTGGCCTCACCCTAATCCCGGGTTCCATTTTCTACACAACCTGAGATGGTTGTGTAGAAAAGGGCGACATGCGCTTATGGCGGTACTTGGTTACAGGCTCTGGCGCGCACACGTAGAGGGACGATGCGCGCCTGCCGGATGTTGGCGGGGGTGAAGGTACAAAACATGGTCGACGTGTAAGACGATTAGGACCGGTAACGGTGATGCTGTGTGGGGTGTGAGGAATCTAGCTACTGCCTGTCGATCAGGTTATTGCTGAACTGTGATGCTGGACATTCAGAGGAGCCATTGCAGCCAATCCGAGACCTGGCCTCACCCTAATCCCGGGTTCCCTTTTCTACACAACCTGAGATGGTTGTGCGGAAAAGGGCAACATGCGCTCGGCATCACGTACTTACGGGCTAAGTCGCGCATGTAGAGGGACGATGCGTGCCTGCCGGATGTTGGCGGTGTGCGGAACATTCGTCAACTGTCACTTAAAATGTGGCCAGCGAGATATAGCGCTCGCCATGCGCGCGATCTAGCAGATATTTAACTTTGCGGGTATCGGTACCGCCATCCCCGAACTGGTCCACGGTGGCGAGCAGTGATTTTCTGAGTGTCGGCGTTAACTTGCATGTTCCGGGCAGCTTGCGAGTGAACTCGCGTGCGATTGCCATGCCAACATCGTTGCTGATCCGGGCGAGGCCGATAGGCTCCTCATAGTTTGCAGCGGAATTGAGCTCTTCAATTGAGCTTCGTAACGCTTCCAATCGTTCGGTGTCTGTCGCGGCTAATAGAAATAGACGTTTCAAAAAGTTCTCCATAAAGTGGGAGGCGTGAGGATCTTACAAGAGTCAAACGGCCCTTTGATAAATACGAATATTTGTTAATAATAGTTCCGAATCATTTTGGAAGGTGAATGCTTGCGAGCGCATTTCTTATTATCGCGGAATGAAAATGCACTTTCCTGAGCGAACGGCATTCCCTAGCAGAGTACCAGAGCAACTGGTTGCTCTTCTGAGCTCTCCATACGACAACGTCGATCTTACACCGAATGCCTTGCGATTGCTCGGGGAGCTTCGGGCGACATCGGTCCGCGGGAGAGTGAGTGATGTGCTCGTTTTGGTTGAAATATGTCTGCCGCTCGCGTGGAGAGGGACTTTTGTCGCCATTGCCGCGTTACCCACTTACCCTTCTTCGGGTATCATTCATGCAACAGTCAGCCGATTGAGAGACGGGCACAACAGGCGGTTGTGTCCGATTTTCTTTTCTGCATATTTTTACCGGCCAGCATGGTCGGAGACAGTGTGGCCCACCGGTCTGTGATGCCCGGCAGTGGCGAGGAACAGGAGCGAATGTGAGCAGGTTAGCCGGCAGGTTTGGAGAGTTAAAGGCGCGCGGAGAGAAGGCGCTTGTCTGTTTTGTTACTGCAGGAGACCCGTCCGCAGAGCTCACCGTTGAGACGGTGAAAACACTCGCTCGGGCAGGTGCAGATGCCGTTGAGATCGGCCTTCCTTTTAGCGATCCGCTCGCGGATGGCCCCAGCATTCAGGCCGCTTCTCAGAGGTCTCTTGAGAAGGGGATGACTACGCGCAAGGCCCTCGCGATCGTTTCTGAGATCCGCAACGCCGTCCCAGATTTGCCTCTGGTTCTGATGACCTACTTCAATCCGATCCGCTGCTATGGCCTCTTGGAGTACGCGAAAGCGGCTGCTGCGGCTGGCGCAGACGCCCATATCGTGACAGATCTAACGCCGGAAGAGGCTGCCGACTGGAAGACCTACTCGACTGCAAACGGACTGGACACGATTTTCCTGGTGGCGCCAACGAGCACTGAAGAGCGCATCGCGATTGTGGCAGGCATCTCGTCTGGCTTTGTCTACTGCGTTTCCAGAACCGGAGTTACCGGAGCTAAGCAGGATGTGCCTACCGAACTGCGCGGAGTGGTGGAGCGGATTAAGGCCCAGACGAGCGAACCGGTTTGTGTGGGATTCGGTGTGTCTTTACCGGAGCATGTACGCACCATCTGCGCTTTTGCGGATGGCGTCGTAGTGGGCAGCAGTCTTGTGGACCTACTGCACCGCGAGAGGGAAAACCCCGCGCTGCAGCAGATCGTGTTTGATTATGTTTCAGGGTTGAAGGCGGCCACGAGGTAGTTTATTGGCTATTTCGTCGAAAGTCCGAACACCTCAACCTCAGTGTATCGATTGAGTGGATCGCGGTACGTGCTGCCCTTGCTGTAGAGGCGTACGTACCGCGCCTTTACCCCATTTGCGTTGATCAGCTTGCCTTCGCTGCTCTCGAAGTACTCTCGATCCTTACCAATCCCGAACCCGGCCGTGTTTTCCTGGTCGTTGTTGAAAATCGTCGTTACGCCGTCGATGAATAGTGGATCGTCCGATAGCTGAACTACGACGCTATGGAACACGACCGGCTCAGAATGGTAGTGCCATACGGCAACATAGAAGATAGAGGATACCGCTCCGAGATCTATCTGAACCCATTGCAATTTCGTCTTGAGCTCTACGACAGACTCTTCGGTCGCCTCTTTGTTGCCATCGACGATCTTATCCAGAGGGCCGGCAACTGCCGGAGCGCTGCTGGTGACCTTCTTGTGTAGCGCTAGATTAACGGTTCCCTTTGGAACCAGCGGTATTGGCCGGGCTTTGCCGGTTGGCTTTTCGATTTTTGCCAATACTTCTGGCGGCAGGTTGCTCGCCGTTCCGGCGAAAACCGGCCTCGGAAGCTTGATGGGCAGGGGAACCGTGTCGCCAGTCTGCTGCGCGATCGCCGGCAATGCGGCGATCGCCGCGAGCGAAGCTATGGAAGAAGCTGTTAGTTTCAGCAGCTTGGATAATTGCAATTTAAGTGTTCCTATCTCAGTCTTGGTCCGAACGCAGGTTAGTGCGCCGCAGGCGCGACCGAGTATTGAAGATCTGTGGCCGGGTTGCCATCAGGCCCAAGGATGCGGCAGCAGGCTCCCCATCCCTGGTTATTTTGTGTTACCTTAAGCAGGAGCGTGTTCCAGCCGGCCTTCAGGTGAACCTGGGCCTTCTCTTGACCCGGAGCCACAGCGCGAGCCGTGTTGTCCGAGATTACAACTGCGCCATTTAGCCAGGCTTTCACTCCGTCGTCGCTGCCCAGTTCGAGTGTGACGTCCTTCTCGGACTCGGCTTTGATGGCAGTCCTCAGATAGGCGACGCGTTGCTCGCCGCCCCACAGCGCCAAAAGATCCAGCAGATACGGCTGATCGGCCGACGTGAGCACGGGCATCAACCTCCAGGGTGTCTGCTTTTCTTGCCCAGCGATTTCAGGTGGAAATGGCATATCGAACAGCGTTTTGTAATCCACATTGTCGCGATGGTATGAGGGCGATACCTCCCATGCGAGAACGAACCCCGCCGCCTTTGCTGGCAGAGCGAGTACATCCGCCGCGCGCTTCTTCGCCTCATCGCTTGAGCCAGACTGAACGATTGAATCGAGTGCGGATTTCGTCTCTTCGGGATAGGCGCCGATCGTGCTGTGCGCGATTTCGATTACTGCCGTCTCCGCCTCACCTTTCACGCTGTCGTTCTTCAGGAAGCCAGACGCGAAAGTTAAAGCCGAAGCCGTTTTAAGCTTGCCAATACTGGAGAGCGCCTGGCGCTGCTCCTCTGGCCGATTGCTGAGGGAGAGAAGCTCCTTGACCATTGTTAGCGTTTGTTCTGGTGAACGCTGATCGTTTGCACCGATCATCCGCAGGCTGCCACGAAGAGCAATCGCCTTTCGCCGTGGTTGGTTCGTTGAGCGCATGGTCTTGAGCAGCAGCTCAAGCGGCTCATCGGTGGGCCACTCCGCGGCGATGGCAAGTGCGCCATCCTGTACGGAAGCAGCGGGATCGCTAAGCGCCTGCTCCAACGCCTTGAGGGCAAGTGGGCCGCCTACCTGGTTTAATGCTGCCAGCAGAGACAGCCTGTCTTCCGGTTTTTTCGCTAAATGAAGCGCCTGCAGGATGGATCCTGTTCTTGCTGTTTCACTCGTTCCGCGCCGTGCCGTTTCTGCCAGAGCTTCTGCGACGGTGTCGCGATTATCGACCGGGGTCGCAAGCAGTAGCGCAATTAGCGCTGGCGTCTGCGACGCTGGCGCGATATCTCGCAGAACCGTGATAGAGGCTGCACTGATCGCAGTGTTGTGGCTGGATGCGCTCTTCAGCAGCGCTGGAACAGCTTCCACGGCTTTACGCCTGCCTAGCGCCGAAATGGCTTCTGCCACAAGCTCTGGCTTTGCGTCTGATATAGATATCGTAGCGGCGAGCGCTGCGTCGATACCCTCTCCACGCACACGTCCCAAGCTTTCTCGAGCAGCCTCTTTCTCCGCTCCAGAACGATTGGTCGCCGCGTTTAGCAGCATCCCAACCGCAGAGGGATCGCCGACCTGTCCCAGCGCTTTCAGTGCAGCAATACGCACACTGGCGTCCGCAGACCGGGTCAGCTTCATTACTCCTGCCGACGCTGCGTGGTCTCCACGATCCCCGAGAGCCGTAAGCAGCAGTGTTTGCCCCTTTGTGGAGAGCGTCGGAAGAGCAATGCTGAGAGTCCGGGTTGTGTCGGCGCCTGGCGCCTCACGGACAATGTCCGCAGCCATCGACTGCCGCAGTCCGGATCCTGACAGCGCCTTAATAATGAGAGAAGCAGGGGCGGTTGACGTCAGTACCCGTCCTCTTAACGCTGCACCTCGGAGGCTCGGATCGGCAGCATCGGTATCGACCAGCGTAAAGAGCGCATTAGCGATC
>CAIXIX010000500.1 GCA_903919615.1 uncultured Chthonomonas sp.
CGCCTCGGCTTCTTCTGGAGTACCGTCTTCCCATGCGTCCAATAACTCACTCGTCGCAGCTTCTTGGAGGGCACCGCGTCCCTTGAATGGCCCATCCTTTCGTAGGTCGAAGATGTCTTCGCCGGCATCTGCCCATGCGGCAACATCCGCCGACCTGTTCACTGCAAACTTCATTTTAGCAAGTGCGCCGGTTTCCTGACTCAACAACTTCTGCAGCGGATCGTAAAGTCGCTCAAGAAGTAAGGTGAATTCAGGAAACGTGCTGAAGGCTCTTCGATACAGTTCTCGGCGCCGAGTTCTAAGCTGCTTCAACTGCATAGCCGCATCGTTTGCTTTCTTAAGCTGAGTTGTGAGATCACCAACTTGCTTTTCTGCCGTCTGAAGTTGCGTTGTAAAATTAGAGAATCGAAGGGACTTTGCGCGGTCTATGCCGATGAGCCTCGATAACCGGTTGGCTTCCGCAGTAAGGAGATTGACTGTAGCAGTCATGAGGTCATCGCTATCTCTTAATAGCGGCGTTTGAAGATTGGATTCTTCAGGCTGCTTAACTTCAGACCCCAAGATGGAAGCTGTCGCCTTTGTGGCGATCTCAGTCTTACCCTGCAGTATCTCATCAGCCTTCGGCGCAATCGACGGCATAAGCGAGTTCCACTCGTCTGCAGTCAGACCTGCCTCGCTTCTTAGCGACTGCTTTTCATCAAGCCAACCTTTGGCGACTCGTTGGCGAAAGTCTGCAACGTCAGCCAGAAGCAATTGAAACGACCGGCGTTTCTTCTGTTCAGCCTCAAGAGCACCTTTGCGGGCGGCTTGGGCCTTCAGTACTTCCTGCTGGCGGGCGATCCGTCCTTCCTGGCCCTTGGCAACTAACCCCTGGCGCTCTTTCGTAAGCTGTTCAATCCGTCGACTCTCTTGCTCGATGCGCTTTTTTAGTTCAGTGCCTGAAGCTTCAAGGAGCGTATATTGAACGTACTGATTTGTGAGGGCGCTTAGCTCTTGCTCAGCACGCTTGCGTTCATCGATGGCCGCCTGGCAAGTTAGATTGAAAAGCCCCGCGAAGTTGGTCGCGTCCTCTCGGTCAATTTCAGAATGTGAATTAAAGATAACCCGCTCGATCTCTTGCAATAAGCGATCTGCGACACCATCGGAGGCACAAAGCTCGTCGACGAACTGCTGAGAAAGGTATTGAACCCTTGGTTCTTCAAATAACTCATCTTCACTGAAATCTGCCAGTCGACTAACAGTCTGCTCACTGCTCTCCCAGTTCAGAGTAACTGTCGAATTCCCCAGAAACCGTTCTGCTCTGCGAATGAACGACCGTTCGTTCACATGAGCAGACATCGAGTATGCGCCGACGGCTATCATGTCAGCCAGTGCTGTCTTGCCTGAACCACGGGCACCAATGATAGCAACCATCCCTGGGTTCAGGCCAAGCTCGGAAGGAATCATCCATGTAGCGTTTGTAACGTTTAGCCTACTTACAGTCTCTCCGACTTGGGCACCTCGCGGTGGTTCCGGACCGATAAACACACGGCCGGATGGCTCTATACAAGCTTGGCGCAAAGCTTCAAAAGTAACATCGCCCTTTATCCAACAGAGGCGATCCTCGTCTGGCCTGCCAATCTTGTTGGCCTCATGGGCGTCTGACCCATGTAAACAAGGTTTTAGGGACCGATACTTAGCTTGGATTTCAGATGGAGACATCACACCGCGTCCACACCAGAACTCAACATCTTTGGGATTACCGGAAAAGATTATGTGGCTGCTGTGCTGGATCTGATCTCGCAATGCATCAAATGCTCCATCGGAAGTTCTTACACCGGAAGACCCATCCTGGCTGGACGCTGCAACGGCGATTAACATGTTATTTTGGGACCACTTGTTATTCTTTACCAAATCTACGATCGCGGTTATGGACACCTTAAACTGATTAACGCCAGCCTGCAGGGCTAGGCGATTATCTGTTATTGACGGATCGTGCTTCCGTCCCAACCTCTTAAGGTCGTCGCTTGTGCAAAAGTAGTCTTCATCCGCGTACCTAAACTTCAGTCCCGCAAGAAAACGATGGATCTGATCGAGGTGGTTTGCATCGTCCGGACTGAACAAGAGGTGAGCATTAACCGCCCGCCCCTTGACGGTGCCGACGTCCAGTCTAACCTCGATGTTCGGAAACAAAAGGTCAACGTTAGGCAATCGACCGTCCGCCTTATGGGTCCGAAGTAACTGATAGGAGTCTGTTACCAGATAGTCGGTAACTCCAAGAGCTCGGATTGGTTGGTCCTGATCGTTAATGGCGCGACAAAAGTCCTCAACGGAGAGGGCGCCGTACTGGTCGTTCAGAACGGTGCCTGGGACGTGAATATGGGGCTCCCAACGGTTCCAAACTGATCCCAATGGATTCTTCGTTCTACTCATGTTCATCTTCCAACAAATTCGCCGAACACATAATCATTGTTCCGGATGTATGCAGTTGCGACCGAGACAAGTCTGGAGTAGATATCCAAGAGGGCATCATATCTCTCCCGCCGTCACAACTACCTTCAGTTCTTGCCCAAGCGCCGCAAAGTGCTTCATTCCGCATCGTACCTTATCTGTCTCGGTGTTCCGGAGCTTAAGGAAGTCCCTCGTACTCTTGGTCTCCCGTACCAGGTAAAGCGTATCGTCGGTGTGCTTCACAATCGCCCAGTCCGGATTGTACTCACCGACTGGCGTCTCAACCTTGAACCATCCCGGCAGCTTTACAAACAACCGAATGTCCTCGCGTTCATCCAGTTTACGGGCAAACTCGCGCTCGACCTCGGAGTCGTACACGATGTATTCGTAAACCGACTTAGTGACGTGCTCCGCAGTCAGGTAGTTAATCAGCTCCTCGTTCTTGAAGAGCAACTGATCCCAGGCTGCGTCAGGTCCTGAACCGGCGATCTTCTCGTACTTGATGCCGTCGACAAGCAAGTGGTGCAGCACGTGCTTGATGATGCGGGCTACGGCATCCATGAAGCGCTGAGGGTCATTGAAGAACTCTTCAAGCCGGCCGCTGCGCCGCAAAATATCGACGAGGGTCGATCGTGTGAGCTCGGTCTCATTCTGCAGGTAGGCAAGAATATCCGGCATTGGCCGGGCGCCATAATGCCGCTTCATTTCATTTACTGCCATGCCCGTAGTTGCGACGTGAGACTTTGATGGGGCAACGAGACCAGCGGTGTAAGTCAGAACTGGCACCTCAATTGTTGGCATCTTTTTGATCTCGTCAACCGCCCTGTCGATGAGAACGCCGGTATCGAACTCGACCCTGTAGGTTGTTCGCGGCTTAATTCGAGCCCACAGCTCGGCAAAGTCTGAACTGAGCATGACCGCTTTTTTCAGCGAGTTGACGCCTTCGTTCTTCTCGCGCTGAATGTGCCGCTCCATCTGATAGCTGGCAAGCAGGTCTACAACCGACATCGTGAGATCCTGAAGCTGTTCCGGCAGCGCAAGTTGAAACCCTGGCTTACGTGGGTCAAACGCGGAGGTAATTCTGCCGGCGTCATCGATCATTCCCTGCGCTTTGAGCGCCGCGTGGATATCGTCGGCGACCTGGCGTCCGATAGCAACCTCGACCTCGTCCTGAACACGGGTAAGTTTCGCAAGAGCAGTGATTGGCACCTTGCCGAACGTGACGCCACAGTCTGTTTCGTATTCGCTTTGCAGTGCTCGGGCAAACGTGTCATAGCTCTCGTTTGCCATGACGTAGAGGCGGTTCACAGAATCATCAAATACACGCTTTCCGGTTTGGTCAACGGGGAGTCGAAGTCCGCGGCCGATTTCCTGGCGCTTCTTTACCGTACTCTGGGTTTCATTAAGGGTGCAGATCTGGAAAACGTTCGGGTTGTCCCACCCTTCGCGAAGCGCGGAGTGACTGAAGATAAAACGCAGCGGCTCGTCGACGGACAATAGTGTCTCTTTGTCCCTCATGATGAGGTTGTACGTATCGTCATCGAGCGTAGAGGAGCCCTTCGTATCCTTCCAAACGACCTGTTCAGTGCCATCTTTGCGCTTCTTCCGGTCGCCCGAGAAGTACCCGTTGTGCAGTTGAGCGGCAGGGAGTTTGAGCCAATCGAGGTGAGCATATCTCGCATCCTTGGCGAGGTCAGCAAGCTCCTCGTCAAAAGCGATGGCAAATTTGCCGGCAATGGCGTTTCCCGACTCGTCATAGTCACGGTAGTTGGCGACACGATCTATGAAGAAGAGCGACAGGACCTTAATTCCGCGCTCGCGCACCTTTAGCTCCTTCTTCAGGTGCTCTTCGATGGTCTTGCGTATCTGGGCGCGCCATATATCGCTTCGGGCGCCACCAATCGATGAACCGCGATCTAGCCGAATTCCATTGCTGAAGCGGATGTGTTCGTCACCTGGCTCCGCCGACAGGTCTGCCACACGAAAGCCGTCCTGATAGTGGTGAAGTTCACCTGACTTGACGTAGAGATCGTCTTTTGGTTTAAGCCAGACCGACTTCTCTTTTGGTCCATCGACGGTCTTTACGAGCATCCTCACCTTTGCCCGGTAAGCGTTTTTGTACTCGACCTCGTCAAGGCACACATATGGCTCATTAACGGCATCGTCGGAGGAGACGTTTGCGACCACAATCTGCTTCACGAGCCGCAACTCGAATGCCCTGATCGGGTCGAGACGGTAAACGAGATTGTATATGTTCTTATGTGTGGCCGAGTATCGCAACGTCATGAGCGGATTTAGCGATTTTATGGCCTCCTGAGCCTTATCTGTGGAATCGACGCTTTGGGGCTCGTCGATGATCACGATGGGGCGCGCCGCCTGTATGAATTCAATCGGCTGGCGGCCCGCGAGCTTGTCACTTTCCTTATAAATAACGTTGGATTTCTGCTCGGCCTCGGTGCCGGTAAAGTTTTTTCGAAACGCATCGATGTTGATAACCAGAATCTGGAGGCTGTTGCTGGTCGCGAAGTGCCGAAGCCGGTTGACCTTCTTTGCATCGTACACGAACGACTCGTATGGAAGATTGTCATACAGCGCGCGAAAGTGTTCGCGCGTAATCTCAAGGTTCTTCAGAGCGCCTTCGCGGATCGCGACGCTGGGGACCACGATTATGAACTTTTGAAAGCCGTACCGCTGTGAGAGCTCAAATATCGTACGTAAGTAAACGTACGTTTTGCCGGTGCCGGTCTCCATTTCGATCGAGAAGTGGGGGCAGGTTCGCTCTGTGTTCTGGGCGGCGTCAAACAGCCGCCAAGCCTCGAGGTCGGCGGTTTGATCGGTTACGTCGATATCATTGCGCTCTTGAACTGCCCGCGCATTTGCCAGCAGTGATTGGGGTGGCAGCAGCAGGCGATTGCCGACGCCCGTTTCGGTCATCTCCTGACTACCGAAAAGCTCGCCGGCATAGTGGGTCTTGATTACACTGAATTCAGGTTGACCGCGATCTTGCCCGTCAAATAGGTCGGTGACGGCTGCAACGGCATCTAACTGAAATTGCTGATTTGCGTCGAATTGGAGCCTCATAGTGCCGCCCTCATGTATAAGTTGTCGCGCCCCTCTTCACCTTTAATTCCCTCGAATTCGAGGGAATTAAAGGTGGGGTTGTACATGACGTCACGAGCACCGAGGAACATTATCGTATCTTTGGATCTCAGCCACTGTTCAATCAGCGCAGAACCTCTATCAAAGTCCCGGACCATGTCGGTCAGGTTAATGAAGTCGCCCCGGGTGTCGCTCACAACCGTGATAGTCACGCCTTGAACCGAGATTTTAGACTGCTTAGATTTCTTCATTACACCACCCTAAAGCTCTCGACGCCCTTGTTCTTGAATGTCTGGACCGCGTTTGCCTTGAGCTGGTCATTGCCGGCGAAACCTGAATCTAACATTACTACGCGCTCGGGCTTGAGGTCCGCGATGCCGCGAATAAGATCAAGCGACAGTTCATGTTCTAGGCAGATGACGAGTGCACCATCGGCAACGCTAAATAAGCGAGTGCCGGACATTATTTTCTCCTCGACACGGGTCGTAAGGGGAAAGCCAGCCTTCAGTAGTATCTCGTAGAGAATGTCGTTAGCCGTGCGGTCATGCTTAACGTGGTCTACGTGCAATGCCAACTGGTTTTCCAGCGCCGCGACCGTTCCGCTCCCACTGGAATCCCATGACCTAAAGTTAGATTCATTAAGTCTAAACAAGCGAAAACCTGGCGATGAAGACAAGCTAAGTTGATCAGAGTGATTCAAGAGCCTCGCGCGCTCTGCGCAAATTTCGAATACATTGGTAGGTCTGCCTAGGGCACTTAGATAGTCAATGGCGTTCTGCGTTACCTGCTTTGCTGAACCCGCCGCGGCTGCAAGCATGTCGGGCAAGCTCTCTGGCAGTTGAACGAGAATGGAGCGACAGGACGAACTACACTTTGCGTTCAGTTTTTGAACAGCATGGTACGTCGAGCCTGACCCAGCAAAGAAGTCCAGGATTATGTCCTCACCCGAAATGCCCATTGCTTGGAAGAGCGTCGAGATGAGAACCTCGTCTTTTGGATTCGTAAACACTTTAGCTCCAAAGAGTGTTTGTAGGCGTTTAGATGCCGCACGCCCATCTTGGAACTTAATGCTGGTGAGGCTCTGAGTCTCTGTTTCCTTTAGGTACACCTTGCGACAAGGGACTGTTGTCTCGTCGGCTCCGAAATGGACCCGGTTTTCCTGTATCAGCTTTTTCATGGTATCA
>CAIXIX010000501.1 GCA_903919615.1 uncultured Chthonomonas sp.
GGCGTGTTGGATATCTCCACGCCCAACTTCGTTCAGAGTATCCCCTGTTGACATCCATTATGTTGCCAACTATACTCATCTCAATCTCGCGACTTTCACTGAGTGGAAGTATTACCGCGCGTTGACTTGAGGACCAGACTTTATGATCACATTTTGGGCTACGGCAGCGCAGCGTTCATTAACAGTCTCTTCAGCGCTACTATTGCTTACTTCTGTTTCTCACGCAGCCGACCAAGCGCCACCACTATTCTCCTTTGTTCCCAATCAGCTTGCGGCTAACACATGGTACCGCCCAGGAACTCCACCATCACTTATTAATGGCCATCTGGATGAGTCGTTTGGTCACAGCAACCTTTGGCCCGTACTATTAAGAAACCTGCAAACTAACCGAGGCTCCTTTTCGATATTTGCGGCCGAAATAGGATATCTATCGTCTAAGTCTGGGCTCTTGCCGCTGCTCAGATCCAAACACATTCCGATTTCAGTGGAGATGCCAGGTTTCACACAGGGTATCGATGGATCGCTCTTAGCAAATGCAGAAATATCGGGCATGAAGGTTAATGGCGATAATATCTTTGCCTCGATATTTGGAATAAAGAGCCCCACTGATAGAACGAACCCGGATGGCGTTGGCTGGTTCGTAACCCGTGACGGAAGCCGCTTCATCCCCGACGAAATAATATTCGACGAAAGAATACCTAATCTTCTCCCGGAGCTTGACCCCGATAAACTGGCGGCCGCAACCGGCGCCTGGGAAATGCGGAAAGATGCCGCGCGTAAGCCGAATGGTTATGCCCACACATCAATGCCCTACCGCCAATTGATGGCAAACCTCATGCAGGATTACGTAAAATTCCTAACGGTTGCAAAGCAGCATTGGGGCTCGAAAATGCCCGCAGTAAGCTTGCACTGGAATGTAAATCCCGGCTGGGAATGGCGCGATGAAACGGGGATAGATGCCATCCACGCAGCAGATGAGGGTTACTTCAATGTCGCCGGTAATTTCTGGGCGATCGTTACTAAACGTCCGCAGTATAACTCTGTAATTTACCTAAATGAGCTTGTGGATGTGCTCACGGCTGCGGGCTTTAAGCCACGTACCGTGTATATGGACGTGGATTGGACCTACAGCATTCCCTACATCGCCGAAACGATGCGTCGTCACAAGCCAGCCTTGAAATCGCGCGGTGTGCAGATGGGTATTAACGTTGTTGAGGCCAGTATCGGGGATAACGAAAAGTTAATGTGCGATGGCGAAACGCTGCGGAGAACAGCGGCTACAAGTGAGCCGATTAACCAGATGTATGAAGACACGCTCACGGCGTTGATGAGATTCCTCACCAACAGCGGCATCTACGAAAAAGGGTTTCAGATTAGAGTTGGAAGCTGGTCGCACAGGCCCTATGAGGCTGGAAGTAACGTAGACGAATCCATTCCCGGCTCGATGGCGCACACCGCCAATTGCATAATTAAATTGCGTTAGCTCAAATTCGGGTTATGATACGTGCTTTGTTTACGTACGTGTAGTTGTTCCCTACTCTATTTGCCAACTCTAGCCCGGTGCATTCACGAATCGTAGAGGCACTGCTTGCTGCGCTTTGCGACTGGATGGTTGTGAATAGTTCGGGCTTGATGGTTGGAACAGTACATACAGGAGTTAATGAAATGCGATCGACGGCGCTGTTCAGGCGTTTTGCGTTACCGCTTGCCTGTTTCGGAGCGCTAATCAGCGCGAGTATGCCTTCTCGCGCTTCTGGTGAGGTTGCGGCAGATCCGCCTGTGATTACTCCCGGTGACTCGGTAAAACTGAAATGGTACTTTACCGGAGATAAGGTAACCGTATCCGGAGGCAAGTTTGGTGCAGGCCAGGTAGTGACCGGAAAGATGCAGGTGACAGACTCGCCACGAAAGACAACTCAGTATCGCTTTGATGTCTACTACACTATAAAAAAGGTAGGGGCCGATGGCATTACGACCTCCGAAGCGCTGCATCAGCACTACTTCGTAACAGCTCTGGTCGATGACAGTCCGCCAGACCAGTTTAAGAGTTACTCAGATCCACATGGATGGAAAATCAAGTACCTGGCCGGCTGGAAGTATGACGTCTCAACGCCAGATGATGGCAATAAGGCGCTTCTTTTCTTTCAGCGCGAGTTCGATAGCGTCGAACGCATGGCAGTAGCCATCGTTCCTGCGAATGGTATGACGGCGTCCGAAGTGCTCGCGAAGGCTCTATCAGACACGCCAGGACGCTATCAAGCCATAAAAGTCGAACCCACAGTGGCTGTTCGTGTTGGAGCATTGCCTGGATCCATGGCGTCTTTCAGCGGAGATGACGAAAGCCATCCTGGCGTCCGCACTACTTCATTACTCTACGCTGTAGTCTATTCGAGCCGGGCTTATGTAATCAGCGCCAGAACAAGAGCAACCAACTACCTGTTACGCAAAGCGCACCTTGAACGTATGCTCAAGAGCTTCGCAATCGACGCAAAAGTGGTAGGAGACCTGCCTTCTATCCGACAACCTGCCGATTTATGTCGAGAGATTTAAGCGAGCTTCGAGGTCACAAACGAAATAGGTCCGCGCTGCTGTATCTATCGCAGCAGGCGGACCTGTTTTGGCAATCGATGTCAGACGCCGAAGTCACTCGGAATGGGTGCAATCGACGGCAGCACCTGACCAAGACGTGTGGCCCATTTATCGGCGAGAGATGAACGGCTCATGTGTTCGCCGCCTGCATCCTGAGATTTCACTTCCATCAGCAGATATTGGCGAACAACGATGAAATCGTGCCCATCTTTGCTCATTACTCGCACATCGGATGCCCTGAGCTTTGGCGCCTGAGTGCGGCACAAGATCTCCACAGTACGAGCGTCATATACCTCTGTTCGCATTATTGGCGTATAGCCACCGTCACTATGTGAGACGGTAAAAATGGAAAGTCCGCCGATTCCCCAGAGTATCGGGGATGTATCCTCAACTCTGCTTATATTTCCTATCGCAACAACTGTTTGAGCTTTTGCCGAAACCGGGAATAGCGCTGCAACAACGCAGGCTGTGGCGATTATCCATGATGCTTTCATCTCTTGTTTCCCTTCCTTCAAATCGTATCGGCATGTGAAGATAGGCTGATGGTCATTTTCTCCGCGAAACAGATCGTCGAAACAATCGTTATCTGTTTCAAGTCAACCACCCAGCGCCGAATACAGGTTATGCTATTGGAATGACGGCAAGCAAAGATTGCATGTTCCCGATACTACAAACCATATTTTGTGGCCAAACAACCGAAATAAAACATCGTATTAAGGGTACAACGCAACGTGACGGCACCCCACGTTCGAGCAATTACTGCGCCCGTTCACGCGCTAGTTTTCTGTCTGTTGGCTGTCAAATCGAACGTTGACGCTCATTGGAAGATGTTGAAAAGGCACTCCAGAATACGATGAGAACTTAAACTCAGCCCCTTGAACGAGTGGAGGAAATTCGGTAAACAAAACGGCGAGAATTGTCTCTGCAAATGACCTCGCCATGGCTTCGCCTGGGCAGCGTATGTTGCCGCCTCCAAAGGTAAACAGTGGCAACTGCTGTCGATCAATATCGAAGGCATCTGGATTATCAAACACGTTTGGATCACGATTAGCTGCGCCAACCGCCAAATACAGGAGATTGCCATCGGGAATCTGTTGTCCCGATATTTCGCATCCGCCAACAACGGTTCGCATCAGTAGTGTTACCGGAGGAAATAACCTAAGCAGTTCAGTGACTACGTCGGATATGCGGTGAGCCTGCTCGCGAGCAATTGAAATCCATCCGGGATGCTGTAACAGGCCATAGGTAGCAGTATCGACAAAATCACAAACCATGCCGAAAGAGCCCGTTACGAGATTGTACCATTCTGCGACATTCCGCTTCAATTCGGGGTGTTGTGACACTAAGTCTACGATAAGGCCGCTTTCAGCAAGAGACGATTCAAGCAGTTCCCATGTTGGAGTTGCCCTCATATTTCGATACGTGTCGACGATGCCTTCATGCTTTATCCCGAGCCAGTTCAAGAACATCGCAGCGGACAGTATTCGAGTAAAGTCATGTTTAAAATGGAACTCGTTGCCACTGAGGTGCTCAGATAGAAGGTTTCGTGTTAGATCGGATATTTCACGGCTTCTAAGTGCTGCAGCTTCGGCCGTCACAAATGGCGTCAGCCACTGTGTCAGCTCACTATCAGTTACCGATCCAGCAGTACGAGGCCGTGCGCTATCAACAATAGCGGGATGGAATAGCGATCGTTTAACGGCGTCATACGACACCGCGAGCCACGATTCATTGTCATTTAGTCTATGGATACCTGCGGTTCCCTGCCAGATGCGCAGACAGAGGTGTGGCAAGTGATAAAATGGAGATCTAAACAGCTCCACATCTGTTAGCGCTTCCGCGGAAATTGCTGGTGGCTGAATGTGCTTTGGTGTGGTTCTGCCCCGATCGTATCGGGCATGTAAGTGGGAATTAAGATTGGATACTGCCGAATTCAGGTGCATAGCCCTGGTTTCGAGCCAGGTCGTTCCAATATCGTTAGTATTCGATGCAGCAAGGTAGGAATCTACGCTAAATCGTGCGGTGTTCAGGCGATCGAGCGTATTACTCGTAGCGGCATCGATAATTGCCTGGGCGTCGCGAGGCATTTCCTTACGCCCGGTTCCCGGATCAGAGCTAAGTTTACAATGATCGGTAACTTTGTTGTAAAAAAAGTCTAAGTTAAGCTGCAAGGTCAGCGCCGCAATCAATTCCTCATTTACACAGAGATCTTCATACCGCACAATCGTCATGTTCACACCGGCTGGAGGCGCGAAATTCAGCGCCATTTCATTGCGTAAACACCATTGCGATGCCAGGTCGACATAACTATCTTAAGTTATCCAATCCTTTTGGTGCCAGGAATACACTACGTTCACGGGGTCCCTGTAAAGCCAGACGATATCCAACTGGTGGGCCGAATACTCCGCGCAAACGTCTTCGAGAGACCTAACCATTGTTTCGCTAATGGGTTTTAGAAGTACCGGGCCACGAGCGCTCTGTAAAACATCTCTGATTTCGGGTTCTGGACGAAGAAGATATCTGTCATCGTTCAGTTGCGGATCATCTTTGTGATATCCATCCAGATCCGGATCTTCTGTCATCAGATGGAACAAAGCGGTCGTACCGGATCGCTGAACTCCCATAATCATAATGATCCGCTTCTGTGCGGCCAATCCTGTTGAGTGCATTTTAGTATGTCCATATCATCGGGTCGTCGGTGACCACGAATCTATGCTGTGTCTAGCATCCGAGTGTTGGGCGAACTTAACTCTTAGTCAACGTCACTTCGAACAGCAAACGCATCATCGAGGGGATGATAGTTCAATAATTCACAGGTCTCCGTCATCTCAATCAGCTTGTGACGATTATTTGATAATCCATGAACAATAGCATGCTCTATGTCAGGTGTCTCGACACAACTATCGAGCAGGTGACAGAGATCTCGGTATGTGACAAAAATCGACCTGACGAAACTGTTAGTTTCAGGACGGATGCTGCTCAACTCGCCCACCCCGCCGATGCGAATACAGATGTTCGACAGCTTCTCGACACTGCCAAAATAGGCGCCTAGCGACTCTCCAAACGCCTACGACACCCCGTAAACGTTGCCAGGGCAAGGTGCATCGGTCGCCCTAACCTGACGCTCCGGCGAGTAACCGAATACTGCATTAATGCTGCTCGCGAAGATCACTCGCTTGCATCCGGCGTCCCTGGCTGCTCGGAAGATATTGTATGTTGCTTTGAAGTTCGGCCCGAGTAGATCCTGATAAAACTCTGCGGTGGTGCGCGGATCAGCCGCCAAATGGATCACAGTATCCATCCCTTCGCAGGCTATAGCAGCGGCAGCAGGTTCGGCAAGATCCAATAACAATGCTTCTTGGTCGCCATGGTTAGATATCGGACGCACGTCGACGAGGCGAAAGGAATACCGTTCTGCCGCATGTTTAAAGTAGGCCGTGCCGATATGACCCGCTGCGCCCGTTAGAAGTACGCGTTTGAGATGTTCCACGAGGTAGATGCCCCCAACGATGAGGAATTGGACGGATTCTACCTGCAATTGTACTGTAGTCTTACACCTAGATTGGCGAATTCATTACAGGACTTGCGCTGCGTGGGCGCACCCAACCTATCGGCCATCCCTCGAAATAGCGCGTTAACCGTGGTTTCCAATGCGTACAGGAATCACATTCGGAATATGTAGATATGGGCCCCCTGAATAGGTAACGGATCCTATATCTCCTGCTGCTTCCAGATGAGGTTCATGCGTTATGACCGCGCGAACTATGCTCGTAATGTCGGATGTGGCCAAGGTTTCGGCCGGACATTTTGTCCGCCCACCCCCAAATGCAAAGTTTGCTACACCCATTACCCGCCCTGGCATGAAGTCGTCGGGAGCCTCATAGATTCTCGCATCCCTGTTCGCTGCAGCAACTGCGAGAAAGAGAGTATCACCATTCTTCAAATCACTTCCGCATAGCGAGGTATCTCGCGCTACTCGCTTGCGAATAATAATCACAGGTGGATACAATCTTAAGATCTCGGTTACAATTGCGCTAATTTCGTCCGGATTTGCTCGCGCATATGCCAGCCATTCCGGATGACGAAGCAGTTCGACAATCACACATCCTGCGCCATCCATGATCGTTCCTGGGCTGTTAAACAATAGGTTAAACCGGGCAACTGTTTCTTCAGGCAGTTCCGGCTCACTTCTTACGATGTCTGCAAGCACACCGCTGCCGGACATCCATTGGCTCATACATTTGGGCCGACTCTCAACTTGCATTGAGAAGTACGCATCCTGAATTGATTCCATTTTCACACCGAGCCATTCGTGATAGACTAGCACCCAGAGGACGTTAGTAACATCATTGTGGAGGTCAAACCGGCCAGTGTCCGCGCGAGCAGCGAGCAACTCACCCGTTGCGCCATTGATCCAGCTATTGCGAACACCATCGGCGCGTGGAATATTCAATTTACGATGGTTATCTTGATCGAGGCGCTGGGAACAATCCGATTCAGGTATGGTTGGAGTGAAGTAATCATACAAGTCGGGGCTATCAAATGCTGCTCCGACCGTTTCAGCGTCATGCAACAACCACGCACCTTGTCCGGGTAGCCTGGTTATCGGCGCAAAGGATCTCCACGTCTTCATGAGTTCGTGCGGATACTGATTGAATTCAGCCGTAAAAATATCAGGAGCGGCTGCTTTGTTCTCAGGTTGAGCCGGAAGAAGGATATGCGACGCTATATTTGACATGCGAAAAAACTGGCCATGGACGTGTGACATGTCAAACCGCTGGTTTCGCCAGGGGTACGTGGTGGCGAACGGATCCTTGCCGAAAAGACTCGATTTACAATCATTACACGAGGTCGTTTCATCGATGCTGTCATTGGCGCACGGTTTCAATGTCCTGATCGAGTCCAGTTGAGCCAACATCACTGCGGTTTGATCGTCGATCCGATCTTGAAAGGACTTATCAAATCTGGCTCGCCCGGCTGCGCTGTCGCTTTCCATCGTTGAGACATATTGAATTCCCAGTCTAGCCCCAAGCTCCGAGACAAGGCCGATATTGTTGCACAGGTCTTCGTAACGGACAACAATGGTTGGCGTGAGTGGCGCCATTTGATAATCGAGAAATAGCTGGTTCCTGATATTCCATTGGTTCGCTAGATAATCGATTTGCTCAGGCGTGGACCATCCCATTTGCAGCCAAGAGTAAATTACATTGACGGGGTCGCGATAGATCCAGACGATTCTCAGATCATAGTCGGAAAACTCAGAAGCAACGTCATAAATGGTTCTCCTCATGGTCTCACTGATTGGCTTGAGAACAATGATTCCAGGTGAGGCATCCAATATGTCCCGTATCTCCGATGCTGGCTTCAGCATGTAGTCCGGCGTATATAATCTTGGCTCGTCTTCGTGGTAGCCAGTAACAGATGGGTGCCGACTCAGGCAATAAAAAAGGCCCGTTGTTCCGGATCGCTGAACACCCATGATCATAACGAGTCGTTTATTTGTGGAGATGGATGTTGTTTTATGTGCCATCTACATGGTCCCGCGAAAGCGACGCAATGTCCGCTCAACGTTTTTTGCTCAGACGCAATCGGAGAGAATTACCGTTACATTGCGCTTGAGCCACAACCTTGAACGATCCAAACCAAGTTCTGATTAACATTATACTCAGTTAACGCTAATAAATTTTTGCTCGAGATATAGAGTTTAAAGTTGATCATCCACACTGCAGCATTAGCAACGTAAAAAGTTGCAGCCACTGCAATCGGATACAGTGGCTGCAATCAATCCTGGTTGTTAGTGCAACAACGCAGACGCGAAAATTACAATCGTTGCCGCACGACTACTGCTTCGTTAACGTAACATTTCCAGATGAAGGCGCGCCGGTACCGCCTGCCGCAGTCTCATAATAGGTGCCGGTAAAGCTCCCACCCGTGATCGTTCCTGAAATATAGATATTGTTTCCGCCAAAATTTACGATGGTAATCACCATCTTTTTACCTACAATGGCTCCTGTTGCGGCTATTGCGGTTCCGTTCGCAGTGACGGTGGCATCGAAAGTATTCGTTGTCAACGTAGTCGGTATCGCTACAGTAATAGAAGTGGATGTAGACCCAGCAGCATTGCCCTTTGCTGTGCCCGCATAAGTTCCACGAATATCTGGTGTCGAGGCCCCGATATTTGTGGTGAAAGATTCCGTTCCGGTTTCGGCAACAGTGAATCCGATTTTTCGCGTGTAGCCGCCGCTCAGGACGGAACTGCTAGAAAGCGTAAGTGTCTCAGTTGTTTTGCCAAAACTTCCGTAATCAACGGTGGAAGTGCAAGTCGCTCCGGAGATGACCCCGCTGATCGATCCAACTTCAACCTGCCCTGTGCTTAAAATAACGACGGACTCTCCTGTTACCGAGGTTCCTGTTCCGTAATATTGGTCAGACACCGTTCCAGTAACAGCACCAGTGCTGGCTTTTGTGCTTCCGTTCCAGACTCCTAGTATTTGAACATTGGATGGATTAGTACTGCTCGAACTTGCCCCGCCGCCGCCGCATCCCGATATGAGTGCGCCGATGCAAACGAAACAAAGTGATGAGAACATCAGCCTTTTCAATTAAGTCTCGACCTCCGTGATAATATGTACGCCTTATTGTATACCCTTACAACCGAGGAATATGGACCCGTGATACCGGTCCCGAATCACCGATTCAATCAACTCGAATTTTGGCGTGTTCATTTTCCAACAGACTGTCCTTTACATTTGTGATATCATGATTAATGGTGGCAATCTGGTAGCATGCCCTGTTATAATCTGATCCGTTCTCTTTATACTTCCAGCAACGATGGCATCGATTTGAAAGCATGATAGATGGACCCGCAACCTAACAGCGACCAAGAGAAAGCGCAGCAAGACGCTGCGCGTATGTCTCTTACGATGCTCTACCTTGGCTATGTTCGTGAAGATGAGTATGGCGCTCAGTCTTCAGACTCGAAAGCCGTGCTGGTAGAGCCAGAACCTTTGAGCGTTGCATCAAGGGGTCGATTCAAATTTAAAAGTATCGTTGGTACCGCATCGCTATTTCTCGCCATAGGCATAGCGAGCGATAGATTGGCAAGCGCTTACAAAACAGATAAGCCGCTAGCAGTGGTAAATGGCGAAAAAATTACAGAAGCAGACGTGAGTCACGCATCGGAGGTCATAAGCGGCAGATTAGCAATGCAGCGGGTCATTGAAGAGAAGCTTGTTTATCAATACGCTAAGCTTCACAAAGTTTCACTGGACCCCAATCGGGTCGAATCGCGATACAACACGGCGTTGCGGGACCCTGCATTCTTCAAAAAGGTCGCAGATGCGACGATGACACCGGACGACTTCAAATTAGCGTTAAGAGTGAATCTGTGTAAACTTACCATTTTTGAGCAAGCGCTCAAGCCTTCCGATGAAGAGGTAAAAGACTTCTATACGAAAAATATCAATCCGAAGAACCTCGATGCTCGTTTCTATCATCCGGAAAACGTGGTTATCGCGATAATCGTATCGCAAACAAAAGCAGAAATCGACGCGGCCCATGCAGAACTAAAAAAGGGCGCAGCATTTGATGCGGTTGCGCGTAAGTACAGCGTCCATGAGAGTAAATACCGAGGCGGTGTGTTGCCAGCGATCGCAAAAAACACGATGGATTCACCTCAATGGGCTAAATTCCCGGAGCTGAAAGAAATGTTCTTTGATCATATGCAGGTGGGTGAGATCGTGGGGCCGGTAAAATACGGCCCTATGTTCGGCTTAATCCTGTGCATCAGCCACACCCCGGAAAGTATCGAACCATTTGACAAAGTCAAAGAGCTTTGCGAGGCTGGCGCGCTCGCCAACCATTCTCATGGCGCGAGCTATGACACGGTGAAAAAGGATGTGAACCAATTTGTTGTCAACACCTCACTGAACGTCATTGACCCCCGCTTTACGGATATCGGAGTGAGCAGCACGAACATGACAACGATCCTGGATGATCACAGCATTCTATCGAAACAATAGTGCCTGAGGCAACGGTAGTTCACGCCCGTTCTTGCTCTCCGGGCGCACAATGCAAGCATTGTTTTGCCGGACAATGCGAACCACATCATGATTATGTGTTAACGATGTTTACCAAAGCGTACCGGAATCTCATGCGGTATGTGGAGGTACGGACCGCCTACGTATGTGATGAAGTCAAGATCGCCCGCTGCCTCCAATTGCGGATGGAACAATATAACGGCTTTCATAATGTTTGCGATATCAGATGCCGCAAACGATGCGCCAGGGCATTTTCGCATACCAGAGCCAAATGTAAACATTCGTGCGGCCGAGGATCTACCTGGGATGAATTCATCCGGGTCTTCAAACAATCTCTCGTCCCGGTTCGCTGCAGCCGTTGCAAGGTACAGCGTATCACCCTTCGCGAAGTCGCATCCGCAGAGACTGGAGACCGCTGTCACGCGCCTCCGGATGATTATTACCGGAGGATACAATCTCAATATCTCGTTTACTATCGCGTCAATTTCATCCGGATTAACCCTTGCGTATTCCATCCATTCTGGATGGCGCAACAGCTCAACGAGGACGCACCCAACGCTGTCCATAACTGTTCCGGGGCTGTTGAAAAGAATGTTGAACCACGCGACTTCGTTCTGTGAGACTTCACTCGCGTGATTTACGATATCTGCCAGGACACCGCTGCCCGTCATCCACTGTTTCAAAAGTGGTGGACAATTTTCTCGCTGGATGAGGAAGTAGGCATCCTGAATCGATTCCATTTTGACGCCCAGCCATTCGTGATAGATCGTTACGACAAGGGAATTTGTAACATCGTTCCGAAAATCGAACTGGCCGGAACCGACGTGCGCCGCCAGCAAATGCCGTATCGCATCGCGCACCAAGTCGTCACGCTGCTTCGCGATAATCGGCAAATTGAACGGAGGCGGCGCGTCTTGTACGGAGTGTCGCGGACAACTGGTTGCCTGCATTGTTGGAGTATATCGATCGTACAGGTCGGGGTTCTCTAAAGCAGCGCAAACCGACTCTGCATCATGCAGCAGCCACGAGCCAGCGTACGGAAGTCGAGATACAGGCGCTTGATTTCGCCATGACTTCAACATGTCGTGTGGGTTCTGTTTGAATTCAGGGGTAAAAATATTAGGGACTGTCTCCCCGGCCGTCAACAAGGTGGGTTGATTACCCGACAGTTGGTTAACCATACGGTTAAACTGGCCATGTACATGCGATATGTCGAAGCGTTCGTTTCGCCAGGGATACGTGGTGGCAAGTGTATCAGCTTCAACGGGCTTCTTGGTCCACGACGCTGAAGATTCAACTTTACCTTTGATTGTCCTGATTTCATCGAGGCGGTGCAGCGTCTCCGACGTCAGATCGTCGATCCGTCGTTGGATTGATTTGTCGAGTCGGACCCTTCCGGCCGAACTGTCGCTCTCCATCATCGAGACATATTGAATTCCCAACATATGGCCGAGCTCGGATACGAGATCGAGATTGTTGCAAAGGTCCTCATACCTGACAACTATGGCTGGTTTGTTCCCCGAACCCTGATAATCGAGCAGCATCTGATTCCTGACACTCCATTGTATCGCGAGATCGTTGATTTGCTCTGGCGTAGTCCAGCCCATTTGCATCCAGGAAGAGATCACATTAACGGGATCCCGATAGATCCAAACGATAGTAAGATCGTAATCGGCAAATTCTGTTACAACGTCCTCGATGCGTCTCCTCATCGTTTCGCTGATCGGCTTAAGAAGGACTATTCCGGGCTATGAAATCAGCAATTGTCTGATCTCCGGTTCCGGTCTCAGCATGTAACCAGCTGTATAAAGCGCTAGGTTGCCTTCATTGTAGCCGGTTACCGTGGAGTGCCTGCTCAGGCAATGAAACAAGCCTGTTGTTCCTGACCGCTGTACCCCCATAATCATAATTAGGCGTTTAGCATCGACACAAGAACTCAGATCGCTCATTGAATGGACCATTTCTATATTTTGATTTATGGCGAACTGGACGATATTGCACGGAAATTGGTAGAAGCCTAGAGAAAGCTTCATGTTAGAGACTTCAATCGACTATTGCGTACCACGACCGCTTGACATTCATTATACTCGGACAAACAATGTTCGTTTCATCAATCTCTCCTTACCAAAATCGTAAGTGCATTCGCTGTGGATAATTGTGGGGGAATAGATCGATTTGAAGCCGTCGCACGGCCGGTCAGTCGATCGATGGCATAAACGCGAACTTAAGAATGCACTAGTTGCCGGTATACTCAATATTCATTTACAGGCATTGTTCCTCGTTTGCACAACATGGATGCGATGTTCTACGACTAGCTCTTCGATCGGATCCAATCTGCAGCAAGCGTCAAGATTAATGGTGTAGTACTCTGTCCTCAGAGCTCTACAACAGGGAGGGCATCTAGAAATGACTGTTCCGTCTACTCAAGTTTTTGGTTGGCGCGAAAAAGTCTTGGGCTGATCTTTTCCGCTTGTCAGTAGGTTGTTTTAATGCAAGGAGTCTTTTTCATACCGTATGTTGAATCATGGCTTGCTAATACTACTGTGTTCTAGGAGGTGAGCCATGAGCCATATAC
>CAIXIX010000502.1 GCA_903919615.1 uncultured Chthonomonas sp.
GTTACTGCGCTCTTATTCATATATCTTCTCCTGGTTAATCGTTTTGAAATTTCTAACTATTTGTACAGCGGCCCGAAGGCTTCACAAGCTCGGTAGTCAGCGCTCTGCGGCTCCAGTCCGCTGCCAAAACGTGCCCATACGCTGGGGCGGAAAATCCGATCCTCTGCGATGTTATGCATATCGACTGGAATGCGAAGTATCGACGCTAGAGTGATAAGGTCTGCGCCGATATGGCCATAGCTAATGGCGCCGTGGTTAGCGCCCCAGTTGTTCATCACGGTGTACGCATCTGTAAACGCTCCGCTGCCAGTTGTGATGGGAACAAACCATGTTGTTGGCCAGGTGGGGTTTGTTCGAGCGTCAAGTATATCATGTACATACTCTGGCAGGTTTATCGCGTAACCCTCTGCGATCTGAAGCACAGGTCCCAAACCTCTAACGAGGTTCAGGCGACACATCGTAACCGGCATCTCACCGCGAGTCGTAAAGTCGGTTGAATAACCGCCGCCGCGGAAGTATTCGAGCACGCCTGTGCACCATTTTGTCGCGTTGAGGCATGCTTCTGCCTCCTCGGGTGATATCTCGGTAAACGGCTTTAAGGTAGGTACACCGTTAATGGACTGCTCCCCGGTCCAGTCAAGCGCCGCCGGGCCGGAATTGATTAGGTGTAAGAAGCCGCCTGCTGCTCTCCCTTCGGGCCTATATCCTGTCACGCGTTCGACGGCGTCAGGAGACCAGTATGTGCGAACATCCGCAAATAGCTGTGCTGTACCAGTTAGCAGGTGGCCAAGGAGCATCGACACACCATTCAGCGCATCATTCTCCGTCGCCACTATATACGGCTGTCGGATTCCGTTCCAGTCGAATGAGGTGTTCAGAATAGCTTCTAAGAAATCACCATTTGGAAAATGATCTGTCCACTGCCTCTGCCCCTGGAACCCTGCTGCGAGTGCATTGTGCCCTTCGGCTTCCTCAATAAAGCCAAGTTCGGCTAGTCTTGGGTTACCAACCATTAGGTCGCGGGCGATAAGCGCCATCTTAACGCATATCTTCCAGTCCTCATCCTTTTCACTGCGGCTTAACTGCTTCGCAGCGGGATTCGTATCTTCACCTTCTTTGCAGTTTTCGCGTGTCCATTTGAGGGCGAGCTCGTACTCTACGGGATCGAAGATTCCCTCCTCGATCCGGCGAACGAATTCTGTCATGTCGACAGATTCTGAACGCATACCGAAGTAACGCTGAAACAGATCGGGATCGACGATACTTCCAGCGATACCCATGGAAACTCCGCCCATGCCCAGATAAGAGGCTCCGCGCATGGTGGCCGCTGCCAACCCCGCGCGAATAAAACCTAATATTTTCTCCTGCACATCCGAAGGGATAGCAGTGTCGCCAGAATCCTGTACGTCACGACCGTAGATGCCGAAAGCAGGGAGGCCCTTCTGGTTGTGACCCGCAAGCGTAGCAGCCAGGTACACGGCTCCGGGGCGTTCCGTTCCGTTGAATCCCCAGATTGCCTTGGGAACTAAGGGGTCCATGTCCATCGTTTCCGAGCCATAGCACCAGCACGGGGTTACGGTAAGGGACACTCCCACGCCTTCGCGAGCAAACTTCTCGGCGCACTTCGCAGCTTCAGAGACTCCTCCAATACAGGTGTCGGCAATCACGATCTCAACCGGCAGCCCACAGGCATGACGAAGGTTATCCTGGATAAACTTGCCAGTGTTAATCGCCATCTGCATTACCGTATCATCGAGGCTCTCGCGCACGCCACCATACCTGCCATCGATAGTTGGTCTGATTCCAACTTTAGGTAAGGATCCTCGCATCCGATTGGTGGGAGAGTTAAGTTTCATATCCATCTCCTTGGCCTGAACATAGGCTGTAGGGTGCTTCCCTTCAGCGACCAAAGTGATGATTGCACAAAGCAAGATTCAATCCCTGCAACTTTCTCGTGATCGGGTGGAACGGAAGCCATGTTTTGGTATCCACTGCAATTGCCGGCACAAGCTGGGATGAATCTACTGTGTTTCTGTCGAACAATCTCGTACTGCAAGCCGCAGTCAATGCGGAACACTGCGACGAAATGATATTCAAGTCCATTCCACCAGGAGAATCAGTGAAATGAGCGGTAATCCGAGGCTAGATAGACGTCAGTTCCTTTATGGGGCAGGCGCGGGAGTGGCAGCGCTGACTGTTGCAAATGAAGCAACTGCACAGAATCCGCCTGCAACCTTTGAAGAGATCCGTTTTGCCGGTATCGGCGTCGGCAGCCAGGGCGGCGGAGACGTCGATGCAGTAGTCTCCGAGGGCGCAACTCTCGTCGCACTATGCGATGTCGATTCGAAGTATGCCGCTAAGAAATTCGAACAATATCCGAATGCAAAACGCTACAAAGATTTCCGCGTGATGCTGAACGAACTTCAAAACGAGATCGATGCCGTTGTTATCGGCACGCCGGACCATACCCATGCCGTCATTGCAATGGAGGCGATGAAGCACGGTAAGCATGTCTATTGCGAGAAACCACTCGCACACAACATCCACGAAGTGCGTACGCTGATGGCGATGGCAAAGAAATCCGGCGTAATCACGCAGTTAGGCAATCAAGGCCATTCCTATGGCACCATTCGTCAGCTTTGCGAGTGGGTTTGGGCCGGAGCTATCGGCGATGTGCATACCGTGCACTGTGCGTGCGACGCTTTCAAGGAAGTCTATTCGCAGAAACGTAATCTCGATAAGCTGAAACAGCACTACGACGTACCTGCGGAACTGGATTACGATTTGTGGACCGGTCCAGCGCAAATGGAGGCTTATACTCCCTTCTGGGTTCCGTGGAACTGGCGAGGGTGGCTCCATTACGGCACAGGAACGATAGGTGACTGGTTCTGTCATGTTGTTGACCCGTCCTTCTGGGCTCTCGACCTCGATGCTCCGACAACTGTCAAGGCTGAGGTTTCTGGATGGGACCCGGCTGTCGATGGCTTGACGTACCCGCCCTCAACAAAGATCACATTTGAATTCCCAGCAAATGCGAAGCGCGGTCCCATCACGCTCGTATGGCACGACGGGAACGATACCATTCCCAAGCCAGACAACTTCCCTTCTGATGAAGTCGTTCCCGGAACGGGGGCGATACTTCATGGCGATAAGGGAATAATTGTTCATGGCTCGCACGGAGCTGGCGCATGTCACATTCTGCCTGAAAGCCTTCGCGATCAGTGGACGGGTGATAAGGCGCCCAAGCAGGTGATTGAACGTGTTAAGGGGCACCACTGGGATTGGCTTGAGGCGATTCGAACCGGCAGACCGGCAGGGTCTAACTTCGGCTACGGAGGCAGGCTTACACAGGTCGCCCTCATAGGCGCAATTGCAATACGGTTCCCCGGAGAAACGCTGCACTGGGATAACAAGGCGGTAAAGTTTACTAACCATAAAGGCGCCAATGCTTACATTAAGCCAGCTTATCGGGCAGGATGGGCGCTGTAAGAGAACTCCACGGGCACCTCTCGGTATGTGAAACATATACGGAAACCCGATAACTGAAACGATACGCCGTGCTGGTATTTGGCTCTCCAAGTTACAATCGACCTGCATGGCAAAGCATAACTGTGAGGCGTCGCTCGTGGCGCCTCACAGTTTTTTTAACGTTAACTAGCAGTTCTGCCCTTGACATATAAGGCTTGCTGCTGTACACTATAGAGCCTTCGGGACGCTAAGTAACGAAGACGAAAACCGAGATCCAGCAAAGTCCTGTACCTCGGAAAACGAACCTTTACAATGGAATATGAAGAGAGTGCAAAGTATTGCATGGGTGAATGAGCATCAACATCATGCTAACGATTTCACAAATCGTTTGAATGAATTGTCTCGACCTTCACTGTGTTCTGCTTCTTCTTA
>CAIXIX010000503.1 GCA_903919615.1 uncultured Chthonomonas sp.
TAACCCAAGGTTGTTGACCTTCGCTGCCCGTTTCGTGGCTCAATGGGCCATGGTAAAACTCTACGAGATAGCTCATAAACGGTCTCTTGCGTATCTGGATACCGATCGGTGTCTTTAGCAAGCGGTCAATGTAGGTTGATTTCTTCTATCAAATAGGCGAACAGGCGAAGCAGTGTCACGTGATTCTACCTAATTTGTTTAATATGCGACAAAACCGGAGCCGTGTGCAAGGCAACGACCTACTCGCTCGACTCCTGGGAGCGGGTTGTCACAACGGCGTATCCTGACTCGTCAACGCATACGTTCGCTTACGATGCTGACAGTAACCTGACGTCATTTACGGATGCGACTGGAACCACATCAAGGACTTACGATGGCGATTCGCGAATCACTTCGGAGTACAAGGGTGGTTCAGCCGTTGTGTCGTATGGATACGATGCGACTGGCAAAAAGGGATTGCTGAGTACGATTACAGACTCCAACAGCCGGACACTCACTCGAAGCGATGATGGCCTCAAAAGGCTGACCAGCGTCGCTGAGACGGCTGGAACAGCCTATTATTCCTACGATGCTAGCACAGACGATCGTGGCACCGGCAATCAGGTGTGCTGGTGCCACGGCGAGCCTTTATCGGTAACCGCCCAACAATGCCTGCTCTCGCAAAATCTGCTTTTAGATCGCGCAAGTGCCTGTCTTTAGACCACCCGTATCGTTCCTTAAAGGAGATGGTTTGGTCACCATAAAGGCCAAAGAGGCACATTCGCATTTTGGCGACGCGCTGGTTGAGTCTCAGCGCATGGTACTCGTCAATGATCTCCGGCCTGCTCCTCAGTGTCGTCCCAACGTACATCCGAACAGGCGTACTCAATTCGCGTGTAAGTCTCCAGGCTCGGCGCGAGTGGCAGCAATCCGGGGCCTTCGTCCCAATTCCGAGCTACTATCGGATCACCGCCTTCTTTACCAATCGGCCAATAAAAGCAGTGCCAATATTGAGACTCAATGAACCGCCAGAATAGACTGCCAGATAGCGTATCGGCCGCGCTGCCCCAGCGCACCTCACCATCCGCAGTGCAGACAACGTTTTGATAGTAGCCGACGCCTGCTGGTTTGCCGGCGATATTTTGGGGGATTTTCATTTTCGCCTCTTAGGCGAAACATGCTTGTTCTTCACTTCGCCGTCTTGCCCATGATCCATCGGCTCCCAACATAAATCAATAACACGGTAACACCTATGGGACCAACGACGGGACGTCCTTCGGTCTCTGGCATCCTGTGGATGAACAGGTTGTAGAATATCCATCCCATCAGCGATAGACCTACGAGCAGTGTAAACGCGCCGCCAATACGTCGGATCATTTTTGCCTCCTGAATTGAACTACGGACCGATTGAAAGCAAACATTGTTGTACCCTTGTTCTCGGTGCAAAAATCAAGCCCCTTGTATCATTGACAACATTCAATAATCTGCATATGCTCTATTCATAATTCCAGAACGTTGAAAGGTATTACGATGGCCGTAACTCAAGTAACCTTAACCATTGACGGCTGGCTTGTTGACGAAGCTCTTCTTTGTGAGTGGTGGTAACTTAAGTCGATTCGTCAGCGGTGTGCTCGCGGAGAAATTCGAAAGTATTCGACGTCATCGGTTGCGCGAAGCACTACGCGAGGGCTATATAGCGGAAGCGGCTGCCGATCAAGAAATAGCCTGTGAGTACCCATACTCGATAGAGGAGCCGAGTTGACCTAAAGCGAATAGTCGCGTGCGAGGTATCAACCACTGTAATCACCCGCCCGGAGACCGAAATTGACTTTGCGCCCTCTCTCTAGCCGCTTCTCGAATTTCAGCTTTATTTCTTTATCGTTGAGCCTTTGTCTGCTAGGCGCAACCAGGCTAGCTGGAGCAGATAATAGTGGAGGCGTCCGCGTGACCGATCAGAATGCCGACTGGCTGGTGAATCCGGCGGGATACGTATCAAAAGTCCATCTGGACGCTGCTCATAAAGAGCTGATCCTGGAGAACGGGCTCGCAAAGCGGGTATTGAGGCTGCAGCCAAACGCCGCAACGGTTGCGATCGATAACCTTACTAACGGTCAGTCGCTACTGCGCGCTGTCGGGCCGGAGGCACGCATTAGCATCAACGGAACGGTGTATGCGATCGGCGGCCTCTTCGGGCAGCCGATTGCAAACTATCTGCGTCAGGAGTGGATCGATCAGCTCAAAGATGATCCAATGGCATACCACTATACCGAATGGCACGAAGAGCCAATTACTGCACGGTTTCCATGGAAGAAGCATCCAGAGTGGCTGTCGAAAGATCTTGCCTGGCCGCCGCCTGGCCGCCATCTGGTGATGCGCTATGCTGCTCCTCAATCGCGCGCCGACCTGCCTTCAGTGGAGGTCCACTACGAGATCTACGATGGTTTGCCTCTCTTCTGTAAGTGGATTGTTGTGAAGAACACGACAGGAAAACCAGTCAATGTTGATAGCTTTGTCTCCGAGGAGATCCGGCTCACCGAGCCAGAATCGAATGTTGAGGCGGTTCCGGATCGTGAGCGGCCCGACATCTGGGTGGAATCCGACTACGCCTTTGGCGCGATGGACGCGCCGCACGCTGCCGCTAAGGCCGTCAGTCTGGAGTCGGATCCGGACTATCCGACACAGGTAAACTACGACCGCAAGACGCCCTGCTTACTGAAGTGTAAGCCACCGATCGGCCCGAATATCACTGTGCAGGCGGGACAGAGCTTCGAATCTTTCCGCGCGTTTGAGCTGCTGCTCGATGCCACCGAGCGGGAAAGGCGCGGCCTTGCGCAGCGGCGGATGTATCGCACCATCGCGCCGTGGACCGCCGAGAACCCGCTGATGTTCCATCTGCGCAATGCAGATCCGGCGTCGCTCCATAACGCCATCGATCAGGCGCATAAGTCTGGTTTCGAAATGATAATCATGTCGTTTGGCAGCGGCTTCAATTTTGAGAACCGCGATCCGAACTACATCCAGAAGTACAAGGACCTGGCGGACCAGGCGAAATCCAAAGGCATAGCACTGGGCGGTTACTCATTGCTCGCGTCTCGCGGCGCAGCGACGGCTGCGGATAACACGCAGGGCCAGCCAGCGATGTATGGCACGATGCCCTGCCTTGGTGCCGCATGGGGAATCGATTATCTCAAGCAGATCAAGCGCTTCCTCTCGGAAGCGAACCTAACCGTTCTGGAGCATGATGGCTCCTATCCGGGCGATCGCTGCACCTCGACCGAGCATCCCGGTCACAAGGGGTTGGAGGATTCGCAATGGGTGATGTGGAGGGCCATCACGGATCTGTATAAGTGGTGCCGCGGCAACGGTGTATATTTGAATATTCCCGATTGGTATTTCCTGAACGGCGGAAACAAATGCGGGATGGGGTACCGGGAATCGAACTGGTCTCTGCCGAGGGCAGAGCAGGAGATCATCGAGCGGCAGAACATCTTTGACGGCACCTGGACCAAGACCGGCTCCATGGGCTGGATGATGGTGCCGCTGAGCGAGTATCAGGGTGGGGGCGAAGCCGCGACGATAGAGCCTTTGCACGCGCATCTTGATCACTATGAGGCGCGCCTGGCCAACCTGATTGGAGCGGGTGTGCAGGCTTGCTATCGGGGTCCGCGACTGTTTGATACCGACGGAACACTCAAGGTTGTCTCTCACTGGACAGCCTTCTACAAGAAGCATCGGCAGGTTCTGGATGGCGACATGATCCACCTGAGGCGCGCCAACGGGCGCGATTGGGATGGGTGGCTGCATGTGAATCCGGCGGGTGAAGAGAAGGGACTTGCATTCCTCTACAATCCGCTAGCCGAGCAAATCACCCGAACCGTGAAGATCCCGCTACACTACACCGGGCTGTCCGGCCAATGCCTGGTATCGATTGACGGCGGCAAATCGGAACGCGTCGCGCTAAGCGGTGACAATACTGCTGCGATTAAGGTCACGATCCCGGCACGTGGGAGAGTCTATCTGATTTTTAGGTGAATGGGTGTTGGCTTTTCGGTTTTAGGTCGGACATATAGCTATATCGAACGCACCACTTTGGAGCCCGCCTGTCCCCAGGCGGCAATACCTTCCACTCTCTGTTTGCTTGAATCGAACGCACCACCATAGAGCCCGCCTGTCCCCAGTCGGCAACAACGCCGCCTTTATAGGACCTTATTGGAACGATAAGGTGGCGTCTCGCTCGTTTCTCCTCGTGGCTGGAGAGGACATAATCCAATGTGATAACGAGCGTGGCCCCTTAGTGCTTGACGTGGATGACTTAAGGTATCACCTCAATAACTCGGGTAATTGACGACGAAGCAAGTCGACAACTCCCGCAAGATTGTTTGAACCTCCTGTCGCCAATCTGTTACCACACTATCAGGTCGTGCATCGATGTGTACGAATTTTGCATCGGGAGGCAGAAAATAAGTTCAGGGAAGCGAGAGTTGCGAGACTAGTTAATGGTAGCTGATGACAGGCGTCTCCTCCAATCTTTCAGGAAGGATTGAATGTTCGATGGTAAACGAGCCCAATGCCGACGAATGTTATTTGGACGATAATAACTGGCTCATGCCAGATCCAAGCGACGTTGAGATGTATTAGACACTGCCCTATCGCTGGAACTCTACATCTAAACGCCAACTAACTCCGCCAATTCTCATCGCACCGCAAGTTGGCGGACTTAGCAACGAGCGGATGCCGGGATCGTTGAAAACAGACACATGGCATAAATGCCATGCCTCTAAAAAAAATACCCTGCGGGCAAGATGCAATGACGGAATATCCGGCTGCGTTACGGCGGACCTGTGCTACGGCTACCCGGCCGAAGATTGCCGTCAGGGAATGTACACACCGGTGGCAATCTTCGTTAGCCGCCTTGTCATCCCAAAACGACGGTATGTGGTCGTATTGCCAGCGAACCCCTCGGCAGACTCCAGGTGGCTGCGCGGTCACATGAGTCTTTGCAGGCGAAAGGTGGGGGATTTCTCGATCGCTGGGGCTCACGTCGAAATGACGTGGGCCGGGAGCGCTTCTATATTTGATGATGTGTTGTGCGTGCCAAATCTGTCCGCGCTAAATGGTACATTTCATGTCGAAATTACGGGTGGTGCAGGCGCTTCTTCGTTGGACGATGGCAAAGAGGAGACTGGAAGCCTTCGGTCGCAGCAAGCGGCGACCCTACCATCCCACAGGATTCTCGTCAAAGCCCGTAAGTATCTACTCTGCCGTTCCACTCTTGTGCTACGCGCCTCCTGTCTAAGAACGCCAATGGCATATTCACACAGCGTTGGCGTCCTTAACGATGTCTGGCGTTCCGCGGGGACCGCCTGGGGACAGGCGGGCTCCAGGATTACGCGTTAGATGGCGGCGGCCTACATACTCGCGTGATGGCGGATAACCCCAAAATTCCCCCGCATGCTATAATGTTTATCACCTGAAAACCTGCCGCAGGAGAGCCTGATATAATGGCGTTAACACGCGAAGATGTGAAGAAAGTGGCGCTGTTATCGCGCCTGGAGCTTACCGACGAGGAGGTCGACGTACAGACCAAACCTCTTAACGACCTGCTGCAACAGTTTGAAGCCCTGCTGGCGCTGGATGTCACCGGAGTTGAGCCGACATCCCACTCCATGCCCGTTGTAAACGTATTCCGACAGGACGAAATCAAGCCCTCATTAACTCGAGACCAGGTGCTGGCAAACGCTCCTGAAGCGAGAGATGGCTGCTTTGTAGTGCCCAAAATTATTGCCGAATAGTGGCACAATAAGGAGTTCCGTTTGTGTCTGATTTAACCACACTTACCGCACTCGAATGCAGCCGGAAGTTGGTCTCAAAAGAGATCTCTTCGCGAGAGCTTACTGAGGCGGCATTAAATCGCATCGAAGCGGTCGATGGCAAGGTAAGAGCATTTCTCACCGTTACGCCTGAAAGGGCGCTCGCCGCTGCAGACAGGGTCGACGCGAAGCGCGCTTCCGGTGAGCCGCTGTCACCCCTCGCAGGCGTGCCGATCGCTCTCAAAGACAATATGTGCACTCCCGGGGTGCGCACTACCGCAGGCTCAAAGATACTTGGTAATTTCGTGCCGCCGTACAGTGCGACCGTCGTTTCCAAGCTCGAGCAGGCTGGCTTGATTATTGTTGGCAAGACCAATCTTGATGAGTTTGCGATGGGATCGTCCACCGAGAACTCGGGATTCCATACGTCTCGAAACCCGTGGGATCTCGACCGCGTACCGGGTGGTTCATCTGGCGGCTCCGCTGCTGCCGTTGCGGCCCTCGAAGTTCCGGTCTCCCTTGGCTCAGACACCGGTGGATCGATCCGACAGCCGGCTTCGCTCTGTGGCATCGTTGGAATGAAGCCGACCTATGGTCGCGTCAGTCGCTACGGCCTGATCGCCTACGCCTCCTCACTCGATCAGATCGGCCCCATGGGGCGAACCGTTCTGGATTGTGCCCTGACCCTCAATGCGATCGCCGGGCACGACACTATGGATTCCACCTCGACAGAGGTCGCGACTGAGGATTTCTCCGCCGGTTGCGGGAAATCGATCGCAGGGCTGCGGATCGGTGTGCCGAAGGAGTACTTCGGGCAGGGCGTAACGCCAGATGTTGCCGCTGCCGTACAGGCCGCCATCGCAAAGTACACAGAGCTTGGAGCGATCGTCGAGGAGTGCTCTCTGCCAAATACGGAGTACGCTCTTGCCTCCTACTACATCATCGCTCCTGCAGAGTGCAGCAGTAACCTCGCACGTTTCGATGGAGTGAAGTACGGACACAGAACTAACGAGCTTGCCGGCCATATCGGCCTGACTGAGAAGACGCGCGATGAGGGATTTGGCGCTGAAGTGAAGCAGAGAATCATGATCGGCACCTATGCGCTCTCTGCCGGCTATTACGATGCCTACTACAAGCGTGCTCAGCAGGTGCGAACGCTGATCCGGAGAGACTTCGATACAGCCTTTGAGCGCTTCGATGTGCTGATCACCCCAACCTCGCCAGGTACTGCATTTAAGATCGGAGAGAAGGCCGACCCACTCGAGATGAAACTCGCGGATGTCTGCACCATTCCCATCAATATGGCGGGGCTGCCGGCGATATCGATCCCATGCGGGTTCGCGGAGGGACTTCCAATTGGGCTGCAGCTCATTACGCGTCCCTATGCCGAAACAAAGCTGTTCAACGCGGCGCATGCATATGAGCAGGCGACGCAGTGGGGACAAAAGTTCGCACCGCTCACTTGAGGACACCGATTTCCTCCCTCTCCTCGCTTGCGTGGGGAAGGGGTGAGGGGCAGATTGCAATTAGCTTCGGTGCTGGCTGGGCGGAGCTATGTTTAGCATGACGGGGTGCACCCGATAGGCTCGAATTGGGCCGCCGTGCGTGATGTGAAGCCGATAAGACTGGACCGCTCTCTGCTTTCGGAGATTCGCCCCTCGCCTTACCCTCCCCTGATTCGCTCGCAAGCTCGCAGGGGAGGGGATTGAAGCAATGCCAGCCGGATGGAATGAATTCGTGCAGACAAGCCCTTAAACAGTGTGAAACAGGGAAATGAAAAGATGAGTGAGACTGTTACTGATGTCGAATATGAGCCGGTCGTGGGGATGGAGTGTCACGCAGAGCTGCTGACGAACAGCAAGATGTTCTGCGGATGCAAGAATGAGTTTGGCGGCGAGCCGAACACGCGCTGCTGCCCGGTCTGCGTCGGCATGCCCGGCGCGCTGCCCGTGATGAACAAGGGCGCCGTGGAATTCGTGATACGCGCCTCACTGGCTCTCAATTGCCAGATTAATCCGCATGCAAAGTTCGATCGCAAGAACTACTTCTATCCAGACCTTCCCAAAGGCTATCAGATCAGCGAGTATGATGTGCCGATCGGAGTGAAGGGCTGGCTCGATATCGAAGTGAATGGCGTTACGAAGCGAATCCATATTCGGCGCGTTCACCTTGAAGAGGATACAGGCAAGCTATTCCATGTTGCAGGCGACGATAGCCATGTCGATCTCAATCGAAGCGGTGTGCCGCTGATGGAGATCGTTACGGATTTTCCGCCGGATATCCAGAGCGCGGAAGAGGGCAGAGCCTATCTCGTGAAGCTCCGGGCGATCCTCACCTACATTGGCGTCTGTGACGGAAAGATGGAGGAGGGGTCTCTTCGCTGTGAGCCCAATGTCTCCGTCCGACCGGTAGGTTCAAACAGTTTTGGCACGAAGACGGAGATTAAAAACCTTAACTCGTTTCGGGCCGTATTTAAGGGTATAGAGTTTGAGACGCTGAGGCAGGGAGAGATCCTGAATAGCGGCGGTAGAGTGATCCAGGAGACCCGTGGATGGAACGATGCCAAGCAGGTTACTTTCTCGCAGCGCTCCAAAGAGGGCGAAGAGGAGTACCGCTATTTCCCGGAACCCGACCTCGTTCCGCTGTTTATTTCGGAAGAGTGGATCGAGCAGGTCCGTGCATCTATGCCTGAACTGCCCGATGCGCGCCGAGATCGGTTCTCCGCTGAATATGGCCTGTCGGCCTATGATGCAGCATTTCTAACGGAAAACAGAGCGCTTGCAGACTATTATGAGCAGAGTGCGAAGCTATCGGGAGACCCGAAATCTGCAGCGAACTGGATGATGGGAGATCTCTCCAAGCTGCTGAATAGCTCGAGCACGGAAATCGGGGATTGCCCCGTTTCTCCTGAGGCGCTCGCACAGATGGTCGGGTTGATCAATGATGGGACGATCAGTGGCAAGATTGCGAAGGCGCTTATCGAAGAGATGTACTCGACCTCCGGCGTGCCGCTGGAGATCGTAGAGGCCCGTGGCTGGCGCACCATTCGGGATGCTGGCGCGGTTCAGGCGGCGGTCGACAAAGTGTTTGCAGCAAATGCCGATGTGGTTACCGCAATTATTGAGAAGGGGCTCGTCGCAAAGCGTGGTTTCCTGGTCGGGCAGGTAATGCGCGAAACGCAGGGGAAAGCCGACCCTGGAGAGGTAAACCGGCTCATCGATGCAAAGCTGGGTCTGCAGGGATAAAAAGCGAGCTGTGTTGCGCACGGCGATAGCCGCTGCGCTGTCGCTTTGCGCCGTTCTCGTGCCTCTCGTTGCGAAAGCGGATCGGGCTGACGACTTGATTGCAGCGCTGAAATCGAGCAGCGTCGCAGCGCGCGCAAACGCGGCTGAAGCGCTCAACAAACTCGCAGATCCCAGGGCGCTGCCCGCATTGCTGCAGGCATTGGGCGATCCGGTCGAGAGCGTCCGGAAACAGGCTCTGCGAGCGGCGGCAACTACCCTTCAAAAAGACAAGGTTGATCTTCCGCGCGTTGCCGCTCTTCTTGCCGACGTCGATGCAAATCGACGTGCGGCCGCCGCGCAGCTATTGGGGATCTATCCCGTCAAAACCTACGTCGGGCAGTTGGAGAAAGCCACGCACGATGCCAGCGCCGCGGTACGTGCGGCAGCGAGCGAAGCGTTAGGTGCAACCGGGGATACTGCCGCAGCGCGGTCACTGGAAAACCTGTTGAACGATGCTTCTGCCAGAGTGAGGCTGCAGGCTGTGACCGCGCTTGGAGCCCTCCGCGATCCACAGGCGAGCGCAAAACTGCTCCCCCTGCTTCGCGATAAAGAGGCCCAGGTTCGTGCAAATGCTGCCGTCGCAATCGCTCGCATCGGCAATCCTGCCGTTGCCCCAGACCTAATCCGCATTCTCAACGACAAGCGCACGGCAGTGGATTCGAACGTTCGCTTCTATGCCTCGTATGCGCTGGGTGCTTTAGGCGATCATCGGGCAACCCCGGCGCTTATCGAGGCGATTAAGAGCAAGGACTACCTGATCCGTTCGCAGGCGGCGCAGGCCATCGGCCATCTAAAAGAGACCCGAGGCGTACCGGCGCTAACGCATGCTTTAGCCGCAGATCAGTCTGAACTGGTGCGCTGGTGTTCCGCCCAGGCACTGGGCAATATTGGCGATCCCAAGGCTGTTCAACCTCTCATTCGCGGCCTGAAAGACAAGAATGAGGATGTGCGCGAGCAGTCCGCCAAAGCGCTCGGACGCCTGCAGGCGAAGGCAGCGGTTGGGCCGCTTATTGCTGCGCTGGACGATTCGGACGAGGCCATACCCAAGGCTGCCGTTCTTGCGCTTGGCAGAATAGGGGATCGATCCGCGTTGCCTGCTCTTCGCCGCATGTTGAAGCACTCTGACGCAACCGTTCGGCAGGCCGCCGCAGATGTAATATCGCGTTTCTCGCTCTGATACAGGAGGTGGAAAGATGTCGCTGAGACCACAGAACATGTGCGCTATCGCTGCCATTATCGCAATGGCTTCAGCCTCGCTTTGTATTTCTGCTTCAGCTCAGAGGGCGAATGCAAAAGAGCCGCCGGGATCGTTCACGGGTCCCAAGCCTGGTGGCGTCAGCAAGGCGCCTGCTGCGCTTGCCTCACCTGTGGAGGAACCAGATGTTGCGGATGCGATCCTTGGGGAGACATTGGACCAAATCTACAATCAGGCAGATAAGCACTTTGAAAAGGGCGAATGGAATCACTCTGTCGGATTGTTCAAAATGGTAGAAGAGGGCGATCCCCACGATGTTAAGACCTACTGCGATGTGGCCTACATGCTCTGGAGCAGCGACCGTAACGACCAGGCAATTGAGCAGCTAAAGGTAGGGCTTGCGCGAAACCCGAACACCTCCTATATGTATGATGAGTTAGGGACGCACTACTGGCTGCATCTTCACGATGCTGAGAAGGCGATTCCCTACCTGGAGAAGGCAATTAAGTTTCCGTGTAAATGGCCGACGTATCACACCCTGGCCTTTTGCTACCAGAAGCTGGGCCAATGGGACAATGCGGTCAAAACATGGCGCGAGTCCACAAAATTTGGCGATGACCCAATAGCCGCGATGCGGCTGAAGCAGGCCGAAGCTCATTTAAAGGGAACTACAGGGAAATAGTGCGCTGACGCAAGCTGCGTGAGAGGAATCGATATGCTGCTCTTTGTGCCGATCTATAATATTCAGACACTCCTGATTAACCTGCTTTCGATCGCGATGATCCTTATTTTTGTCGAGATTCTGGTTAGCAATCTGATCTGCTTTGGCGTAAAAATCTCCCATCGGAGCCCATTTGTCAAAACACTGCGATCGATCGTATATCCATTGGTTAACCCGATCCGAAAGATCATGCCGCCTCCTTCGCGAACCGGCAATCTCGATTTTGCACCGATGATTGTTCTGTTCATTCTGCAAGCCGTGCGAAACGCGCTGCTCTAGCAGATGTCACCTAACCGCCGAGTAACCGTTTACGGCTCCTTCGTTGGCGCCGCTCTTGTGCTCCTCGTGGTGTTCGCCATTGCTCGAACACACAGTACTGCAACGACTCCCGCCGATCGCGCGAGTTCGAATTACGCTTCGGGTTTTTACGATGCGCTGAGAGAGACGAAGTTCGCATACGCGGTTGCATCGACGTCAGCCAGCCAACTGCGTCCGGTGCAAGATCGGGCAGCGAAGTTGTCACGAATGGCGCCTTTGCCAGTTAAGGCTACCCGCGAAAGTCGATCTGTCGACGCTGTCATTCGATCCTGGCGCAGCATAGCCTCACCTCAGCATCGCAGAGCTCAGCGGTGCCTCGGCATATGCCTTGGCGCATTTGGACGTACGGGTGCGTTTATCGAACTGATGAAAGCATCTGTCCCGCCACCGCAGGTACCGGCACGCACCTCACAGCGCAAATCCCGCCTGAGTGTTGAGAGCCCGAGCGCCTCTAAAGTGAGCCGAGCGGATGAGCAGGCTCTGTGGTCGGCGCTGTATTCAGAACCTCCACCCGCCCCTGAAACCATCAATGCGACAGCCCTGCACAACAGTATAAAGCTATTGGATCTTGGCTGGTTTGAGCATTTGGCCCTGCTGCGACTCAGCGAGCGTAAGGGAGATGCCACAGGCGCCTCTCGAGAGCGACAGGCTGCACTGTCCTCCGCGATGCAGTACACCTCGTTTGAGTCCCTGTATATCGCCCTGATTGTCGTTGGAACCTGCACGCTTGTTATCTTCTTGCTTCACCGCGCCATTCAGCTCGGAACTGGTCAAAAGCTGCAGCAAGCTGAGCCCGTTACGGAGGTTGAGGCGGCTGAATCGGTACCAACAGGGTTGACCTATCGCTCTAGAGCGAGCGCTTTTGTCTTCTACCTCTGCGTCTATCTCTTCATTGGCTACCCGTTGAGGCGCCTCACACCGAATACGAGCGGTTGGTCGGCACAGCAGTTACTTCGATTTACGGCTTTCCTTCAAATCTCACTTTCACTCGTACTTGTCGCTTGCGCGCTCGTGCTGCTGAGGCGACTGGTAAATCGTGAGAGCCTGGCGGCAGGCGATAAGACCAGGATCACAATGCGCCAGATGCTCGAATCCGTGGGGTTTGTGAGCCAGGATGCTGCCGGGGATATACGGACGGCGCTGTTTTCATATCTAATCGCAATGCCGGTTTTTATTGGCCTGAGCATAGTGTCATCCTACATATTCCGGTCGGTTCACACACCGATCAATCCCGTTCAGCTTGAGGGAATGTTGGCGAGTTCACCGCTAGATCGCATCTTGTTGTTGATCGAGACTGCTGTGGTGGCACCTATCGTCGAGGAGACGATGTTTCGTGGTGTGCTAATGCCAGCGCTCATGAGCCGATGGGGGCGCGCCGGCGGAATGGTCGTGTCTTCAGCGATCTTTGCGCTTCTGCATCCAAACCTGCCCGAGGGATTTCTGCCGCTGTTCGGTATCGGTCTGGCCTTTGCTATCGTCTTTTCAAAGCGCCGGACGCTGCTGCCTAGCATCGTGATGCACTCAGTTCACAATGGCATCATCACCATTACCATGATCCTGCTGTTTTCGTCGTGATCACGACTATCGCTCGGCGCTGATGTCGGCTACAAAGTAGCTCGTGCGGTATAATCCAAGCGGGAAGGTGAGTTGTGGAGATCAGTACAGTTTTGCGAGTGCGGCTGACCCCGCGCGGCGGTCGCGATGCAGTTTCGCGTTACGAAGCAGGTGTATTGCACGCGCGCGTAGCGTCTCCGCCGATTGATGGCGCAGCGAACAAGGCTCTTGTTGAGCTTATTTCTCGAGTACTGGATATTCCACGTTCCCAAATTTCAATTATTGGCGGTGAGAGCGCTCGCGAGAAGACGCTTCGAGTTTCTGGAATTGACCAGGGTCAGGTTGTTCTTCGCGTTCAATCTGCAATTGATCAGGTCGAAAACCGGAAAGCAAAGCTGCGAAATCCGGCGTAGCCTCAGGAGAGTTACACCCAATGCCCCATATTAAAGTTATTGTTACGCTCAAGCCGACGCTTCTGGATGCACAGGGACGTGTCGTGCAGAACGCACTCCATTCGCTGGGGTACGAAGACGTAACTCAGGTTAGAATCGGCAAGTATATGGAGCTAACGGTCTCTGATGATGCGGCGTCCGATCCTGCAGCCCTGGATACGACCGTGCGCGAGATGTGTGATAAGCTTCTGGTAAACCCGGTTATCGAAAACTACACCTTTGAGGTGATGGAATGACAGTACTCGCACCTGATTCCACCCGTGTAATATCCGGAGTTAAGCCCAAATTTGCGGTGATACGCTTCCCTGGCTCCAACTGTGATCAGGATGCCTACTTTGTGGTCAAAGACGTCCTGGAGTGCCCGGTCGAATATGTCTGGCATCAGGAGAAATCGCTAAGCGGATTCGATGTCGTTATTGTGCCTGGCGGCTTTTCTTATGGAGACTACCTGCGCACAGGAGCGGTCGCCCGATTCGCGCCGATCATGAATGCTGTTCAGCAGCATGCGGCGAGCGGGAAGCTTACGATCGGCATCTGTAACGGATTCCAGATTCTGTGTGAGGCGGGCCTGCTGCCGGGTGCGCTGGTGCGCAACACGGAATGCAGATTCATTTGCAAGTACGTCGGTCTCCGTGTTGAAAATGAAGACACGCCCTTCACATCGCTCTATAAGCATCATCAGCTTCTTCAGATACCGATAGCACATGGCGAAGGTTGTTATGTTTGTGACGATGCCACCGAGGCGGAATTAGAGCAGCAAAAGCGCGTTCTGTTCCGATATGTCGATGCAGATGGTGAGCCATCCGAGGCGGGTAACCCGAATGGCAGCCGAAGCAATATCGCTGGAATTGCGAACGCAACGTTTAACGTCATGGGAATGATGCCACACCCCGAGCGGGCGAGTGAGAAGATCCTTGGCACAGCAGATGGTAAGCCTCTGTTTGAGTCGATCGTTGCGACCGCACTGTCGGTGATTGCGTAGTCAAGAGGCATCGAGCCGGTAGGTTGCTGCTTGCTGCGACCGCGCGTTTTGGATTTAAAATGCGATGCCGGTTGGACCATTCATTCAGTCTTTAGGGAGAAGCAGCCAATGATGTCGGCGATAGCGAGTCTGTTTTTAACCGGGGTTCTTGCAACCTCAGCGCTAGCTGCGGGCGGGGACGCCACGGCGCAGGCGCATCCGGAGTTACGGCTATGGGCGGGAGATGCTCCAGGCGCAAAGGGCAGCGCACCCCAGGATATCCCGACCATAACTGTGTTTCAGCCGGCCGAAGGAACAGCGAACGGCTCTGCCATCGTCGTGTGCCCAGGCGGCGGCTACGGTGGACTGGCGGGGCATGAAGGCGCGCCAATTGCCGAGTGGCTAAACTCGATTGGAGTGACTGCCTTTGTTCTAAAATATCGGCTCGGCCCAACGTACCATCATCCAGTTGAGATTGGCGACGCCCAACGTGCGATCCGCACGGTTAGATCCAGAGCGGCAGAGTGGAAGGTCGATCCCGACCGAATTGGTATTATCGGCTTCTCGGCAGGAGGACATCTCGCATCTACCGCAGCAACGCACTTTGACAAGGGAGATGGCGCTGCAACCGATGCTATCGATCGTGTGAGCTGCCGGCCCGACGTGGCCATCCTCTGTTATCCCGTTATTACGATGACCGATCCATTCACGCATGGTGGTTCTCGATCCAATCTTCTTGGACCGAATCCATCCCCGGCTCTAATCGACCTTTTGTCTAACGAGAAGCAAGTAACGCCTCAGACGCCCCCGTGCTTCATTTTACAGACAGCAGATGATGCTGTGGTACCCTGTGAAAACGCGCTGCTCTTTGCCATGGCTTGCCACAAGAACGGCGTGAACGTTGAGCTGCACATGTATGCACACGGGCCACACGGGATCGGGCTCGGTGGCAATGATCCTATCTTTAAGACCTGGCCGCCGCACTGCGCTGCCTGGCTTGGAACGCTAGGATTTCTTACGAAGGGTAATTGAGAAACCACACACCGAATCCCCAACCCCAATATTTTAGTGCGTTTCCATTGGGCGAGGGATTGTCGTTGGACGCAAGGAGATAAATCCAGACAAAGTCAACTTGCTCGAAGCTTGACCTGCAGGTCGCATCAGTTCGATCGTCAGTGGATCGCCGGGCCGGGACAACATCGATACGATGCGCACGTCGACTTCATCTTTCACGGGCCGACCATTAATCGATAACACCTGGTCTCCTGTGCGCACACCCACTTTTTGGGCGGGAGAATCCGGGTAGATGGCGCTAACCACAACGTTGCGAACGAGGTCAATTTTCCCGTTCGATGTGTCATGGCTGAGGTGCGCAACCACGCTCATACCTATCCAGCAGTGCTCCACCTTTTTGCCAGCCTTCAAGTCTTCGAGGACAGGTTTCATGTTATTTGTAGGCAAGGCATAGGCTGCGCTTGGTACGCCAAATCTAAAATCCGGTCCGAAGCCAATTCCTGGGTTAATGTTGCCTGGACCTCTGCCACGGTTTGGCGTTCCCTGGCCAGGCGATGCACCCCGGTCGATTCCGGGACCACCGGGTCCAGGGCCACCCAAAGCAGTACCGCTGTTCGGTTGAAAGGCGAATGGACCTCCGGGGCGATTATCCGCCATCGGCGCTGCTACGATCATACCTACAACTTCGCCAGCCGAGTTTAGGATGGGTGAGCCGCTAATCCCAGCTGCCGATGCGCCTGAGACCTGAAAGAGGCGCGGATAGAACCTTCGACCGGAGAACATGCCTTCCGAGCGTATTGCAGCTACCGTGTTCAGCGCGACCGTGTTAAAGCTGCCAGGCTGACTTCCAATGCATATTGCAAAGTTGCCCGTTGTTACCGTGTCGGAATTGGCAAGGTTCAGTGTTGCCAACTGTGTTGCGGCGACAAGGCGGACCATACCTATGTTCGTCTCGTTGTCCATGCCAACGATCTGAGATCGCAGTCTCGATCCATCGGAAGTAATGATGATCGGCTCTGACATCCCGTCGAGAACGTCCGCAGTCGTTACTACGAGACCCTCGCCGATTGAAAAACCCGCCCCAACTTTAGGTACTTCGAATCGATTGCCGCCTTCGGCCTCAAACTTCTGTCGGTATACAGCCAACTCAGCCTGTACGGTCTGAACCTGAGTCTGCAGAAAAGTACGGGCATGTTGAAGCTGAACTGCGTGGGTACCGCCCGGCTTCAGCGTTGGGCCAAGTTGTGTTATCTCGGCATCAACCTTCGCCTTCTCTGCCGTTAGTGCATCCAGATGTCCCTGCCACACGTCAACACGTGTGCGCGAGGCCTGTGGCATACGAGTGATATCTGCCTTCAGCGTATCAATTTCACTATCGATCGCTTGAATTGCCTTTTGCGCGCTAGCTACAGCGGATGGAGACGGCTTGATAGATTTATTCAGAAGGTAGAGTCGGAGTTCGGCTTCCGACTTTCTGTTGAACGCATCAATCGTCTGATGCCTTAATCCCCTTCGGCGCCCGGCGATGGCCATCCGAAACAGGTCTTCGGCCTCAATTCCGCGCAGGTCTTCAATCGTAACAACACAGGAGTTTGTGCGCGCGAAGATTGAGGAGACTTGAGACTGAATAGCGCCAAGCACATCGCTCCCTTGTGAGGGAGCAGGCGTCTGCTGCGCATATGCCACAGCAGACATCTGGATGCAAAACGCCATGGCTGTTACGCCAAATGCTTTGCTCCTCACCACGGATGAGCCTCCTCGGCAACTTCTGTGGCCGAGGCGCTGGCCACGAGGTCAATCACGTAGCGGCGACTCTGATCTTCGTCGCTTCCATTTGATGCCGATGCAAGCACGTAGTCATTCATGGCCACGCGCGTTCCATCCTGATCTTCGTCTGTCGCAGAAGGCGCAGATTTTACGTTATGAGCAAGAGCGGGGTGCGGTGCCTTGGATCGCCGCGCAGAGGTGACCAAATATGAAGGAGTGGCATACTTAATGCCTGGAACCGTTGGCCCATGGTCGGATTCCTTTGCAAGGGAGCGGTCACTTGCTTCCGTGCCGCTGGGAACGCCATCCGCTTTGAGGGTATCGGGGACCGCGACTTTAGCCTGCCCCTGGTTGATCAACGCTTGATGGTTCGGCAGCCTAGAGTTTTGAGCCGTGAAGAACAGCACTGCAGCGGTTGCGGCAAGCACGCCAGCGCCCAGGCCGAAGCGCAAACCGGATATAGACCAAACGGAGGTGCGCGCTGGCTGAGCTGTCAGCTTATGCTCCAGATCTCTCCAGCCGAGTCGAGACTCTGGCTGGGATACCGATCGGTAATTTGTGATCAGGTTCCGCGCAACTGAATAACCCGCAAGCTCTTCTGCGCACTTATCGCATGTCGTGATATGTGCAGCGATAGACTTTCGCTCAGAGTCGCTGAGCCCACCGCCGGCATAATCCCACAGCGACTTACGCACTTCGCTGCACTCATTATATATAGAGAATCTCATCTCTCTGCCCTCTTGAATGAAGCCGACGATCAGTCGGCCGTTCCCATAAGCGACGCAACTCGTTCTTTCAGACTGCGTCTCGCACGGAATAGTCTTAGCTTGATGCTCGTTCTGGAGCAACCCAGCACTGCTGCAATCTCCTCGTAACTCAGGTCCTGAATTTCGTGGAGAACAATTATTTCCCTTTGCGCAGGAGGCATCCCCTGCAGGGCCTTCATGATTATTCCTGTTAGCTCTTTCCGCTCAGCGAGCGCTTGCGGGCCATCGTATTCATCGGAACAGCCAAGCTCGTCGTCTCGCAGAGTCGAGTCGTAGGTTACTTTTCTTCGATCCCAGGATTTAATCTTGTCGCGGCAGAGGTTGCCGCAAATTTTTAGGAGCCACGTTTGCAGGCTTGATTCACTGCGAAACGTGTTAATGGCCTGAAACGCTTTCAGGAATGTTTCTTGTTTAATATCGTCCGCATCTTCACGGTGACCAAGAATGTGGTAGGCGTAACGAAAAACCTGACGCTCGTACTTGTCGTACACCTGTGAATAAGCGTCCAGGTCGCCTGCGCGACACCGCGCGACCAGTTGATCTTCGGCAACCCGCATTATCACCCCATGTGCCGCTACCATCGTATTAGCAACCTCCTGATGGTACTGACGACTCATATTATGACGCGTATCACTCATTTCAAATACTTGAAATCTCCGCATGCCGTTTGATCGTGCCCAACGGTGTTGGGTATACTATCTTTAACAATTGAAACCGAGTGTGTTAAGGTTTGATTAGCAATGAATCCATCGTGGGATCATTGAGATAGGCGCCTGATCGGCGCGGAGCGAGGGAGCCGGAAATTTGATCGATCCACAGATGGTCCGCGAGATGGGCCTTAACGATGCGGAGTATCAGCAGATCCTCGGAACCCTTAAGCGAGAGCCTACTGTCACCGAGCTTGGCATGTTCTCTGTGATGTGGTCGGAGCATTGCGGCTATAAGTACTCCCGTCCTGTACTTTCACTTTTTAAGAACTATAAGGCGGCGCAAGAGCAAGGCGCCCTGGAAAATGCCGGCGTTATCCCTCTCGATGACAAAATAGGAATCGTCTTTAAGGTTGAGAGCCACAATCATCCGTCCGCCGTTGAGCCCTTTCAGGGCGCCGCAACTGGAGTTGGCGGAATCTTGCGAGATATTTTTACAATGGGCGCCCGTCCCATCGCGAACCTGAATTCACTTCGATTTGGACCTCTTGAAGAGCCCCGGAACCGCTATCTGTTTGAGCATGTTGTCGCTGGGATCAGCCACTATGGAAACTGTGTGGGAGTGCCGACCGTTGCCGGCGAGATCTACTTCCATCCGTGCTATTCGGGTAATCCACTTGTAAATGCGATGGCAGTGGGGGTTGTTGACCTCGATAGCATCGCAAGTGCTGCAGCCAGCGGTGTTGGAAACCCTGTTATCTACGTGGGCAGTTCGACTGGCAAAGATGGTATCCATGGCGCAACCTTTGCAAGTGTAGAGCTCGGGCCGGACAGTGAGAGCAAGCGCCCCAATGTCCAGATGGGCGACCCTTTCCTTGAAAAGCTGCTGATTGAGGCAACCCTGGAGGCTCTCGCAAGCGGGCATGTCGTCGGTATTCAGGACATGGGCGCCGCAGGTTTGACCTGTTCCACGAGTGAAACAGCCGCTAAAGCCGGCACCGGTATGGAGATTGATGTACGCAAAGTCCCCTTGCGCGAGGCGGACATGACGCCCTACGAAATCATGCTCTCCGAATCTCAAGAGAGAATGCTCTGTATCGCGAAGGCGGGCACCGAGCAGCTAGTAATGGACATCTTCCGAAAGTGGGAGCTAAGTGCAGCCGTAATAGGTTTTGTCACTGACGATGGCCTTGTCCGAGTTAAGGACAACGGTGTTGTGGTAGCCGAAGTTCCGGCGCGTGCGTTAACGAATGAGTGCCCTACCTACTACCTTGAGACAGAAGAGCCGGACTACATTGCGGCTATTCAATCGTTTGATCTCACCTCGATTAGCGAGCCCGAGTCGTACGAAGATGCGTTGTTGGCGCTGCTAGATTCGCCTTCTCTTGCGAGCAAGGCGTGGGTTACGGATCAATACGACAGTATGGTTCAGACTCAAACGATACATATGCCCGGCTCCGATGCTGCGATTTTGCGGATTCGAGGAAGTAAGAAGGGCATTGCCGTTAAGCTAGATGGAAATGGGCGGTACGGATATCTTGACCCCTTTGTTGGCGGTCAGATCGCGGTAGCCGAAGCGGCCAGAAACGTAGCGTGTACGGGAGCCAGACCCGTTGCAGTAACCGATAATTTGAACTTTGCCAACCCGGAGAAACCGACTGGCTTCTGGCAGTTTCGGCGCTCAGTTGAAGGCCTAGCGGCTGCGACCGAAGCGTTCGATACTCCCGTTGTCTCGGGCAACGTATCTTTCTATAATGAGACAGCCGCAGGTCCAATCTTCCCGACTCCAACCATTGGAATGCTTGGCGTTCTTGATGATGTAAATCGACGGTGCGCTGCCGCTTTCAGGCCGGATGGCGAAGGCGACACGATCGTCTTGCTAACTGCCTACGACGATCCAACGTATGGTCTGGGTGGCAGTGAGTATTTGAGTAAGGTTCATGGAGTTGAGGCAGGAAAGCCACCACTTGTAAACCTGCAACAAGAGCGTGCGCTTGCGGACCTTCTCGTCTCGTGTATTGGCGACGGATTGTTTGCTTCGTGCCATGATATCTCGGATGGCGGGCTTGCGGTTTGTCTCGCCGAAAAGGCGATTTCTTCCAGCCAGGGCGCATTAGTTTTGTTGAGCAGGTGCGATTTTGGAGAAACTGTGTTACCGTCTGGTTTGTTATTTGGTGAAGCGCAAGGACGATGTGTGGTTACCATTCGTACAGAGAAACAGTTCACTGTACTAAAGGAGCGCGCTTCCGCTGTGGGTATCCGTGCAAATTGGATTGGTACTGTCGGTGGAGACACGCTTAGAGTCGCCCTTGGGCCAGATATCTTGTTTGATACACCGGTGACGCGGTTGTCGGAAATTTCGGCAGCAGCAATTCCTGGCCGTATGGAGCGGCCACTGGCACACAGCCAGACTGAGTAGCCTGACGTTTTGAGCACTGTTTCACTTTACAGGGTGGAATTCTTAACTTTCTGTTAGTTGGAATCGCGCTGCCGACGGCGTTATTAGCCGGTCCGACATCTCCCTTCCGAGTTCCGGGTGGTCGCGCTGACGAAGGAGCACTTCGCAAAATGCATACGGTAGCGGATTCGCGGTTAAGTTTGGCGAACCTCGGTGACCCATTCAGTGACGACCAGGAGTTGTCTATGGATGACGAGTGGGATCACCATGCTCCGAACGACGAGTGCGGGGTATTTGGAATTTATGCGCCTGGTGAAGAGGTAGCCCGAATTACCTTTTTTGGCCTTTTTGCGCTGCAGCATCGAGGTCAGGAGAGTGCAGGTATCACCGTAACGGATGGTACGGCGATTGTTACCCATAAAGATATGGGGCTCGTAACGCAGGTCTTTAGTGAGAAGACCGTAGAGGGCCTGGTTGGCTGTGCTGCGATCGGGCATACACGTTACTCGACTACAGGCTCCAGCACGCTCTGTAATGCGCAACCACTAGAAGGCAACAGTGCATTTGGTCCTTTTGCAGTTGCGCACAACGGCAACCTAATAAATACGGCTGAGCTCAAGGCGGAGCTTTCGGCGCTGGGATGCAACTTTGCTTCGACGAATGACAGTGAAGTGATTGCACAGCTTTTGGCTAGAACTGAAGCAGCGTCGTTTGAAGAGGCAATCATCGAGGTGATGAAGCGCATTCAGGGCGCGTATTCACTCGTGATACTAACCCCGGACAAGCTCTATGGTGTCCGAGATCCATATGGAATTCGGCCGCTCTGCATTGGCAAGATCAATGGCAGCAAATATGTGCTTGCATCGGAATCGTGCGCACTTGGACCGGTAGGCGCCAAATTCGTTCGCGACGTAGAACCCGGCGAGCTCATCATTATCGATCGCAACGGCCAAACCGAGGTTCAGGCGCTGCCGGTCGTGAGACATGCTACTTGCCTGTTCGAGTTTATCTACTTCGCGAGGCCAGACACAATGCTCTACGGCAAATCGCTTCATCAGGCTCGACGCCGAATGGGGCAAGAGCTTGCTCGAGAGCACCCCGCTGATGGCGCTCACGTCGTGATTCCCGTGCCAGACACCAGTATTCCGGCTGCCATTGGATATGCAGAAGCTGCACGCATACCGTATGGTGAGGGTGTGATTAAGAACCGATACATCCAACGGACCTTCATTCAACCCAGCAAGCGCATGCGAGACCTTGGCGCCAGGATGAAGTATTCACCATTAACAGAAACTCTTGCTGGCAAGAAGGTCGTGATGGTGGATGACTCGATCGTAAGAGGCACCACGACTGGTAAGCTTGTCCGCATGTTGTTTGAAGCCGGCGCCCGAGAAGTTCATGTTCGCATAACTGCGCCGCCCGTGAAGAACCCATGCTACTACGGAATCGATATGGCGGATCAGAGGGACCTGGTTGCGGCGCACATGTCTGTTGAAGAGATTCGAGAAATGATCGGCGCAACATCGCTCGGTTACCTGTCGCTCGAAGGTGTCGTGCGCGCCATCGGAATTAACAAGGATAAATTCTGCCGCGCGTGCTTTGATGGCAAGTATCCGATTCCGGTTCCCAAACAGCTTCGCGAAAGCAAATTGATGCTTGACGTCAAATCAGAGGATGATGGACCCGTCGAACAGTCTACAAAGGCGGAATACGCAGTAGTTTGAGCCAAATGAGAGAGGTCGTTACTTGAGCCAGGAACGGATTACGTATAAAGATGCCGGAGTCGACATCGACGCAGCTAATGAAGCTGTCCAGAGAATGCGCGAGCATATCCGAACAACATTCACTCCAGGCGTTCTAACAGACGTAGGCAGCTTTGGCGGCATGTTCGCCCTCTCATCGCTTGGGGCTTACCAGAACCCGGTGCTCGTATCCAGCATTGATGGCGTCGGTACGAAGCTAAAAGTCGCAATTCTCTCCGGCAAGCACGACACAATCGGGAAGGATCTTGTTAACCATTGCGTGAACGACATTCTCGTTCAAGGCGCAAGGCCGCTCTTCTTCCTCGATTACTTTGCTACTGGCAAGCTCTCTCCTGCCGTGGTGGTCGACGTTGTAAAAGGATTATCAGAAGGGTGCCGCGAGGCCGGATGCGCCTTAATCGGGGGCGAAACGGCTGAGATGCCCGGCCTGTATGCTGAAGGCGACTACGATTTGGCCGGGACGATCGTTGGGATCGTCGAACGGTCAAAGATTGTGAATGGTCTGACGATCGAGCCGGGAGACACACTCGTTGGGCTTGCATCTAGCGGGCTTCATACCAATGGCTACTCCCTGGCAAGACGCATCTTGCTGGATTCCGGCGACAGCTCATTCTCTCTTTTCGAGCACATTCCCGCGATCGGGCGAACGCTCTCCGAGGAGTTGCTGGCGACGCACCGTTGCTATGCAAATGCGGTGCTGCCTGCATTAGAAGAGTTTGAAATTAAAGGGATGGCACATATTACTGGCGGTGGCTTCTACGACAATATCCCACGTATTCTGCCGCCAACCTGCAGCGTGACGATTGAGAGAAGGACGTGGCCCGTGCCGCCGATCTTTAGCCTTATTCAAGAACGGGGCAATGTGCCAGAGCCTGAGATGTATCGCACATTTAATATGGGCATCGGTTACGTGCTCGTGGTTCCTGCCGAGCAGGCGCCTGCGCTGGCGCATCGAATGAATGCTGTTGGGGAATCCGCTTATATCATTGGAAATGTGCATCGTGGAGTGCACGAAGTCGATATCGTCTAGCCAGAACGCTTATGCCTTAATGGATGTGAGTGCCAACTTCGATGGAAACCGACACCCACAAACCCCCGGTTACTACAACGGTCCCGTCTGAGACAGTGGGCACGTATCGTCATTCTGGTGCGATCCCAAATATTGTTCCAACTTCGAAACAGGTTCTTCGAGATCTGGCATCGATGAACCATGCTGTGCGCTGCGCTGCCCTCAATCGTCTCGCATCCCTCTCCGATGATGAGTTCACTCGCCTCACCCAGGATTGTCGTCGCCTCTCGCAGATAATGCGGCAGCGTTTTGCTGTGTATCAGGTGAGCTTTTTTGTTGGCATTTGGACCATCCTGTTGCTGCTATCGCACTTTTACAAGGACGATACACCTGCGGATACAGCGGGATTTTTTCTGCTTGTAGCACTTGTCGTTGGCATGATTGTAGGCGGCTGCTGGTTCGAGGCCAGGAACTCGGCGTACCGTCGACTTCTTGCTGAGGTTGATAAGCACGGCTCAAAGCTATCTGCATCGGTAATGCTCATGCGCCTTGAAGATACTACCGGCTCCCATACCAGGCCCTCCAATAAGGCGATATATGAAGCCCTGTTGCAGTTGACACCTGAGATGGAAGAAAGCCTCGGCGCAGCAGATCGAGCAACACTTGCCAATCTACTGGCCGATCCATATTCTTATGTTCCGCTAACTCTGCACATTATTAATCTCTTGAAGCGGATTGGCGCAACCGAGTGTGTTTCTGCGATTTCGCTACTGTGCGCTGAGCCGCTGGCAACAGTAAATATGCGAGCAGTTCGTGCTGCTGCCCGTGAGTGCTACCCTGTGGTAAAAGCGAGGGCAGACCGCCTGGCTGCAGGAAGTGATCTGCTGCGAGCCTCCGCAGCTCACATCACGTCCGGTAACGAGTTGGTTCGCCCGGCAGCATCAACACAAACCGCAAGCGAAGAGCTGCTGCGATGTGCAACTCAAGAGCAATTCTAACCTAAATTACGTCGAACCAAAGTGTTTTTTATCGAGAGCAGGCACGAATCCAGCCGTCGCAGCTCTTACTTGCCGCTAACATTCCCAGGGCCCTTAACATCTTCAATCTCAATCTCAATACAATCAATCGATAGTGCAACTTCCCAGATTTCCATCGCGATTGCAACGAGCACAAGCGTAATAGCAGTTACAAACAGCGGGATTGCATTGCCTGGATTGTGCAATCGGCCCCGCTCATCCAACAGGATTATTAGGATCATCACCACAAATGCGACGATCGCAGAGTAAAGCAATGCGAGCGAAATCCACGTTAGGCGAAAGCGGACAAAGAACAGTCGAATCTGCTCGGCAACCTGGTGGTCACGTTCTGGCGTTACGCAGCCTGCCCGCCGTTCGCCTGCGAATACTCTAAGCCTATCCGCGATAGCTGTGTGTTTGTTGTTGACGCCAAGAATCAGCGCGGCGCACGCCGATATAAGTACTACCGGTGTAACCGCCGCGCTGACAATCTGAAGTAATCCCGATTCAGCACCCGGGTTCAATGATTCAATTAACCCTTCAGGAAGTGGCGCAGAATAAAGATCTCGAGACCTTCGTAATCCTGCGCGGTCACATAACCGGCCCACTCATTGCGATCGATGGTAGCTGAGACGGCTACTAGCCTTTCAAAGATCTCCTTGCTGTTTGCTAGGTGCTTCCACGAGATGTCTGCGGGTTGAGTTCGCATTGCCTTGACGTCGAGGCCAACGACTTCGCCGTTCTTACCATAATCATTTCTCGCGAGCACATCTACCTGGTTGAATGCTCTGCGCAGATCGACAGCGCCGAAGGATTTATCCTGGTCGTACTTGAGACCGTTCTGATCGTTGAGGTGAACGCCCCACAGCTTCTTGTGCCATAGCGCATACGCCATCTCGTCCGATGGATCGAGGCCGAGCAAGATGCAGTGGGCCGACTCAATCAGGGCGCCAACGCGTGAAGGGTCTGAGCACTGATAGGCCATTGCAAGCATATGGCCAGTGCTTGGCAAATACATCAGGTCCATCGGCTCGTTGGGTTTCATTTCGGCCAGGATGCGCACCTTTGGATCGTAAGCTAGAATGGCGTTGCAGTAGTCGCGCAGCCGATCAAATGAGTCGAGCGGATTCTTAGACTCACGAATGTAAGTGCCTTCGCGCGCTGGCCAGAGAACGATTCGGTCGGTTCCTAGCTCATTCGCGATATCCACACTCCTATGGGCCCTGTCGAGGGCCAGCGCACGTGAAGCCGCGCTGTTTGCCGTGATACCGCCATCCGCGAACCGCGGGTCTTCCCATAGGCGGGGCGCAATAAACTCAACCGTGAGGCCATGATCGTCGCAGATCGTCTTAAGGCTCTTGCATGCGGCCGGAATCTCGCTGGCAGGCACCGACATCGGAACGGCGTCGTCGTCGTGAAGCTGAAGGTACGTAAAACCGAGTTTCTGCAGGATCTGAACCTTTTCAAGGAGTTCGCGCTCGGGTCGAACTTCTGGCCCGAACGGGTCTGCCCCCGGGTGAAGGTTCCAGACTCCCGCAGAGAAAACAAAACTGGTATTCATCGGATCTATCTCCATTGGCATTGTGTCAGCCGCTGCCAAACGATCGTGATCGATCGGCAGTCAGGCAACCCATTGACGTTAGATTCAAATTAGGAAGAGTAAATCCCTGCACTGATTTCCTCTTGGCTTGAGTGTCACAGGATCATTAGTAGGCCGACGCCCTGGCTCGTCGCTTGAATGCGTCACACATGGTCGAGCAATGCTCGGGCAGCTTTCCCCACTTCAAATGCGTCATGGTATCGTCGGGCATGCAGGTATGCCTCAGCCTGTTTCAGTTTAGACTTGAGTTTAGACTGTTGCGATTGTGGCAATCTGGCGACCGCTCGAGTCAACTCGGCAAGTCCGTTTGCGATCGTCGGTTCCGGATGCAGTCGTAGGCGCATCATCCACATGTATTCACCGGGGCGCAGGGTGCGAATCCAGGGCTTAAACTGGCTGGCACACCAAAATGCCGATCCTGCGCCGCGCCCAGTGCCTGTTGAACCGCCTTGCCGCTGGTCAATCTCTGCCGCATCGCCTCCTGGTGCCTGCGGAACCTTAAACCAGGACCATGCGTGTATCATCACGGTGCTGAATCGTTCCGCGCTGTCAACAGAGCCATCGTGTGGCATCGCATTAACAAGAGCGGCGACCTTGCCTGGATTGCCCTGTCCGGGGTCGGATGCGTGATTCCACACCACAAATCGGACCGAAGAGACGGGCGTCGAACCATCCTGTCCACCATGAACCCAAAAGGCGGCTCCTCGTCCTGCCGTGTACGGTGCGTAACTGAAGGCAAAGATGCCAAGCAGATCAGGGGCGACCGCAGCAAAATTACTGTACGCGCGCACACCTGCATCAGAGTCCCACTGCTTCAGGTTAAACATCAGCAGTCTGATTCCACCCAAGTGCATCCATTCGCAGAAATGACGGGCATGCTGATCAAGGTTTCGCTGAGCATCGGGCCTCGATGCGCTGTAAAGGTCTGGATAGAAGTAGCCGCCGCCAAAAAGCACAAAGTCGTCCAGCTTTCCCGCTGTGGAAAACAGATGCTGCTGTGCGTAAGGGCCGATCTGAACGAGGTTGTCGTAGCAGCTTGTCCAGCCAAGTGGTACTTTGCCTCGATATGAACTGTCCCACCAGCTATGTTCTGTAGAACTTGCAAAATCTCCAAGCGACCACTGGACATTGTCGCCATCGCTCATGATGAAGCAGACATAATGAACATTATCTTCCCAGTTAAGGTCCCACATTGCTGGCGAGTTAGCTTGCCTCAAGCGTGATGTTGGTATCGTTACTCCCGGCGTCTCCGTGCTCATTAAGGGCAAATTGGTGCACCAGTCGGTGTCGGTCATAAAGTGCGCATAGCGCGTAGCCCGAGATGCGATTTCGAACTCATCTCCGATACCCCAGCCAAGAACCGGGGTACCAGGCTCGGCCCAGGCGAGAACCGATTCATACAGACTGTCGGGCATCGATACCACTATCGCGTTCATGGCGACCACCGCATCGCGCACCTCAGCAACCTTTGGGTCCTGCATCGCGACGACACGCCGGTTTAGCCGGCTCTTGTAGCGTTCGAAGCAGTCCGCCTCTGAAATTGTACGAGCGTCAAACAGTTCGTGCAGTCCTAGAGCTTTGTACTTCCCTGTCTCTCCTTCGGCAACTGCGATGCCATGAAAAACAGCACACAGGGTCGTCGCAACATTCACCGATCGTTCTTGCGGATTGCCTTGATGCAGATCGCGTATCGAATCATCTGGCCGGTAGGTGATATATCCGTTAACCACTCCGGCTGCAATCATTCTCTTTAGCAGCAGGTCCAAAGAAAGTGGGCCCGAGAGACTTGCTCCCGTTTGAGCAAGCATGGCTTTGAGCCACATATCGTATGCGTTCGGCGCCTGCTGCTTAACCCAGATCATGCTGTCGGTTCGACCTTCGTTACAGGCGCGCGCCGCAAGACCTGAAAGTGTCATAAGGGTGAAGTATTCGTCTGCGCTGGACGGGCGAACGGCAAGCAGTACCCGGTGTGGCCGACGAAATGCTGGCCACCAGCGCCCTGGCGTTATCTTTTGAGATGGCTGTGCCTGTACGCAGTTCGGCGCGACGGCGAACAGGCTAACAGCGGTCACGATCTTAGAAATCCACTTTAGGAACGCACTGAATCTGAAGTTGAAACGTACGCTGGCGCCAATCATGACTGCCTCCAGGAATGCTAGTCTCAGCACACAACTCAATTTTGTTAAATGTAAGATTAGCTCTGCTCATTGACTGCACCTGCCAAGGCAGCAGGATAGTATCCGGCTTGCACTTCAATCAACACGCCATCTGGCAACCAAACGTTCAAAATCTGTGAGTACAATACTACAGTTACAAATGATCGATTTGGCAACGACTAGAGTCGTCAAGCGTTGATGCCCTGCATCCAAACCGCCCATCTACCGATTCTGCAAGGACGCAAATGCAAAACATACACTCTGCCGGTGTTAGACCGTATGCATTGGTAAGCAGTGCAATATCCTACCAGGTACCTGATCTGTGCAATGACTATCAATGGCCTCATGGGCTTGGCGGTGGGGGCGTGATCGCAATCGTTGAAATAAACGGCGGTTGGACAGCCTCAGATATGCAGAGCTATTTTGCGTCCATTGATCAGCCTGTGCCAAGTATTGTTGATGTCTCCGTCGATGGTACAGTCAACAATCCTAACCAGTATGTTGGTCAACCACATGATCCCGACATCGAGGTGGTTATGGATATCCAGGTGTCTGCTGCATCGTACTACTGCGCAACTGGTAAGCCCGCCACGATTCGAGTGTATTGGTCGCAGAGTATTGCGGCTGCGGTAGCTAAAGCTTCTGCAGATGGATGCGATGTTTGCAGCATTTCGTGGGGATCAGACGAGGCTTTGTGGGGTACGACAGCAGCACAGTCGATGGAGGCGGCAGCGGCGGCAGCTGTTTCCGCCGGTATGGTCGTGCTTGCAGCGTCTGGTGATAACGACTCGAGCGATGGGGGGGCAACTCCTGCCAACGTTGATGTCCCTGGATCTTGCCCCCACGTGATCTGCTGCGGTGGAACCCACAAGGCTGAGCACATAGAAACGGTCTGGAACAACGATCCGGGCAAGAGCAACGGGCAAGGCACTGGCGGAGGCTATTCCACGATCTTTCCGGTGCAGGCATTTCAGGTTGGCGCGCCTGCGCCACCAACAGGTTTGGGCAGAATGGTTCCGGATATAGCCGCAGTGGCGGATCCTTCAACCGGATATACCATCTTCGTGCATGGCCAAACACAGCAGGGTGCGGGAGGTACAAGCGCCGTCGCACCGCTCTACGCTGGTCTGTTTGCATCCTTTGGTCGCAAACTTGGCTTTATATCGCCAAAGCTATGGGCGAACGCGCACTGTTTTAACGACATCGTTGTTGGTGAGAATGGCAGTTACAAGGCTGGCCCTGGCCCCGATGCCTGCACGGGCCTGGGTAGCCCTAATGGCGCCAAATTGGCTTCTCTGTTTTCCGTGCAGTCCTAGTTAGTTGGTGTGGAGCGATGGTTCCAAAATGTCATATGAATTGAACAGACTGGATGCCAAACTTCCAGACGGAACTGTAACATTCCTGATGACGGATGTTGAAAACAGTACCGAGACCTGGGAACGCGTGCGTGAAGGCATGCGCCTCGCAATCCTGAAGCACGATCAGCTTGCAGAAGACATTATCAGGCTCAATGCGGGAATTCTGCTGAAGCACCGTGGCGAAGGCGACAGTCTGTTTGCCGTCTTCTCTAAAGCTGAAGACGCACTTGCGGCCGCCGTTGCCATGCAGATAGCTTTTCACGGGGAAACATGGCCGGAGGGTATCCAGATACGGGTAAGAATGGCGCTGCACACGGGGGTTGCAGATCTGCGAGACGGAGATTACTACGGGCCGGCAGTAAACCGATGCGCCCGGTTGCGCGGATTCGCCCATGGCGGCCAGACTGTGCTGTCTGGTACTGCAGCACGATTGGTGCGCGAGGAGCTGCCTTCCGGCGTCACTCTGCTAGATCTAGGTGAGCACAAGCTTAAGAACCTGCAGCATCCGGAGCATGTGTTTCAGGTGGGCCACCCAGACCTGCCCGATGATTTTCCTCCGGTCCGATCAGCAAACCGACCCAGCTCCAATCTGCCCATCCAGCTTACTCATTTTGTCGGACGAACTCAGGAGCAGGCCGATGTCCGGAGACTGCTTCTATCGTCTCGCCTGCTAACCCTTGTCGGGGTCGGCGGCATCGGCAAAACGCGTCTTGCAGTTGAGGTAAGTTCCAATACTTTGGAGGAGTTTGCAGATGGCGCCTGGTTCGTGGACCTTTCGCGGATCACGGAACCTGCGCTGGTTCCGTTCGCAATTGCAGATGCGTTGAACCTTAAAGAGTCTGCGCAAGCGGCGGTCGAGGAGACGCTGGTTTCTTCACTGCGTGAGAAATCTGTCTTGCTAGTTCTGGATAATTGCGAGCATCTGATTGCAGCATGTGGATTTATCGTCGATCGACTTCTGAAGGCGTGTCCTGGACTTAGAGTTCTGGCAACCAGCCGGGTTGCGCTCGAAATCGCTGGTGAGACTGTATGGAGCATGTCGCCTCTTTCCTACCCGGATGCGTCTCAGGTTGCAGGCAGCGATCTGGTTGAGATAGCGCAAAACGAGGCCGTGCGGCTATTTATAGATCGTGCCAGAAATATCTCACCAAAATTTGCGCTTACCGAGAAAAACCTTTCCTCAGTCGTATCGATTTGCAGGCGGGTTGGTGGCTTACCATTGGCGATCGAACTTGCGGCTGCCAGGGTACATGTGATGCAGCCTGCAGATATCGATAAGCGTCTATTTGACCTACTGGAGAATAATTCTGCGGTCGCGCAGGGCAGGCATCGATCACTTCAGGCGCTAATGGAATGGAGCTTCGACTCGCTGCTTCCGGATGAACGCGGCCTGTTCATGCGTCTTGCTGTATTTACGGGTACCTGGTCGCTTGAAGCTGCTGAGGCAGTGTGTTCAGGATATGGTATTGCCCAGCGCAAAGTCATGAAATTGCTGCACAATCTGGTGCGTGGTTCGCTCGTTGTGACTGTCACGGATGAACGTGAGCTGACGATGCGTTATCGCCTGCTGGAAGTTGTTCACGTGTTTGCGATGGAACAGTTGACCGATTCTGACGAAGAGCAAGTTTGGAGACAGGCGCACTGCGAATATTTCCTTGGGTTGGCAGAAGAGGCGGCCGGCTACCTTGACGGTCCACAGCAGGCTCAATATCTTGAACGGCTCGAAGTAGACCACAGTAACCTTCGGGCGGCGATGAGCTGGACGTTAGACCCAGATATCCGACTGCGCTTTGCCGCATCCCTGTGGAGATTTTGGCATGCTCGCAGCCATTTGAGTGAGGGGCGCGGCTGGCTCGAAAATGCGCTTGCTCGAAGCAGTGACACAACCAATGTGTTGCGCGCTCAGGCACTGAATGGCCTGGGCATTCTGTCGACAAGTCAAAGCGACTATGCCAAGGCTCAAGTGTATATTGAAGAGGCAGAGGAGTTATTTCGCATCCACGGCGATGAGCGAGGTATCGCAGAGGCTCAGACAAATTTGGGTAGTATTTTCCTTGAGTGTGGCGATCAGGTGCGGGCCATGAATTGCTTTGACCAGAGCCTCACAATCTGGGAGCAAACGAACAACCGGAGAGGCATAGCAAGTGCATCGAATAACATTGGGATGATCCTGCGATCTCAAAATAAGTATGCTGATGCCGAAAAGTACTTCCTTCGCGGTCTGCAATTGTACCAGGAGCTAGAAGACGGTTTCAGAATAGGAATAATGTACAACAATCTTGGTGGAATAGCTTATGAGCTGGGAAGATACGAGGAGGCTCGTGACAAATTCCGATCTAGCCTTAACTCGTTTCAAGCGATTAATAATCGCCACATATCTGCTATTTTACTATACAATCTAGGTGAACTCGAGACGAAAATAGGCAGCCTTGATGCTGCGCTGCCACTATTCGTCGAGAGCTTACGGCTCCGCCGAGCAATGGGTGACCGCAGTGGGTGCGCTTTGGTTATTGGCAGCATTGCATCTGCTGCATTTCATTGCAATCACAATGTTGAGGCTGTCCGGCTCTATGCCGCAGCAGACCTGATTCACCGTGAAACTGGCAAAGCCTATCCGGAATTAGAACGGCAAGACTACGAAATTCGACTAACAACGCTGCGCACCAGACTGGGCGCGAGCATTTTTTCAGCAGAATGGGAAGCTGGCGCGCTGCTTACTTTCGATCAGGCAGCGGACTATGCGCTTTCCCAGCAGGTCTGATAACGAGGATCGTAACGCTCGTGCGACAACAGATTCGCACGAGAGCAAGCGATAAATCTACCAAGGCATCATGTCGTTGCCGCATCTCACCTTGTAGCCCAGAGGAGCCGATAAGTCTATGTCATCCGATATGCCCAGTATTGATCCAGATAGCGGAATTCAGTTCATACCGATTTCCCACGAAACGACTGCACAAGGCGCCTCAACGGAACCAACCGTTGCATCTACGCCTTCTGAACCGTCCGCTCAGCCGGCACCATCCGACTTGCAGCCACATGATGGAATTCAATACATTCCGATCTCCAACTCGGTTGCGCTACCACCTGCGCCCGGGGAGCCTTACACGCTTTCGATCCTGTCTCAGATACCAGCAGGCGCGAGCGGTTCAAACGGCTACGTAAATGTCGTGTATTTGCTGGAGAACTTGACGCTCACCACGAATGGCACTCCCATTACTTCTCCAAAAAGCGCTACACAGCTAGGCGCGACAATTGTCCAGGTACCCGCAAAATCTGTCGACAGCGCAGGAAACGCCAACCATCAAAGCCAGTTCACCGCAGTTCCGGTCGATCCAACCAAGAAGAGTGGCTTCACCATCCTCACTTTCGGACACCATATAGCGCTGCCGCCTGCTCAAACCACAGTGCCTACTGGGTCCTAGTATCCCCGCTAATCCGGGTTTTGGTGCCGCCGTCCTGACGGCGGCATGTTTACCCAGACAGCTAACCGAATTGCCGTGCATCAGGCTGCCACTTTCCCTCTTCGCGCCCTTAGAAGGACTCTGTCACCCCGATGTAAAATTAAGGCTCGTTAACCTTGTTACAGGCACTGCACCTGTGATAACCGTTATATGATTTCAAATCGGAGGTGCAACACGTGGTTGATGCAATCGACTATGCAATCTCGCGACGCCAGATGCTGGCGCGCAGTATCACAGGGCTAGCAGCGGCGGGGCTGCCGGAGTGGTATACAAAAGAGGCAATTGCCAATGAGCGCGAGCGCGACTCTCAGCTTCCCAAGAAGTTCGGCCCGAACGACCAGATCAACGTTGGCGCCATCGGAGTCGGTGGCAAAAAAGGCGGATATCGGCAGGGGATGGGCGATACCCAGCGCATAGGCGGCCAGCATGGCGTGAAGGTTGTTGCCATCTGCGATCTGGATGACGTTCACCGCAACGACGCTGCTGATTACTTCGGCCCGGATACGGCAAAGTTCAAGGACTTCCGAGAGCTGCTCTCTCGCAAAGACATCGATGCAGTCGTCATTGGCACCCCTGATCACTGGCATGTTCCCATCGCGATGGCTGCGCTGAAGGCTGGCAAGCATGTGTACTGCGAAAAGCCGTTGACTCTGTATATTGAGCAGGGCCGCAAGCTCGTAAAACAGTACAAATCGTCCGGTCGTGTGTTCCAGGTAGGCAGCCAGCAGAGGTCGGACGAGAGATTCCGCATGGCTTGCGAACTGGTTCGTAACGGCAGACTTGGAAAGATAAGCAAGGTAAACGCCAACTTGCCAACCGGACCAACCGGAGGTCCCTTCGCTGCAGAGCCGCTTCCAACCGATCTCGACTGGGATTGGTGGCTTGGCCCGGCGCCGAAGGTGGACTTTACGCATGAGCGACTGCATGGTGTGTTCCGATGGTGGCTGGACTATTCCGGCGGTATGATGACGGACTGGGGCGCACACCACAACGATATCGCACAGTGGGGGTTGGGAACCGATCGTTCCGGACCCGTTACGATACAGGCGTATGGTAAGGGCCCGCTCGTAGGTGAGAACTGCTACACCACATTCCCAGAGTTCGATGTGGACTATACCTATGCGGATGGCGTTGTTCTGCACACCTCGAACAAGGGCGAGAATGGCGTTGAGTTCTTTGGCGAGCACGGCAGCATTTTTGTTAGCCGCGGCACCATCAGGGCAAGCGACCCGAAACTGCTGGATGAACCGCTGCCGTCGAGCGCTACCCGCCTTTACGAGTCGAACGATCATGCCAAGAACTACATTCAGTGTATCCGAGCCAACAAACCGGCGATCTGCGACGCGGAAATCGGGCACAGATCTGCGTCTGTATGCCATCTAGGCAACATCTCGCTTCGCTTAAATGGTCGAAAGCTCCATTGGGATCCCGCCGCTGAGCATTTTGTCGGTGATCCGGAAGCACAGGCGATGGTCTCTCGAGTGCAGAGAAAGCCCTGGGCGGTTTAATCGAACGGTAGAAGAAGTGCGGCCCCTTCATGTTGACCCACTGTCACGCGAATGGGGCCGTTTTGGGAATCCGCAAAACACATAACAACAAATATGAATCTCTCGCTTAATCGAAGAGAATTGCTGGCGGCCGGCGCCGTTGCGCTCGGATCTGCCATGGAGGTCGGTGCGATGACTACAAGTGAGTCAAATGAGTTACGCCCGAAGACTGGCTTTCGCTATTGCCTGAATACGAGCACCATTCAAGGGCAAAAGCTGTCCCTTGAGGATGAGATCGAGATAGCTGCGAAGGCAGGCTATCATGCTATAGAGCCCTGGATTGGTGAGATCGAGCACTATGTGCAGTCCGGTAAGAAGTTATCCGATCTGCGCAAGCGTATCCAGGATCATGGGATGACAGTTGAAGATGGAATCGGCTTCGCAGAATGGATAGTCGACGACGACGCTCGTCGGGCAAAGGGCCTTGAGACCGCAAAACGAGACATGGATTTGCTCGCACAGTTAGGTTGCCCGCATATTGCGGCGCCAGCGGCCGGCGCCACAGACCAGCCACACCTCGATCTGCGGAAGGCTGCCGAACGCTATGCGGTGCTCGCGGAGATTGGCGAATCCCTTGGAGTCATTCCCATGGTTGAGGTATGGGGTTTCTCACAATGCCTCACGAGGCTTGGCGAGGCCGCACTTGTTGCAATAGAGAGCGGATACTCAAAGGCATGTATCTTGCCAGATGTCTATCATCTCTATAAAGGCGGATCGCCCGTAAGCGGCTTGAAGCTCCTAAGCGATAGCTCCATACGTGTGTTTCACCTGAACGACTATCCCGCTAGCCCACCACCTGCAACAATCACCGACGCAGATCGGGTTTATCCAGGCGATGGTATCGCACCATTGGGCGAGGTGTTCAAGATCCTGCGCAGCATGAACTATGACGGCGTGCTTTCCATCGAGCTGTTTAACAAGACGTACTGGGCTCAGGATGCCCTTACGGTCGCAAAGACTGCCCTCACGAAGGCCAAAGAAGCCGAAGCACGAACATTTGGAGGATAACTCCCCACTATCCTACACTTAAATAGGTTATCGCAGATCAATGTCGACTGCGCTGTCGTCCAAAACAGGAGGGCTGCGCAGTTTTGTCTGCGGCGAACGTGCCAGCTTCAGCAGCCTGAAGGAATATTAAGGTTAATTTAATATTCATTTCATGTTGGTCACACAAAATGACTTAAGCGGGCACATTACAGAGGCGCGCAATCCCATGGCTGCGCCAAGCTCCATTCAGCCACCAGGAGCTTATAGGCAACACAGGAGATCGACATGTTAGGCTGAACGATCGATCGGTACCGCACGAGGAGAGTGAGGCTACATGAAATACACAGGCAGATCAGCATTTACCCTGATTGAACTGCTCGTTGTCATCGCTATCATTGCCATTCTGGCAGCTATTTTATTCCCTGTCTTTGCGCAGGCACGCGAGAAGGCAAGACAAACGAGCTGCATAAGCAACGAGAAGCAGATTGCTCTCGCCAGCACGATGTATGTTCAAGATTTCGACGAGACATTTGCTATCGAGAGAGAGCCAAATGTATACAACCCTCCCGGACCGTTCGGAATTACCTGGAGAGCTACTATTCAGCCGTACCTAAAGAACACTCAGGTTTTCTACTGCCCGGATGATGTTAGCAATGTTCAGTGGTCGGAAGGCTATCTGGATCAGCAGATCTACAAATGCGCACCAGACAATCCGAACAATAACCACCTCTCCTATACATACAACGGTTACCTGTTCAATAACTCGGACGGAACATCACTTTCCGATATCGACAAGCCTGCACAGGAGATCATGATCCTCGAGACTCGCCTCGAGTACCCTGATCTTGGGCTTTGGGTATTCCCCTGGAACCTTAGCGGATTGCCAGGCGGCTTCCCAGGCGAAGGGCCGTTTACGAGCCACAACGGTATGCTTGACCTTGCATTCTGCGATGGCCACGTGAAGGCGATGAAGCTTGCTGCTACTGTATCGCCAACATGGGACTGGGATAACAACGTGCTACCAAATCCCGAAACGAGCGACCCCAATGTGGTGTCCAGGGTTATGGCGGGAATTCAGAATCCGAATACGGAATACAAGTAAATACTGCGCGATGCACGAACTTTCGAAAAACGAAGGCGGGGGGCGGCGAATGCCACTCCCCGCTTTTGCTCCGTCTTGGGAGCCGTCGGTACAGGTAACTTAGAGTCGCTTGCGAAGTCGCACCCGCCGAGCAGCGAACGCCGTACCAATCAGGCAAAGGCAAGCCGAGAGTGCACTTGGTTCGGGGGTTGAAACAGCACCTATTTGAATGCTTATATTGGGGCTGTCGACGATTCCGACGTAGGTGGTAGGTGCGGAATCGCTATAGAGCGTCAGTTCCGTAACACCGGCATATGTGTAAGCCAGGCTGTAGTCCCTATCGTATAGCCCTTGTGCCGTGGATGAGTCGATAAAAATCGAAGATAGGATGCCCGATAGGGTCGCGCCCGGCGCAATCGCCTCGTTTGTATTGAAGAGCTCGCTCACTAGTCCTGCTGCATACGGTCCGGACACATAGTGATTATTCTGAAAGTCGAGTCCCTGACCGTCTCCTCTGTTGATGCCATATACCGTGTAAGTACTGACATACAGTGTATCTGTCGAGGTATTCGTAATCGTGCCTGTTAGATCTAGCCGCTGTCCTGATGTCGATTGTCCATCGGGAATTGCCGGTGGTGTAACCGTGGAAACCGGAAAAGCGAAGTGACCTCCGCTGTCCCAAATAATGTTGAGCTGTGCGCTGGATTTCGACCCCAGAAAAGCGAGTCCAATGGTTGCCAGTGCGCCAATCACCTGGCATGTCTTATACATCCTGTTGAACCTCCATGAAGTCTTGTTCTAGATGAACGCGGTTATACTAGCAGTCTGGTCCGAAAATTCTCCGAAAGCCGTAAGTATCGGTCTTCAGTTTGAGGTGTATACTTTTGACTTAGTATCTGTTTATTATTGGACGGGAACTCGTGGGGGACTGCAATGGAGACAGGCGCCTGCCAGCTCAAGCTCTTTGGAACAATCCGATTGTGCGCGAGTGATAGTTCGGAGTTGCCTCTACCCAGCAGAAAAGCACGTCTTCTTCTGGTATTTCTTGCACTTCATCCCAATCAAGATGTTTCCCGCGAGCGGCTCATCGACCTATTCTGGCCAGAGATGGACGAGGAATCTGGGCGAGACAACCTGAGCACAACCCTTGCTCGGCTCCGCAAGACCCTCTCTCTGGCAGGTATCGATAATGCTCTTGTAGCCAACAGGCAGTTTGTATCGCTTCGTTCGACAAGGATCTACTGCGATATTGCCGCATTTGAATCTGCATTACGTGAATACGATGCAGCTCATTGCGACGAACAGAAGATAACCGCCCTCGAGAAAGCAGTTTCGCTCTACGCGGGTGAACCTCTGCCAGGTGTTTATGGCGATTGGGCAATCGAAATACAGGATCGGCTTATCGCTTCCTACCATTCAGTGCTCCACAGTCTCCTAAAACTGCATATGACGCGTGCCGACTATCCTGCTGCAGTCTATATCTCAACGCTCGCCACCTCACACGACCCCCTAGATGAAATTTCCGTTAGAGCGAGAATGCGCGCGCTGGCTGCACTTGGCAGGATCAACGAACTAGAGGATTGCTTCAATGCGTTAGGCCGGGCGTTGCTTGTTGATGCACGAGTTTCGCCATCCCAGCAGACTCGAGAGCTGTATGAAAGGTTGAAGGCGCAGTATAGTGAGGAAGAGCTCTCCATTGCGAATTCGGTTGCACCTTACCTTTCAACCGCTCCGAATGTTGAACCTAGGTGGTCTCTGCCCGATCCGCGAACATCCTTCTTTGGCAGAACTGCTGAGATTGAACGCATATATCAGGTTCTGACCCTGCCAACTTGCTTTGGTCGCCTCGTCACACTCACCGGAATAGGTGGTATAGGGAAGACGCGAACAGCGATTGAATATGCGGCTCGTTTTCAAGAATGCTATCCAGAAGGGGTGTTCTATATTCCCGTTGCAGATGTAGTAGACACAAATTTGTTGCTTTCAACTATCGTTCGTGCGCTTGTGCCAAACCAAAATACCCCAACTGCGGAGAGGATCAAATCGATTGCCAGTTCATGTCGAACCGGCACGCGGCTACTCATCCTAGACAACTTTGAGCAACTGGTTGTTGCTGGTTCGTCGGTCATTGCAGAACTTCTAGCACAGTGTAGTGGCCTAAAGATTCTCATTACATCACGCCTGCGGCTAGGTATTGAAGCTGAAACAGAAGTAAATCTTGAACCACTATTGGCAGCGACATCTGCGGGAAAAGTGACCGGCGACGATGGCGCGTCCGATGCAGTTTCTATCTTTATCGACCGTTCCGGTCTAACACGATCAGAGTATTCCGACAGTGGGGTGCGTTCGGCGGTGATCCGCCGCTTGTGCACACAGCTCGAGGGGATTCCGTTAGCGTTGGAGTTAGCAGCATCATGTACAGCGTTGCTAACACCTGAGCAGATCCTGGATAACCTGTCGTGCAGGTTCGACCTTCTTGTAAATCGCAATCGCGATGTCTTGCCTCGCCACCGAACCCTGAGCGTAGCGATAGGTGCGAGTTATACGATGCTTACTTATGAACAGCAAGCATTATTCAGGGAATTGAGCGTGTTTCGAGGAGGAGTGGCGATCCCGGAGTTAATCAGCTGTTGGAATCAATGTAAGGAAAGCCCATACGCATCCTTTGATCAAACTCAATTGCTGGAGAGTCTGGCTGTGCTGCGAGCGCATTCGCTTGTTGAATGTGAGCGTGCAGTTTCGGGCGCATCCGTTCGGATGCGCTACAGGATGCTCGAAACAGTTCGAGAGTACGCAGTAAGTGTGAGTCCTGAAGTAGAGAGGCAAGATCGTGATTTGAGGCATGCACATTGTTTTGCCGGCGTACTCAGGTCGTTGAGATCTGAGTCTGAGCAGTCCGGCGTGCTTGCGCCAGGCGAGCTCGGGCGACGTCTGGAATCACTGGATATTGACATTGATAACTTACGATATGCGTTCAAGCACCTACAGGGCAGCGAGTATAACGAGGCTATGGCTGCCCAGTTCGCTCTCGACTTCGATTGGTTTCTTATGGTACGTGACTATCAGGAGGAGCGGCGCGAGGTTGCGATTGCGGCCTATGAGCGGTTTCAACACAGTGCGCTCCCAGTCGGCTTGATAGATTTGCTCGGAATCGGCAGAATGCACCATGCCCCAATGGAGGTAAAGCGAGCATGGTACTGCAGTCAGGTTGCGTTGATCAGGGAATCAGATAATCAAAATAGGCTGGCTGGAATACTTGGGCTGTATGGCGATGTAGCAGTTGATGAGCGTTCAAAAACAGCGTCATTCGCAGAAAGTATGGATATTTACACGAAGCTGGGATGCCTTGATGCCGCCAATGTATCTCGAGCTAGCCTGGCCGGCGTATACACCCAATTTGGCCGACTGGGACGCGCAACGGCACTTCTGAAAGAGTGCCTGGAGTACAACTTGAGCTCTGGCCGTGATTGGGATGCTGCCCGTATTCGCTTTGCTCTGGGCCAAATTGCTCTTCGGAAAGGCCGGACATGTGACGCTATCTCAAGGTTTGAACTAGCTCTGGATTTCTTCCGAACCGCAAATATCCGCAGGCTGGAAAGCAGCCTACGCGGTTGGCTTGCTGCGGCACACTGTTTAAGTGGTCACCACGACTTGGCACAGGCATATGCCGATGAGGAATTACAATCAATCGAAAGCCTGGGCGGGCAGATTCGCCCTGGCGATGGAACGGAAATGTACTGTTACGCACTTATTCACATGCGTCGCCTTGAAGAAGCCACTCGGGTTTTGACAGGGCTCAGTATGAGTGTCCACTTTACCTCAATGGGTGTATCTCAGCAGAAGTTCAATCTCGCCATGGCGAGAGGCGAAGATGCGGCAGCAAAACACCAGTTGTGTGAGTGGGCTGAGTGTCTTCAATCCGATGACGGTGATGCCTGGGGAGCAGTTTGGCATAATGCAAATGCAAATTTGGCTGGGAGGCTTGGTGACCTGAAAACCGCGGCGAGCTCACTTCGGGCCTGCCTTGCCGCCGCTGTTGCAAATGAACTGCTGCCACTCATTATCACCTCACTCGCAACCGCCGCAGATATCGCTGTGCAAACCAGAAAGATTCCTTTCGCCATCAAAATGCTTGATGTGCGTGAAACACTAATGGGGTTTTACGGCTTTTGCCCGATCTGGTACGAACAAGCCGGATGCGAGTTGCTCCGTAGACGATGCTTCGAGACGGAACCAAGCGTGCTGAATAGTGAGTGTTCGTTTTCTAGTTATGTGACACCGACAATTGACGGTGCAACTAACGAGATACTCTTGTTTCTCGAAACATTGTTGTAGAGGTTATTGAACCACTAGTGCAGA
>CAIXIX010000504.1 GCA_903919615.1 uncultured Chthonomonas sp.
ACTGCCGGATATTGTTGTTTGTGTTTTTGACCGTATAAGTGGCGCTAGCAGAAACGATCGCGAAAGCATTGCCACTGGTGGCTGTTAGGGTAGCGTCTGGTTCACCGTCTACAAATCCTAAAGCAATTGTAAATACGGGTCTCCGTCTGTCTGAGCGCTCGCGCATATTGGCAAAAATGCTGCGGCACACAGTGTGACTATCAATGCCAACGCGGACTTCATTTGCCCCTACCGAGTGTATTAGCGAAACTTGCTCTGAGTGAAGTGCGCCGGCTCAATTTGGTGGTATCAGCGGCGCGTGTCTGTCTTGTCGATGCAGTGCACGTGACACGTCAAAATAATACCATCAAAGGAATCGCAAACATACTAAACACGTTGCATCATGACTAATCAAGTATGTTTTGTTCCGGACGCAATTGGCAATTGGATTTTTCGGCCAATTACCTTACCGACAATGGCCGTTCGGCAGTGGGTAAATAGCCCACCCAAAATCCGGTTGCCGTAGGTGGGAGAAGCTTGAATGATGGGTAAAGCCGGCTAGGTCCATGGCTATAGGTGTCGAGCGTTTCACGGACTTATCGATTCGGACGGTCACGCAATCCAATGCCCAAAGACTAAACGTTGTCGCAATGTGGATGCATTCTTAGGAATTGTTAGTGCATCGGATAGGACGATTAATCGTAACGAATATTAATTGCTGTTAACTGCATATTTTAACGTTGTGGGTATGTGCATACATGCAATCTTAGGCGTTGGCGGGTTCCAGCGGTTGCGGCATCATGCGCATCGTCACTGGAGAAGGCGGCCCTCTCTTGCCGCTTAAGTCTCATTCTTCGGGCCAATCACATATCTTTGACCGCTCGTTTCTTGCGCGGGCAGCTCGTCCCCGCCAGGATCACTCCGCGGAACGTCTGACAGCGGTCAAACGAAACTTTTTTGACCGAACGCGATACAATAATCTGGATGTAAATTCGAAACTGGAAGGCGCCGATGACCCCACACGAGCCAAGTTCTCGCGAAGCACAGATTCAACCCCATGGGACCGAGGCGGATCGCCTCCGTATATTAGAGCTTTCGGACCAGATTAGGCACGCAAACTACCTGTACTACACACAGTCGTCGCCAGAGATTTCTGATGCCGCCTATGATAAGCTGATGCAGGAGCTGATTCGCCTTGAGGAGATATTTCCGGATCTGGCAGAAGTCGATTCGCCAACGCGGCGTGTAGGTGCCGGCGTCTCCGCAACTTTTCAGCCTGTAAACCATAGGGTGCCCATGCTCTCACTTGATAACGCATTCGGAGATGATGAGCTTCGTCAATGGGAAGAGAAGCGAATCCGTGCGCTTGGCATGGAGCCTGACTCGGTTATCGAGTACGCGTGTGAGCTCAAGATCGATGGGCTGTCTGTTTCGCTCACCTACGAAAATGGCCGGTTAGTCTGCGGGGCGACGCGTGGTGACGGGGATACGGGCGAGGACATCACCGCCAATCTGCGCACCATCGCTGTGATCCCAATGCGTTTGCACGCCCCGCATGGTGAAAGCCTGCCTGAGCTGATTGAGGTCCGTGGCGAAGTGTTCATGTCTCACCATGAGTTTGCAAGGATCAATCAGGAGATGGAGGAGAGCGGAGGCAAAACCTTTGCGAACCCGCGAAATGCCGCTGCCGGGTCACTGCGCCAGAAGGATCCGACCATTACTGCGAGCAGGCGGCTGGACGCTTTCTTTTATACAGTAGGCGCCTGCGAAGGTTACACGTTCCAGAGCCAGCACGATCTGCTTGCTACTTACACGAAGTGGGGGCTCAAAACCAACCCCAACATTCGCCTTTGCTGTGGCGCGGAGGAGGTCTCCCAATTTTGCGCGACCTGGCATGAGCGCAAGGGCGAGCTGCCGTACGATATCGACGGAGTTGTGGTGAAGGTGAACAGCTTTGCGCTGCAGCGTGAGCTTGGGCAGGTTAGCCGCTCCCCCCGTTGGGCGATCGCGTATAAATACCCGGCATTGCAGGTTAGAACGAAAGTCGAGGCTATCGAAGTACAGGTCGGCAGAACCGGCGCCCTCACCCCTGTGGCATACCTCACTCCCGTGGCTGTGGCCGGTGTCATCGTCTCCAGGGCTACCCTTCATAACCAGGATGAGATCCGCCGTAAGGACGTTCGCGTGGGCGATACAGTCGTTGTGCAGCGGGCCGGAGAGGTGATTCCTGAAGTTGTTGAAGTGGTTACGGCAGAAAGATCCGGCGAAGAGATCGTGTTTGAAATGCCGACGGAATGCCCCATCTGCTCCACTCGCGTAGTTCAGCCGGAGGGTGAGGCGGTCGTTCGCTGCCCGAACCCATTGTGCCCGCGCAAGATCGAGCAGCAGATCGAGCACTTTGTTAGTCGCGGCGCAATGGATATCGAGGGCCTGGGCGAGAAGCAGTGTGAACAGCTCACCTCCACTGGCCTGGTGCGCGATCCTGCGGACCTCTATAAGCTAACGATGGAGAATCTACTTGGCTTCGAACGGATGGGTGAGAAGCTGGCGACCCGGATTCTCACCAACATCAATGCAAGCCGCACACGCCCACTTGCAAGGCTGCTCTACGGCCTGGGTATTCGCCACGTTGGGGAGCACTCGGCAGAGGTGCTCGCCTCGCACTTCGGCTCGCTGGAGAAGATTACGATGGCCTCCGTCGAAGAGCTGTCTGCGGTTCATGAAATCGGAGCGACTACCGCGCAGAGCATCGCGACCTATTTCGCTGATCCGGAAACCGCCGATCTGCTAAATCGACTTAAGGAGCTGGGAGTCAATCCGCAGGTGCATGCTGGCGCTCCCTCTTCGGATGAACTGGCTGGCAAGACCTTTGTGTTTACCGGCACGCTCGCCAAAATGAAACGTGAAGAGGCGGAGGCTCTCGCTAAGCGTTACGGAGCCAGAGCAAGCGGCAGCGTAAGTAAGCAGACCAGTTATGTGGTCGCGGGCGAAAGCGCAGGAAGCAAGTTAACCAAGGCACAGCAGCTAGGGGTTCCCGTGATAACGGAAGATGAGTTCCTGGAGATGATCAGTGGCTTTGGCGACAGCGCCGAGCCAGATTTGACGCTGGATCTATTTGACTGATCGTTTCGGTTTCCTCGAAACCTTCTGAAGCATGTACCGTAAGGTAAACTGGACAGTACACACAGCCTGTGACACATTGCCACAGGCTGTTATCCCATGTGATACGTTATTCACGAACGGTAGTGGCGCCGCTTGCTGCGCCTTGCATTTTGATGTTTGTGAATAGTTCGGGTTAGAGGATACAGGATGGCCGTAGCAACAATCTCGGGTTTAACAGTGCGTTACGGCAACAAAACGGCTGTAGATGGCCTTACCGTAGAGATACCTGAAGGATGCGTTGGTCTTCTTGGCCCAAATGGCGCTGGCAAAACAACACTTCTGAAAACCCTACTTGGCTTCCTTAAGCCAACCTCGGGCAGTGGCGAGGTGCTTGGTTATAATGTTGCGACAGATGGCTTGAAGCTCCGCCAAAAGATCGGGCTTATGCCCGAAATCGATTGTCATATCCCCGGTATGAACGCCGTAACTTTCGTTGCCTACTGCGGCGAGATGTCTGGCATGCCGGCGGCTCAGGCCTTGAGGCGAGCGCACGAGACTCTGCAATATTGCCGATTGGGCGAAGCCAGATATCGCGATTTAGAGACCTACAGCACAGGCATGAAGCAGAAGGTGAAACTGGCGCAGGCCCTTGTGCACGGCCCTAAGCTTCTCTTCCTTGATGAACCCACAAATGGACTTGACCCCGATGGCCGCGATGAGATGCTGAACCTGGTCCGCGATGTTTCGCATGCCAAAGGCCTAAACGTCATTGTCTCCTCACATCTTATGCCCGATATCGAACGAACCTGCGATTCTGTCGTCGTTATGCGGTCCGGAAAAATGGTGCGACAAGGATCGATTACGGAATTGAGGGCCCTCGATGCAGTGCAATGGTCCGTCGATCTACGAACACCCTCGCCACAATTTCAGGCTGCAATGGAGGCGGAAGGGGCGACGCTGATTACGAACGCAGGCTCCCACTATCGCTTCGAGTTTAAGAAATCACCTACTGAGGATATAGGTTCTCTGCTATTTGCCATTGCAATACGCAGCAATGCGCAGATACGAGGTTTTGAACGCGCCTCGCGATCCCTAGAGGATGTTTTTATGGAGGCGATATCGTGATTCCGCCAATCCCAGCAATTCCGCAACAGACGGTTCAGAACCAAAATGCACCGATCGCCGACCTCTCCTATCGTAACTATGATGGGCCGTTAAATAGCAGGGCCATTCGCTGGTGGACCATCGCATTAGCGATGTTCAAACTCCACACCAAGCCGCTCAGCTTCAAGGTCATTGGCGCGCTCGCGATGCTTCCATATCTGTTTGTGATCGTCGTCCTATGGCTGCAGGGGCAGCTATCGACAGCTGGCGGAGGCAGACCATCCTTCTTGGTGATGACGGGGCTAGTGGATACTACTCCCGGCCAGAAGTTTGCGCTGCAGTTCTACAATGCGCTGGGTTATCAGCTTCTGTATCTCGTGATCCTTACGTTGATTGCCGGGGCAGGCTGTATTGCCTCTGATAATAAGAATAATGCGCTTCTCATCTACCTTTCGAAGCCGATTACCAAGAACGATTATCTGCTGGGAAAGTGGATGGGACTGTTCCTGAGCATCTTCACAGTGGCGTTCGGTCCAGCCGCACTGCTCTATTTCTACTGCATGGTGAGTTTCTACAGCGATGGCTTCTTTAAAGATGAGCCACGGCTGTTTCTGCATATGCTCACCGCTACCGGAGTAACGGCTGCGGTCTTCTCCAGTATCATGGTGGGCCTCTCCGCATGGTCGAAATCGCCAAGAATAACGGGCGCAATCGTCGCGGCGATCTACTTTGCCGGGCAGGTTGTGTCGTTCACGCTCTGGCGCATTACCAGTGGCGGCGATGCTAACAAGGATGTAATTCTCGCCCACAGTTCTATCGGTGGGGCAATCAGCGGGTTGAGCCAGGTTCTCTATGGTGTTACGGTCCACACGCTTCGCGGCAGAATGAAGACGGGGTTTCATGAGGTCGACTACGCGCCGCCGTCCGCTTTTGCGATGTGGGGAATCCTAATTGGGCTGGCCGTTATAGGTATCGCAGCCGCTCGTATTAAGATCCGAGCCGTCGAGGTGATCTCCTGATGATAGAGCTAGTTAATACATCTCGCTGGTACGGTCAGGTTATCGGGATCAACGATGTAACCTGCCACGTCGGCCCAGGGATCACCGCACTGCTTGGGCCAAACGGGGCCGGCAAATCGACGATGATGAAACTCATTACCGGTCAGCTCCGCCCAACAACAGGCAAGGTTACCGTACTGGGTGAAAAGCCCTTCGCCAACCCAAATGTCTTCCGCAAACTCGGGTACTGCCCGGAGAGCGAGAGCAGCTATGACACGATGACCGGACGCGAGATGGTAACCATGCTCGCATGGATGGCAGGCCTAACAAGCTCTGAGATACCGGCGCGGGTAAGTGACACGATTGAGCATGTTGGAATGACCTATGCGGCAGATCGAAAGATAGGCGGGTATTCCAAAGGGATGCGGCAGCGTATCAAGATCGCGCAGGGAATCATTCACGATCCCGATGTGCTTTTGCTGGATGAACCTCTCAATGGCCTCGATCCTGTAGCGAGACGTGAAGTGACCGGTGTGCTGCATGGCCTTGCAGATCGCGGTAAGTGTGTGGTGGTCTCCAGCCATATCCTCTACGAAGTGGAACAGATGACGCAGGACATCCTGCTAATGCATCGCGGAAGGCTTATGGCACAGGGTGACATCTACCAGATTCGATCCCTCATTGATGCGCATCCGCACCGAATTGCCATTACTTCGGACTACTCACGCAAGCTGGCATCGATGCTGCTGGAAAGCCCGGATGTATTGAGCGCCAGGATCGATGCGGAAGATGCCACACGGTTGGAAATTGAAACCAGAAATCCGGAGAAGTTCTATGCTCTCTTCCCGGAACTGGTGCTTCGCAACGGTCTGACAATCCGTCGCTTCTACTCTCCGGATAATAATCTGGAGTCGGTCTTTAAGTATCTGGTGAACGAATGATCGATCTGTATCTGGTGCGCAGCGCGTTACGAGATCTTACGCGCACAAGGAACCTTATCGCCGCAGCCGTGCTCGTACTGGCGCCTGGGTTGCTTATCTGGTTTCTGCGGCTCGTTGCGCTGAACCGGGGCGGCCAATTCGATTACGCCGCGGTATACAGCCTGATGAGTGAAAAGGTTGTGTTTGGATTCGTGATGGTGATTCTCTCGCTGGTATTTTGCACCAGCGTTGTGGCACAGGAGGTCGAGAACAAAACGATCGTCTACCTGCTGACGCGGCCCATACCCAGATATCGAATAATCACCGTCAAGTTTGTCCCAGCGTTGTTGGTGACTCTGGTGACAGTTTGGACCGCACTGATAATCGCCGCCTTTAGCGCCTATGGGCTGTCGCATATCGGATCGAGCCCATTGAAGCACGATCTTCTCCTTGCGCCCATCGGCGTGCTGGCGTACGGTACGGTGTTTCTGCTGCTAACCACGCTCCTGCATCGGCCACTGATTTATGGGCTGCTTTATGCTTTCGGCTGGGAGACCTGGGTTCCCAACATGCCGGGCAGCTTTCAGCGGCTCTCTTTGATGGCGTATCTTCGCGTTCTTGCTCCTCACTCCACTCCCGAGGCTGCTGAGGCCGACATCACTTCGGTGTTAACTCCCCAAACACAGGATGTGATCTCATCGCACATTGCATGGGTGGTGATGATCACCACGATCGTAGTTGCATTTGCACTTGCGCTGTATACTTTCTCGGTGAGAGAGTATGTGCCGCGAGACGCAGAGTAGCAAGTTCAACGGGGGATCGGAATTGAAGTCTGAGCGCTGGATGTCTGGCCATCGGTTGATCTTGATTGGGTTGTGGCTGGCGTCTATTGCCATCGTTAATCCCGCCGGCAATTTTTCGATCAACGATGACTGGGGATATGCGATAGCCGTAAAGCGGCTGTTGGCGACCGGGCACCTGCAGCTAATGTGGAACACCACCCCCACGCTCGCCGCTCAGGTTCTTTGGGGCGCATTGTGGTCCAAACTCTTCGGCTTTAGTTTTGTAACACTTCGCGCATCTGTGCTTGCGGTGAGTTTGTGCGGGGCGCTTGCGATGTATGACCTGGGGCTGCATGTGGGATTGCGCAGGGCAGCCGCATTTCTGGGCGCGCTGCTATTGATGTTTACGCCGTTTTTCTTCTGTCTGTCATTTTCGTTTATGACGGACTCCTTCTACTGCTCCCTCCAGTTGATTGCGCTTCTTTTTCTGCTTCGCTACAAGACGAGCGGCTCACGGCGTGATTTTGCCATCACATCTGCTTTGATGGTGTGCAGCGTACTCACCCGACAGATTGCGATATGCCTTCCTGTGGCCTGGGGTATCTGCAGCTCTGCTCGGCTTCTGAAGAACTTCACCCTCAAAAGCGCAGTTCGAGCCTGGCTGCCGACGGCGCTTTGCGGTGCGGCGCTTATCGGTTTCAATCTCTATATGCGCCACTACGGTGAGACGCCACTCTATGCGAGCCGGATGAACGGGGAGCTCTTTCGAGCTCTGAAACATCCAGTTGGCGCCGTGAAGGCGGTTCAGTACAACCTCCGCGGCATTCTTGTCTATCTGGGGGTATTTCTGATTCCGGCTATTCCGCTGCTCTTCTCTGTTAGGAAGGCATTGAGCCAACGCGCTATATTTCCGGCGATTGCAGGCAGCTTATGGATAGTCGGCATGTGTGCTCTCCTTTATCATCGGCATAAGCCGCTGCCGCCCATGTTCTACAACGTGCTGGAACAGGTCTTTATGAAGGGGCCATACTCTAATCCGTTCTGGTTTGTTGTCTCCACGGTCGGAATTCTCGGCGGAGGCTTCCTGCTTTTCTTGCTCCTGAACTGCCTGCGCAATCAGGAGATTGCTGCGCTAAAGCCCGATCGACGTTGGCAAATTCAGTTGCTCTTAGTGACGGTCATCTTGTACTTCCTGCCCACGATACTTATCGAGGTCTTCTACGATAGGTACATCATGCCGGCGGTACCGCTGTTGTTTCTCGCGTTGATGTTGTTGGTTAATTCGGAAGCTGCACGACCAAGGAGGCGACACTTCGCGGCATCCTTTGCGCTGCTTGCAGCCATTGCCGTGTTCACCATTGTTGGAACGCGCGATTCGATGACCTACCTGCGCGCAGCGTGGGAAGCGCGTGGGTACGCGGTCGCCCATGGCGCTCCAGCGGCAGCCATGTTTCGAGATTTCAATCAGGATGGCGAACACTTGGACTGGTCGGCCATCGCAATGCGCGGGCCGGTCGCCCCACCGCCGACGGCGTGGATGGTAGTACCAGATAAACAATATGATACGATTCGTGTAACAACAACCCCGGTGTCACAGTCCGACATACAGAAGCGTTTTAAAATTCATCTCGCGTTAACGCCTTGTGAGATCGAGATGCTGGTACTGAAGCTCAAGCCCTGACTGGGCGTTCAGGTATAATAGCAGTTGCTGTCTGGTTCAGACGACATTATCGTGCAATCGGCGAAAGAGGAGATAGAGTTGGAGCTCGGAGTTAAATTTGGCATCAAGCAGTTTGCTGCAGCCGCCGGCGTTGTTTGCGCAATGGCCGCTATGGCAGCGACAAAACCTGCATCCGCTCAGGATCAAGTGCCGCTGGGCATAAAGCTGCCAAAAGAGGTATTTGCAGGCACATCATACGACCTTCCTCCAGATTGCCATCCGGAGAAGATCTCTACCAAGCCGCGGCCCATTCCTTTGGTGCCAAAGGGCACGGTCAACGTCGCGCTTAAGAAGAAAATCACGAGCAGCTCAAAGGCAATCAGCGGTACACTGGACCTGGTGACCGATGGCGACAAAGAGGGCCGTGAGGACTCTACCCTGGCGCTTAAATCGAAGCTGCAGTGGATTCAGATCGACCTCGAAGAGAGCGTGCCGATCTATTACATTCTTGTATGGCACTTCCATCAGGAACCCGTCGTCGTTCACTCTGTTATCGTTCAGGTTTCCAATGATCCGACTTTTGTGAATGGCGTCACCACCATCTACAACAACGATCAGGCGAACAAAGAGGGTCTCGGCGCTGGCAAGGATCGCGAGTATTTCGAGAATTATGAAGGCCGCCTTATGGATGCCAAGGGTGTGAAGGGGCGCTACGTTCGACTCTACAGCAACGGCAGCACCTATCGAGATCCATTGAATCGCTACAACGAAGTTGAGATCTACGGTGTGCCCGCTGCAAAATGAGGTCTGTAAGTAAACTCTCGTTTTTCTTTGCCCTTGCTGCAATCACGCTCGTCGCCTTTGTGTTCCGAGCCATCGATACTGGCAACAGACCGATGCATGGCGATGAAGCGGTGCATGCCGAGAAATTTAAAGAGCTATGGGAAACGGGGGTTTACCACTACGACTCGAACGAGTACCATGGGCCCACAATCTACTATGCAGCGTTGCCTTCCGTCATTCTCCACGGTAGGCATAGCTGGCCCGAAACAAGGGAGGCGGATTACCGCCTCCCGATAGCTTTTTTTGGTGCAGGGATGCTGCTGTTTCTTTTGCCCATGGCAGAGGGTCTCGGCCGCCGTGCCGCGCTTACGGCAGCGCTATTCATCGCCATCTCCCCCGCGTTCGTCTTCTACAGCCGATACTTTATCCAGGAGATTCCATTTGTCTGCTTCACACTCGGCGCGCTTGCGTTCGGTTGGCGCTGGGCGGTGTCGCGCAAATCCTCGTGGCTAATCGGCTCTGCTGTGTGTGCCGGGCTGATGATTGCCTCGAAAGAGACCTCCATTCTAACCATCGCAGCAGTCATTATAGCGGCGGTGGCCACGCTGTGGCTAAGCAAAAAGCGCGACTGCAAGTCGATCGACCTCCGTAAGCTTATAACGCTCCCGAACATCGCACTCAGTATCGCGATTGCTCTCGTTGTCGCCATCGTTCTCGTCTCTGGTTTCTTGAAGAACCCTTCGGGAGCGGTGGGCTATCTGCGTGCCTATGCACCCTGGTTTCATCGAGCCAAAGGCGATGCCGGCATCCACAACCATCCGTTCTACTACTACCTGCAGATGCTAATCTTTACCCATAAGCAGTATCAGGGGGTGTGGGGCGGGCGATGGAGCGAAGCGCTTATCTTCGTGCTCGGCGCCATTGGAGCCGTGGTGGCGCTGACTCGTGTTGATCGGCAAGAAAGTAAGTCGAAAGCCGAGGGCAGCGTCGTCCTCTGGAGATTTATTGCGTTCTACACGATTGCTCTCACGCTGATTTACAGCCTTATCCCGTATAAAACGCCCTGGTGCCTGCTGAGTTTCTGGCTCGGGTTCTGCCTGCTCGCGGGACTTGGAGTGTGCGAGCTCTATCGGCGTTTGAAACCTGCTCCTCTGCGCGCAGCGCTGGGCATTGTACTCGGCATAGGTGTGGTGCAGCTTGGCAATCAGGCTTTTCGTGCCAGCTTTATGTCGAATGCCGATCCCAACAACCCTTACGTTTACGCGGCGACCTCTGCGGACGTGTTGAAACTGCAGGAGCGGATCGACGGGCTGGCAAAGGCGTGGCCGGCGCATAATAAGATGGTGATCAAGGTCTTCAGCACCAGCGACTACTACTGGCCGCTACCCTGGTATCTGCGGCGTTATCCGAATGTTGGGTACTACTCGCACGCGCCGAAGACAAAGGAAGAGGCGGAGGCCGAAGTTACGCTTTGCGATACCACGCTCGACGACCAGCTCACCGCTCTTCTCACCGATGACCTGATGAACGGTATCAACGAGGTGCGGCCGCGAACCTACTTCGTCGAAACTTTCATTCGTATGGACGTCTGGACCACTTACCTGAACTGGAAGAACGGCGGTGTGGTCAAGAAATTCGTCCCACCGCCTCCGGCTTCGGATTAGGTAGCGGATCACACTTACGCAACCATCGTTGTCCACACTGAGATTGTAGTCCCATCTGACATCTCAGTGTGAACCGTGTGCACCGAAACCAAAATGCAGCACACACCAATCCGCATCCATATCGTCGGAGCATCCGGATCTGGCACAACCAC
>CAIXIX010000505.1 GCA_903919615.1 uncultured Chthonomonas sp.
CAGCCAATGAACATGAGCGAAATCAGGATAGCAAGCGTCACTACGAGCAGGTTTTTCATCGGTAGGTTTCTTTCTGACACAAGTTGTACGTGAAATTCACGAGCGTCTCAATTCACAGATGCGAAAGCTCCGCCGTTCCAGTATCGCGACCAGGTGCAATTGACTATCCAACTTCAAATGACAGTACGATTGCTTCGCAGGTATTCCACGGCAGCGTGATGCTGCTCGTGTTGGCAATGGGTTTGCCAGACCGCTCATTGCGGATATTGCGTAGTTGCCGATTAAGGCGGAGTGTTACGCTGAGATCCTTGCGGTGCAGCCCGATGGAGTTGCCGCCACCTTCCTGCGATCCGCCTGTTTCCGGATTCATGCAAATGAACGCAATATGGCGGTGATCGGGAGTTCGAAAACATGTAATTTCGACGCCTGGTGCCGCAGAAACGGGTTCAATAACGATGTATGGAGAAGAAGCGGTTGTTACATGCTGCAGAAACTCTTTTCTGCGAGATGTCTCCCCACGATTTTCCTGTCGAAAGGCATTGTACCACTGTGGAGAGAGATTTAAGAGCACAGCCTTGCCAGATCCGTGGCTTTGAACCTGTCTCGTCTGTAGTTTTCGAACAGCGACGCTGAAACCCGATTCGTGTCTTCTTGGAGCCGCACCGCTCTCCAGAAGTTCACGGTACGTTTTATAGCTGTAGCCGGCATCCTGATCTGTTTCGCTCCACAGTTTGCCGCCAAACATATCTGCTGATGAGATATCTGGCGAATGGCGTACGTTGAAAAGGTTGTCGAGGCATGCTCCATCTTTTCTGCCGCGTCCGTGTTGGTCCCAGGCTCCTGGGAGATAGTCTGCAATCACCGTTCCCCCGTTTTTGCAGAATGTCTCAATGGCTCGCGCTTCTGCGTCTGATAGACAGAGGCATGCCGGCAGGATCAGCGTCTTGTACTCGGCAGGTATGCCATTCTGGATTACATCGACGTAGCTGAGGAAGTTATACTGCAGCCCGGCATCCTTTAGCATATTCTCCCACGCTCGCCGCACGAGATGGCTTGAACCGAGCCGATGGTCGTTGTCTCGATTGATCCATGTCTTGCCGTGACACTGTGCGTCCAAAATCCAACTGAGCTGAATAGATGGGTGGCTGTAGTAGATTGCTATCCCGTTGTGCTCCCACTCTGCGCCTTCGAGAAGTGGACCAATTTGGTGAACGGCCTCGCGATAGTGTGGTGCCACCTGCGCGTGCCACGGTTCTGGCTCCTGATCTTTGAACCAGTTTTCCACCCAACCGATATGGCCCCGATTTCCATGTGCGAGGTAGTACCACATCTGCCAGATGTCGTCGTCGGCAGATTGATGGAAGTGGCTGGTGACGGCAGGCATGGCATTGTGTGAATTAAAGGACCGGATAATCGCCTGCGAAGAACCAAGGTCGTAGGCTTCGATGAACTGGATCTTCCGCATCAATTTGGCGTAATCATAGCCGCCGAAAGCATTGGGTGATTGGCCGCCGACGATGCCGCAGGGTGTTTGTGGATCGAGCTTATTTGCGTGTTCGACAAGTTCACCGATGAAGTTGCTCCAATGTGAATCGTTAAAGGTCCACTGATCCATCAATTGGCTGGCATCGAACGTACCGACAGTCCACGCTTTCAGTTTCGGCAAAATATCATTGTAGGAAATCCAACCGGCGTGCGTGGGAGCGGAAGG
>CAIXIX010000506.1 GCA_903919615.1 uncultured Chthonomonas sp.
ACATCAAAGAGTTGCGACTGACGAGAGCGTTTGCCAATCATGGGGTCAAAAACTCCAGATCCAAAGATAAAGGTAGATTCGACACCAATACAAAAAACACCTTTGGCAAAAGCCGATTTTTCGGCTACGCTTCTAGCGAAGCAGCTTCCCTATTGCTGCATACGTGCGTCCCATTAAAGGAAACATGCCTTTAAACTCAGCTTATTCAAAGGATATGACGACTGATGCACTATTTAACCGAGCGCATTCAAACAGCACAAGCAAGTGCAGCCGGGGCAGCAAGCGACATCAGGATTAAGGAGTTTCTGGACGCTCTCCGGATCTTCAAGGGGCCATCCGATGGAGGTCCAAGGGGCGTATGGATCGATTGCCATGAAAGGTTCTGGTTCCGAACTCTTACTGAAAGCGACCTTGCCGCCGTAGAAACGCTGAGTAGCGTAGAGCTCGCAATCCTTATCACGAGTTGGGTTCAGGAGGCGATCAATGCAGGAGCACTATCGCTATCGAACCCACCCGATCCAGCATGTCAACGGCGTTCGAACGATTCTGGCGCTTTGTTGGCAGCCGGTCTTGTGACTACCTATGTCTATGACACGAATGGCGGATTCATGCGGCGTTATTCGGGATAGACGGAGTGGGCTGGAAATGACAGTGTCGGGTGTTGGACAACAGGACAAAACGGCATCGGCGTTAGGTCTTCGGTTTTGAATGGAGCGTTGCGCCACGCTCAGTTTTCCGCGTTTCGTGAATTGGATGGCGTGATCTGTATGCGGGCCGTCGACGACTACCACGTGATGACGGGTCTCTGATACCTGTTTCGTTTGGTCTGGAGGTGTGATATGGCTGTTGGAGCGGCGCCAAATCTAAGCGGTGGGCTAGCGATGTCTGGGATGTCCCACACCATGATGGACCCCTGCAATGGCATCGGCAACTTTGGCCTTCAGGTATTTTGCTGGTGTAACGGCATGCCGATAATCTCGCCCGGCGATGGCAGCGGCGGATCCTGCGGAAATAGCGGCAGTGGCGGAGGCGATGGCGGTGGTGGTAGCTGTGGCAGCGGAGGAGCAAGCCCTTCTGGTAGTGGCGGCGGCTTCGAGGGCTCGTGCCCAAAATGCGGCTGCCCCATTGGTGTATCTCCGGGTTTACCGCCTGCGCCCTATGGCGCGTCAATTATCGGGCCGCAGTGCATTTCAGTTCCCCAGCCAACGGCGGCGCCACCTTGTGTAGTCGCCCAGGGGCTTCCGTTGCCGCCGCCAGTGCCTGGCGCGGGATCTACGTACACGCAGGGGGTAGAACTTGTAGACAGCAAGTCTGCCATTGCCATACCGGGCTTTTCGGTTAGTTGTGCGCAGACAGGAGTCACTCTCTCATCGGGTTGTGGATACGTTAACTTCAATTTTTCGAGCGGCGGTACTGTGACCTACAGTACTCCCGGTGGCTCGGCTATCACGTGCGGAGGGTTCACACAGCGCGCATATAATAGTGCATTAAGCCCATATACTATTTTGAGAATCAATGAGGTTGTCCTCGGAGGTTAACGTCGTGCGCATGTACCTAACTGGAATTCAATCGAAAGCTCACCGCGTCGACGGCAACGTAATTGCTCGTGAGGCGCGGCTCTTTATTTCCCTGGCAGTGGCATTACTGGCGCCAGCGCCTGGGTATTCCCAAGCCAATACGTTGTCGCCAAAGTCAACGTTGTTTGCAACAGGAGTGAGCGCGGTGATGTGGGACTACGTCTGGATCAACGATTCTGAAACCGTCTGGTGGCAAGCGTTGACGCCTCCGCTGGTCGTCCGTTCCATTTCGGGACCAGGGCAGGGCGATGCCGATGGTGTTTTAACCGCGACTTTTGACAAGTACGTTGGCGGTTTCGTCGACAAGACATCGCGTCACTTTTTATACAGATTAACGCCTTCGCCTGACGGCAAAAGGATACTTGCTCTTGAGTGTGTTCCTACCGCTGGGCTAATTCGGTTTCACGTTATGTCCGGCGGCAACCCCGATGCCACCGTTACGATAGAGGCTGACGATCCCAATGAGCCGCCAATTTGGTCTTCCAACTCAACCGCGCTGGTTATATTCGTGTGCACAAGTAAGTGGGCACAAATCCGTAAATGGCAATTGCCTGAAGTTGGCCTTACCGCCGGGGTTCAGGATATTATCGATATAAAGGCATGGCATTATCCCGCGAATCGTATCAGTTGGCCACCCGACCTGGTGGGCTTTACGCCAGAAGGCGGCGGGATAGCTCTGGAGTGGGCGCGCGGCAACGGCCAACAGGTGTTAGTATACGACATCGACGTGGCCGCAGGCACCCGGAAAACGCGCAAATACGCCATCAGTCCGCCCCATCACGGCACCATGGAGGGGATTTCGTTATCGCCGCAGGGCGACCGCCTTGCGTGGACGGTATTTATAGAGGACACACGTATTGGCCCCGCCGCGCGTATCGGCCAGCCGCAATCCTTAGTGGAAATATGGACAAGCAAGGTCGATGGAACGGACATGCGTTTGATCGGCGGTAAAACTGTTAGGCATCGCGGCCCGCACGAAGGAAGTGTTGACGATCCGGACCTGATACGATGGACACCGGACGGTAAACGACTCAGTTACGTCCTCGGCTACTCGTTGTGGCTCGTGGACTGCGCGCCAACGCAGGCCGGAAAATAGTCCTGATTTGTCCAGCCGATCTCCTTAGCCAGGACGCGCATTGCTGGCGGGCTGCCACAAGGGAAAGGGCCGCGCGCGGAGTTATCCGTTTCTGCGCTCCATGCACTGGTTCAAGCATGGTCCGATCGCTCGCAATTGGCTGATTTGGGATGGCCACGGCCTTTAAGCTCTCTTTCGTTAGGCTGGAAGTGTGCTATGGCTGTTGGAGCGGCGCCGAATTTGAGCGGTGGGCTGGCAGGCGTCGGACCTCGCTAACACTTGCGGGTGGGCGAATGCTTACCACCTAACTCGCAATGCCTGCGGTGACCCTTTCGGAATCCATCGGTTTCGGTCTCTGTATTGCGTATGTTGCTGATGTTTTGTGGACAACGCTAAGGCCTTAGCCTCGTCAACGAGGTATGCGGATTAGCCGCTGCTCAACCGCGTTGCACAAGTCGAGACAGTCTGCTCGCGCGTATACCGTGACGGCGCCGGCGGGCCCGCTTGAACTGAGTGTGAAACCTGCGTGCAATAGACGCTGTACAGGGCGTCTGATATTCTTGCAAAATTTGGAGGCTGCTGGGATGACAACAAAGCGAAACCAATTGAACTGGCGACGTTTTCCACGATTAGTCGTCGTGGCGTTGCTGGCGAGTTTGAACACGGCTGTCGGCGTTGCACAATCTTCACCTCTCCAAAACAGGAAAGAACAACTGACGAAAATGATGCCTTCGGCGCGAATGGTAATTGATGATCGTGGCGCGTCAGACTACAATAGTATTTGCAGGTTTTGGATCGCGAATGATCGCCTGCTCGTTGTAAGGCGTGTTGCCTCAGGGAATCTCTCGGTAATCGAGCGTAACCTTGTCACGGGTAGGTCAGCGCATTTGGGCTGGTTAGAGGAGGCGTTTAGCTCGGAACAAGGCTATCCAGACTCTGTACGTGTATCTCCAGACGGCAGGCGGATGCTGTGGCCAAGCTTGAACTCATCCCAAGACATATACCTCGTTGACCTAGAAAAGAAGCTGGTTGCTAAGGCAGCCGTCCCTGCAGCGGATGAATACAACTGTGTGTGGACAACTGACAATGACACATGGCGATTATTTACTGGGATTAACGATAGGCCCATTTTCAGGGGCCCCGCGAATCTTACAACGGTATATACTGCTCGCGCCTCGAACCCACGCGTGTTTGGCGAAATAGGGTGGCTGGCCGAATCCAGCCCATTAAATCGTCGCATATGGATCCCTAGATATCGGCCATTCGAAGCACATTTGGACGCCACACTTGCGCTACCGGATTTTACAATGTTGGTTGCCACTCACCCTGACCGGTCCGATCCCGAAATCAGAATGACTGTGAGTATTCTCGATCTTCGACAAGGCGGAAGTGCGGTTTCTTCGTATATAGTCTTTAGTCCGCCCAACCATCATGTAAGGTCAATTTGCTTCTCTCCAGATGCACGACGCGTTGCGTGGGTAGCCGACGACCTCGGCATTACGGGTACCGGCAAACCTTATGTCAGACCGCGGTTGCTTAAGCAGGCGCTATACATAAGCAACATCGACGGCACTCGACGCAAACGAATCGGCAGCACAGCTTCAGATTGGGGCTACGGCATCGATGATCTGTGCTGGCTCCCGGACGGTAAGACACTTGCCTTCGAATGTCAGAAATGCACCTGGACTCTGCCAATAAACTGACCAGAGGCAGATCGCACGTATGCCGATACAGCAAGCAGCTGATCTAGCTAGCAGGGACCTGACATACAAAGGGATGAGTTGCGACAATAATGGCCCTATCGGAACCGTGATTCACGTGCCATTTTCGGCACCGGTGCTCTGGTGCATGTTCGTAGTTGAAGACGCAAACGGACGATTCACCAAGGCAGATCAATCTGTACGAATATGTCGGGAATAATCCGGTGGTAACGGTGGATCCGAGTGGCTTGCTGCCGCTGGCAGCAAGCCCTGCCTGCGCACCTCCGCCTCCACCGAAGCTGATGGTGTGCGGCGCGAACATTACAAATAACTATGTTGCGGGCGAAGTTAAAGCACAGATTAATGCCGCGAAACTGTTCAAGAAGGTGATCATGGGTACGAATGATTCGTCAGAGATCGATCCTATCGCTTTGTATCTTTGCGGCGCGTCTGGTCTCAATGTGTTGAACTACCTTGGATGGGCAAACATGAACCAAGGATATAAGAGAATTGACAGTTTGTCTGTTGCCCCTCATTGCCCGCAGGACAGTTATTGCAACAATACAGTTACGCTCTGCGATCACTGCCTTCCAAAGGAGCAGTTAGGCAATATCATGTTTGGTGTCGTTGCAGTTGCTCTCGGCCTACCGTTGAAGGGAGTAACTTATGCAGTAGATTGCCTTAAGAAACTAGGCGGTAAACCGATGTGTCAAGAAAAACACGACGCGTACGGACTAGGATTCGCAATCTTCAGCGGTGGTGGAACCACGAGCGCAATCCAATTTTGCACTCAATTGAATTTGAACCTAGCGAGTTTTCCAACCGCGTTAGACCAATGCAATGGCAAAGGTGTCCCGGGCAAGAGCTACAGTGTGTGTCAGCCCTGCATCCACCACGGTGATGGTCCGCCGAGCGCGATAAGCAGTATATTAGGGGAGTGCTGGACCCCGCAGGGGGGACCCATTTGCTAAGACAACGGCTAATGGCCAAGGTAGTCTGCTCGATTCTAATCGTCTTCGTGCCGTTTGTGGTGATTCGACGCATGCAGACCCGGGCCCGACTTAATCGCGATTTGTTATCTGCTGTGCAGAGTCTCGACTCGGCTAGTGTCGATCGGCTTCTAGCTGCAGGAGCCAGTGCGAATGTTTGCCAGCACGATGCAGAAGGTTCTGGGATTCTTCAGCGCGTATTGTCTGCCTTTCTTCAGAAACATGGAGACCCTGCGATAGTACTCGTTTTTAGTCGGCGACTACCTGAACCGGTCGGAAGAGACCGGTATTATTTGATCATTAGGTCATTGATTGAACATGGGGCTGATTCTGGAGCGCGATCGGCCGAACTCGGAAAGCCCGCCCTCGAGTACGCAATCACATATGGGACTCCAGAATGCGTCCGACTATTTTTGGCTCGAGGCGCGCTGAAGAGATTGACAGAGGAAGAGGTATCGATTTGCATTGCCCTATCTGATACACCAACGTGTGAGCTGTTGCTCTTATATGGTGCCAATGCTAATTCGCGCGCGAAAGGCGGCATGACAGCCTTGATGGCGGCGCAATCTCCGGATAAGGTCGATCTACTTCTTAGACACGGAGCGGATCCATACCTCACTGACTCTACGGGGCGCGATGCTATGTCCTGGATGACGTCCGGGAAAGAGTTATTGGATGAAGCCGACTGCGCAGCGGTGATACAAGAACTCCGGAAGCACGGTGTTGAGCACTAACCTTACTTCTTGGGCGAGAATTTTGACAAATGGGAAAGTTGTCATTAGGGCCGCGATCGCACTGCGTGCGTCTGCGTGCGAAATGAGACGTTGCTTTTGAGCGTCTGAATAATGTCGCTGCTCAGGAGGCCGGGTCACGATGTCAGATCCAGAAACCGTAAAACGGCCGTCCAATTCAGAATCAACTCTTGCCAATGAAAGAACCTATCTCTGCCCTACAATATCATTCAGTTTTCGCCGTGGTGAGTTGTACCAGTTTATATTGACACGTAGGGGCGGCCACTTCCCTTGCCGCTTGCGGCATAGTTCCCGCGCGCTTGCGTGCGCTAACCATCTTGCCCTCCCAAAACGACCATCTCAGGTCGTTTTTGCAGTGAACCCCAAGCGGGCTCCAGCGGCACATTCGATGACAGCGGCGATTAGACAATGGAGAGCAGCACCGCATGTGCTACGCACAAAAGAATGCCAGCGGCACATTCACACAAAGTTGGCGTCTTTCGTGAACTTGGCGTCCTTAATACGGCAAATGCCCGCAATGAGATCGTTTGGCTATAGTTTTCTACTCGTTCACCTCGGCTGCTTGCGCGGCGTAATTACGCGACTTTGGTCTCCTTCCTCCTTGCACGCCAACAGCGCGCAAGGAGGAAGGAGATGGAAAAGGGTAGGGTGGTCGCTGTACGAAACATGGCATGAATGCCATGCCTAAGAACAATTGCCCTCCGGGCAGAATGCAACCATGCAATGACACGGTTTCATGATGCATTTGTGCTACACGCCGAAGAACGCCACAGGGATATCCAAACAACTTTGGCGTCCTTCGGTAAATTTGGCGTTCTTCGACGACCGCCTGGGGACAGGCGGGCTCCATATGTTGCGTTCGATGGCGGCGTGCGACTGACGTGAAAACTACATCAACATAACC
>CAIXIX010000507.1 GCA_903919615.1 uncultured Chthonomonas sp.
CTGCGCACCTCGCCCTCATTTAGACCTACTCTGGTCACTATCCTGAGCGGCCAATGATGCATTCAATTTAACCAGAATTCTTCGGATAGTCGCGATACTTTGCGCTCGCCCCGGACGCGTTTCGTGCTTGATGTATTCATTTATCCAGCCAACAGCTTCGCGAGCGGACCTTAAGTCTCGCGGTTTACTGAAAAGCCAATCATGGTAAGGAATAGCAGCCATTGAAGAATATCCCTCGGGCCGTGCCGGATCAATAACTATCAGGTCCTCTGAATACTCCAGTGCTTTTCTTCTCGCTTCTGGGATGTCAGTATTCATGTTCCTACTGAACACTTCGATCACTTCAAAATCCTGAGGATTGAATTTCACGAGACGTTCACCAAGCCTTATTAAGTAATCGGGCCCCGCTGTGGCAGTGAGCCATTGGCACAGTGTTATTCCAGTACTTATCGGGATCAGCCGCAATGTTGCCCCGCATCATTTCGACATCTTATCTTGGTTCACAGGGCACGGAGGTGTCCAGCTTACAACCGGCAGGCGATCAGTCGGTCCCCGCCCCGTGAGCTTGCGAGCTAATGTGGGAGGGGTCGGGGAGGGGGATTGGATCCTTCCTTTCCCAATCTGTTTGTGACAAACTGACGCCCAACATCATGACCGCAAGCGAATTTTCGCCGACTTGCTAACGAATCGAGATAGCCTTGTAAGCCCGCAGAAATTAACACGCCAGGCTGCAACCGGTTTTATTAGTGAGGATGTGTTCAAGCAGTGTTCAGGTGGATATCAGCAATCCGAGCGCACCGATTGCTGGCCACCGGATGCGGCGGCGAACGACGGTAGCGAGCGGGCTCGGACCTCCATCGAGAACTCCGGATTTCTGTTCCCTTACGATAAGAGGATCACGTTTAACCTGTCGCACTTCGGGGCAATTGTTCGAGCCGATGCGTTTCTCCGACTGGAAATAGCGACGAGGGCTAGGATGGCAACAGTGGCTTAATGCCTCTTCCACTCGCTTTTGTCAGTCGCCGATAATTCTCTCTGGAGACTTTTGACGGCCTTTCGGCTGTGGACCAGTTGTTGGCCGGCCCACGGCCGATTCTCCCGCTTTATGTACTCTTGCGTCAATCGTAGGGCTTCCTGTCCTGCTCGCAGGTCCTTCTTGCGACTGCGGACGTAATCCAGGTAATAAATGGATGCCAGATCGGCATACCCGTCAGGCTTTGTAGGATCGATCTCAATAAGCCGCTTCCCATAAACTACTGACTTCTGGCGGCCCAGCGGATTGCCGGGCCAAAGGCTGCGGCATAGGAAGTGCATAATCAGCGGGTCACTCTGATGGGCGGCAAGTAGTCGCTCAGCTAGAGCGATCATGTAACCGTTGTTTTTCATAAGTGGGCGCGATTCAATGTATCTCATTCGCATGAACTCGTATGTGAATGGCGGCTTAGCAGTTTCGATCACGTCCTTCACGAACAAGTCAGTTCTGTGTTCTGGATTGGCGTAATATACTAGACCTGTCGCGTATCCCAGTTCAAAGACACGCTCGCGGTCTTTAGGTGCCTTTTCATAAATCCGCCTAATCGCGCCAATGTCTTTGTCTGTCAGCTTGTTGGCACCTAAGAGTGAATCTAGCCGTGTTCGCGCCTTGTGCTCATCGTCCAGATTACTCTCACGCCATGTGGCTTTAGTCCACTCCCGGTCCCGATTCTCGTAGGATTTCACGTCCCACGATTTGTGCGGAAAACGGTGACGAATCTGAGCGCTGGAGCAAGCGCAGAATGCAAGTAATCCTGCATGAAGATAACAGGCCATTCTTGTACGCAGAGTCATATACAGGCAATGCGACTTAGTGGTGGACACTCTGTTTTACTTCGTCCTCGGCAATAACCAGTTTCATTCTCTCGATTATGGAGCTCGTTCTTTCTACATCTGATCTGCGAACTGGCCTAGTTTCGCGCCTCATATACTCAGCACCCCATTTAACGACCTCACGAGCTGCATCTATGTTCTTGCCATGACTATTCATGTAGGCAATCCAATTCAGTCGCGCCAATTCCGCGTAGCCGACCGGCCTATTCGGTTCCAACTGCATGAGCTCCTTCGCGTAAAAAGTAGCTTTAGCAGTACCCATTGGAGAGCTAAGGTCCATGCTTTGGCAAAGCGCATAGAGCACCTGTCTGTCTCTCACGTTGAACTCTAACAGGCGTTGGCCCAGAGTTACTTGAAAGCTATTTACTCGAACCTGAGGCGGAGCAGAAGCAAGAAACCGCATTCGCATGAATTCGTAGGTATATGGCGACTTGGCTGCAGCGATGGCAGCATCAAAATTGGGATCCGGCCGACGCGAAATAGTGCTAAACATCGCTTCATATTGAGCGACACCCCATTTAAATAGGCGCAACCTGTCGTTCGGATGGGACTCCGAGTCCCGTTTGAAAGTCGTCACTTCATCAGCATGTTCTCTACCGTCTTCGAACAGCATTTCCACAGCGAGTCTGGCAGCACGGAATTGAGGCTCGTCCACTGTGCTCCAGTTAATTTGGGTCCAAGACCACGTCCCAGCGTCCACCACGCGAACGGAGGTAGTCAAGTGCTCGACCGTTGTATGCGCGTTAGTCTGCCTAATTATGGAGAGCAAAACGCAAAAGGCACCTGCTGGAGTCATACTCGAATCTCCACGTTGGACGGTGGGGTCGAACTTCTGAACTCAACGTCCCTTTGTGCTCGTAATTTGGATCTTAGCTCCCTCAATACGATGACTTCAAGAAAAGGTTCGCCGAGCGAATGAAAACACATCTTCGCATGATAGAAAAGGTCGGGAACTTCCGCTCGCCTGACCGTGGCGAAATGACGGGGTTGGAGGGCCCTCGTCGGATACCACGTCTGGAGCCCGCTTGTCCCCAAGCGGAAAGACTTCCCAATCTCGGTTCGCCGCCATCCGGTAGGAACCCAATTACCGCATTACCGTCTTACCAAACCTGGCAAAGCC
>CAIXIX010000508.1 GCA_903919615.1 uncultured Chthonomonas sp.
AAGTCGGCAACGTATGCGATGCAGTAGACGCTGGCGATCCCTTCCCCATCACCGTGCACATCGATACTTCGGTAGCCGGTATCGGCATTGTTGGCGATCTTACACGCGATCCAAACGACAAGGATGCTCTCAGTGGACAGGTAGCTTTGCAGTTAGACTGTATGGAGGGAGCAGGCGCCACTCCGAAAATATTCTTCTTCCTGAAACCTGGCGCATGGTTTATCGGCGGTGACATAAAACTGCCAGATCCCGGCATTGCCATTGGCACTACTGGCCTGGCATTCTTCGAGTTTCACGGTGGCGTAGGCTACAACGTGGTCCCGACAACCCAGCACCCCAAAGGCATCCCAGGCGATTTCAAAGCATCTGATGGAAGCGGTGTGACCATTATCGCAGGAGTAAGAGTGGGCACCGCCGATAAGACGACCTTCTGGGGCGATCTGGACCTGAACGTAACCACGTCGCCCTTCAGTGCCGGACTATCTGGACGCGGCTACTTAATGACGCCGATTAGCGATCAACCTGCCCTTGACCGCTATGCCGATGCAGAAATTGTGTATCAGCCAGGAATGCTCAAAGCGGATGGTCAGGTTCACATGGCCCTACCAGGCAGCGGGACAAATCTGATGCTGGTGGAGGGCAGTTTTGAGCTGCTTCTCAGCGCAGCCGACAAGCATTTCTATGTTGGGTGGCCAATCAATGTCAAGCCCGTGAGTGTGAAGGTATTTCGCGGACCAACAATAACCGGCGGGGCAGCAATTATGCTGAACGGTGGGCCGGCGCTATACGCTGGCATCTCCTACGCTGACTCATGGGGACCGCTCTCAGGAGAAATCGACGGTACTCTCTCAATGACGACATCTCCTGCTTCCGTCTCAGGTTCGGTACACGCATCCGGTTCGGTAGATTTCGGTATTGCTAGTCTAAGCGCAGAAGCAATGCTTGCAGCATCACTGAACGGAAGCAGCCTCGAATTGAACGGTGAATTCGATGCCACGTTCCACAATTTCATCCACGACATCAGCGTCTCCGTGGGTTTCGAAACCACGATCCCATAAGGAGGACCATTAATGCCAATACGTAAAATGATAAATTTGCCCGCTAGTTTCGGTCTTACGGTTGCTCTTGGAGCAATGCTTGCGATATTGGCGCTACGGGCTGATGCCGATGTTGTAATGTCTGCGGCGACAGTCACAAATGGCAACGTAGCTGAAGTGCGCGTTCGCTGGACTCTGGACGGTGAATGGCATCCAGTCGGTGGATTTAATCTGTACAAGAACGGCAAACTGGCGGCAGCAGCCATCAAACCGGATGGATCAAAACTCGACCCCAATCTGAAGGTCATCTCCATTCGTGGCAACAAGGCAAACCCTCCTGTAACGCTGGCGAGTCTCATTGCTAAGTCGATAATCCCAGTCGGCAGCAAAGTGACAGACAATCAAGTTTCTCCCTTTGTAGCCGGCCCACCTCACGAGATAGCTTCAAATGAAAAACTGTTCACCGAAGTTCATGACCGCATCACTGCCCTTTCCACAAAACCAGGACCAGCGCTGCCCCAGAATACATATCGACGGCAAATTCTGAAAATTCCTGGGATGCAAGCCTACGTTGGTCGCCTCAAGGCTCCCGCCGCAATGGCTGTCGAGCCGGACGACACGATGGTGATCCGTCATGCGCGGGCTGCGCTGCTCTCGGCTGCCTTGCTCCACCAGCAAGTTGGAACGGCGCTTGGCCTCGGGTACGACGACAAAGACGTAAAAAACGGGGATTCAATTTCATACACGCTCAAGTCGGTCGCCGCCACTGGCAAAGAGAGCGTTCAACCCGTCGCCAGTGCCATGGTGACTGTTGGTAGGGACACAGGTCCGGCGCCTCCGACGGCTCTCCTGGCTCGCCAGCGAGATGCGGATAGCGTCAGTTTGAGGTGGCGCCGGCTTTCACCCGCAGAGATCAAGCCTCTCGGTGTCGTTTCTTACAGGATCCTTAGATCGATTGCAGGCGGGCCACCTGTCCAAGTGAATGCTTCCCCGGTCGTTATTTCAGATATAAAAACAAAGGATGGCTCCTTTATCGAACCGGTCGCGTATTTCTACGATTCCGCTGCCAAACCAGGTGCACTCAAATATCAGGTTGTCGCCGTAGACATGTTTGGGCGAGAGAGCCAGCCTTCAGCTGCTATAGATCTAAATATGGAGGAGTGGCACACGCCTCCCTCAGTCGCAAGCGTTAGCGCGTCCCTTGATAAAGGAGGCGCGGTCACGGTCCTCTGGAGTGCTGCAATTCAGAAGGCTGGGGCAAATGTGTCGTTTCATGTTTACAGGATCGATGATGAATCCGCAGGCAAGCTGGATGCGACAGACATGCCTCCTATGGACCTCCTGCCAGGCAATGTCGAGCAGGTGCAGGTTCGGCTTCCCAGGGGATGGACCGCTACGGCACGTTTCGTGGATAAGTCTGCGGTGAAGGACCATAGCTACTCCTACGCCGTGTCGAGCTTTTACCCTAATTCCAGGCGCGAATCCGCTGCTGCGCTATCGCGTGCGGTGCCAGTACCAGATACTACTACTCCTATGCCACCTGTGGGGCTAGCGGCCGAAGCCGCACCCGGGCCACAGGGCTCCGCAATTAAGTTGCGGTGGCAGGATTCGGGGCTAAAAGGAGCGGTTTATCGCGCCTATCGTGTTGGAGGATCAGGGTTCTATGTTCCTGGAAAACTGTCAAAGGCAATCAGGCACGTGGCGATCGCGTCCATAAAGCCCGGAAACGTGGGCAACGGTAAGACATCCACGAAGCTTCACGGGACTGCCGTCTATTCCGATGCTGTACCACCCTCAGAATCTTCCGAAACCATGCTGGCAGAGGTGAAAATAGCTACAGTGCAGGATAAGCTGCCGCGCTCTCTGGCACAGACCTACACCTATGCAGTCACAACGGTAAATCGATGGGGCGTTGAAGGACAGGCTGCTACCGTTCAGGTCACCGTACCTACCACGATAGCGCCGGCGCCACCGATGTTTCGTGAAGCCTACCTGGAGCCGAGTGGGCCGGTTGCGCTTGGCCTTCTGCTTGCGCCGCAACGAGAGATGGTCACCGCACTTCATGTATATCGTGATTCGAAAGCGAATTCCGTTAATGCGACGAGTGCATCCGTACTGCACGTGTCGCAAGGGAAGGTCACGACGACAAAGGGAAGCGCAATAAGCACTGCAGTTCTTGGCAACCGGCAGGTGTATCACGAATCTTCCGTACGACAGGGTTCACCTAAAGGTCCCCTCTATCAAAAGGCGGGAATCGGTAAACTCGCCTCTATGGGTCTTAACCGTACATCAATGAAGATTAGACCCAGGCCCGTTGGCGCGAAGTCAACATTCACCGCTATATCACCTGCCGCAATGCCTCCTGGAGCGGAGATCGGCATTATTCAGTTCGTAAATGGACAAGTCGCAACAACCGGTCCTCTCAAAGCAACGCTCCAGGGAGATCAGCTAACCGTCTCTGATACTTCGCATCTTAGTGTCTCGACTACATATAGCTATACAGTTACGGCGGAGAACGACGGGAAAATCCTCTCGGCGCCGTCGGTAACGCTCACTGCAACGCCCTATAAGCTGACGGCGGATCCATCCAACCCGTTGAAGTTTGATCTTACCGAACGCGGCGTTGTTAAGCTCGCTTGGGACAAGAAACTGGGTGAAGCGGCCTATATTCTCTACCGCACTAATACCGACGCTCGCGGATTCTTACTACAGAGAATACAAATATCAGGAGTGATTACTGAGTCCTCCTACCGGGACAAGATC
>CAIXIX010000509.1 GCA_903919615.1 uncultured Chthonomonas sp.
GGATACCACGTCTGGAGCCCGCTTGTCCCCAAGCGGAAAGACTTCCCAATCTCGGTTCGCCGCCATCCGGTAGGAACCCAATTACCGCATTACCGTCTTACCAAACCTGGCAAAGCCAGAACCAAAGTGTGCTTGATGCAAATTGAGGCACGCATCCGCAAGGCGCGCATCAATCCTCTCCCGTGTTCTCTATCGTACCCGAAGAGTGAGGCTGGCAAGCGGAAAGTGCGAGCTTGCGAGGGAACCGGGGTAGAGACCTACAACCGTGTCTTTAATTTCAGGCACCAAGTATTTTGAACCGGAATCCGATCGTTTCAGGCAACAAATAATTCACACCCGCTGGAGTAAAAGTCTCCAGCGGGCGGTCTGTCACCCAGGTATTGCGATCGTCTGGGCCTTGTTATGGATGCGGCGGCGGCGGGTCGCGGACAGAGGCGGCCGCATGACTCGGCGACGTATATCCTCCCGCTCCTCAATGCAACTCCCTTGCAATCTCTGGTCCGATTCGGGTCAGAGGTGGCTAACACAAGGCAAGTGCAATATTCCCGCACGCCTGGCCTGAATGCGCCGACCTCGACTACGAACAAATTGTATTACATCTGAATCTGGTGCGTTGCTTTTTTGCCGCCGAGGCATTTGCGCCTTAGTTGGATACGCGGGAGAAGACGATGATGACAGATAACAAACGTGAGCGATTCACATCGCGACTCATTATCGGCGCCGCAAACGTTGTTGAGACGCTCGCCTGTATGGCGTTCCGGAGGCAAGAGAGCCTGGATCTCCCCTTGCCTATTCCGCCGCCGCTGGCATCTCAGCCACTCGAGCGAGGAACACACAGCGGTCTATCAGTGCTGGCCTCAGCCGGATCTGGCATGAGCCTGGTGCTGGCGCAGGTGATCAGTGTCAAGCTGGATCCAACAGGGCCTAAGGTCTGGCAGGGATCTCCGATCGAGGTGTCTTCTGGAAGGCTCCAAATTATCGAGACGCTTATTGGTCCGCCAGTTTCGGGCGACGTTCAGATTGCAAACCCTGCCGTCGACCGAAAATCCGCTTGGAATCATGGATCGCCGCCGACACAGGTAATGCGGCCGGGTGAGCTCTGGATATTACGGTACGACCCGAGACAAGCTCAGCATATAAATGGGCATCGGTGCCAGTGGCTGACCGGTACATCGGACCCGATTATTCAGGAGTACAGATACTATGCCGCGTGCATGCGGCGTACCGACTCGGTCGCTGTGATGAACAAAATGGCTGCGCAAGTGCGCAACGCATCCCTATCTCATGAGCGCAGGCACTTGGCTCTGCGGATCCTCTCCGATTACGGCGGGACGCGTGCTGCGGTCTTCAACCCCTTAACGCCGCATATAGAGGAATGCAGACGTGTAGTTACGGAACTGCTGGCAGAGCCTAACCTGCCTGACGACATCCGGATAGAGCTGTTCCGGATGACGTCGGTGGACATCTCACACGACCCGGCGGTCGGCTCCTATGAGGCGATCCAGCTGCAATACTTGCTGCGCGTTGTCGCAAATTCGCATAGTGACGCGCTTGTGAATTCAGCTGCCGAAGCTCTTTATTACGTCGAGTGCAACCCGATTCGTGAACAGGCCAATGGTGCGCTCTACCACTGCCCTGAGATATTGGAGGCATTGGAGGAAAGAAAGGCGACCGATGACGTGAACGGCACTCGTGGGAGTTTCGTCACCCGGACCCTAAACAATCTGGATCTGGCACAACACAGGACGATGGCGCAGCTAAAATACAACATGGATAGCACTGTGTCACCCAGGAGGCACATTGTGATCCGCCACCCGGTGTCCGTGGGCCGCAGCGCTTTGTCGAAGCGCGTCATGGACGCCGCAGCGCGCCTGTAATACGCTTTGGTTCAGCTACAACCGATCCTTCCAGCGCTCTGTTGCTGCATATCTGGAGTCTCTCCGAACCGGCGCTGAGCCGCCCGTTTCCGGGCTCGATGGCCTGCGCGAACTGCAGTTCGAAGCGTCGTTAAGGCGCTCACTTGCTCGGAGGCGCGTTGTTAACCTGCGGGCGGAATTCCCGTTGGGATAAGAGCATTATCGCCAGCATCGAGTGCGGCGCGAGCGTGAGGTCATAGCTCAAGCGTTCCGGCCGTTTCGCACGCTTCGCCCAATCTTCTTCACGAAGCGAAATATGCTTCGTTATCTTTTTGTCCGTTCCGTTGTAGTAGAGGATACGATCTGGGAAGAGGGTCGCCACCACCGAATCTGGTTCGGCATCGACGAGTGGTGCGTTGGAGAAACCAGGCGCAATATCGCTCAGATGGTACGCTACTCGCGCCACAATGCGAGCCATCGATGCCGAATTATCGGGCTGAGCATCTGCTCGAATTACGAGGCCGTTTCCCACGCGGCTTACACGAAATCCGTCGCCAGTCGGTTTATTTCGTCCAGCGCCGCCCAGATCATCTGGCAAAAGCGTGTCCCACAGATGCTTGTCGCCCTCGACGGTCTCAACGCTGCCCATGGCAGCGGTTACGAGAACGCCGCCTCTGCGCACCCATTCGGCTATCTTGCGCAGCGTACTCGCCTCTGCCACATTTCCTGCCACATAGGCGAGAACCCGATATCGGGCAAGCGCTCCGTCTGAAATGAGCTCTTCGTCGATCACATCGTAATCGAACAGATCTCGCCCGATCTCTGCAAGCATGTAGGCGTTCTTAGGAAAGTTGTCCGCGCCACAGGCAAGCCTGTGCTCGGTCGTCGGATGGAAAATCGCTACGTCTACGACAGGTCGGGCTCCTGTCATATGCTGCTTGTAGCTCGCAAGCGGTCCGCGGACCCGATCGAGGTTTTGAGGATAGTCGAAGAAGACCTGAACGCCATTTGAGACATCATTGAATACGCGCGCAATCTCTGAATTCGCCGTGACATCGCCCGGAGGTTCCGTGTAATAAGACGCATTATAGAAACGGCAGGCGGTTGAGACGCGCTTGAGCGCGTAGTAGGGTACGTTGCCAGGTGTCTGAAGTGCAATCCCAACCCGATGCGCCATCTTTGGCACGGCAGAATAGTCGTTGCCAAATTTCGTCAATTCTGATGCGTACCCGACGCTAACGATGAGCGGCTGTTTCGGATAGTAGTCGCGAATGAGGGAGCACAGGCGCGGCACAAAGCGGCTCCAGTAACCGCTGTACCACTCAATAAAATCGAGCCATCTGCGTCGATCCGTTGCCTTGCCAGATTTGCGAGCCACGGCTGCTGCCTTCTCATCAAGCACATCGGGATAGGTAACGTCCGCCCAGGCCCTGAATGAACTGCCCCATCTGGCATTTAATGCAGACAGAGTTCCGAACCGCTTACGCATCTCGGTGCGAAAATCCTCTCGAGCAAACGGGTCGCCGCACCAGTATCCGGCGTGCGCGTGCTTCTGCGGCACAAGCCAGGAGGTCATTCCTGCCGGGTAGCCGATCTCGCCATAATCAGATGGCGTCGCCACACGCATCCAATCCACCTGGTCGCCGATCGCTGCATGCTGTGCGGCATAGAAGGCCCGGCAGCGGCTCCAGAATGCAGGTCCCCACGGCGAAAGCTGTATCAATTTCTCGCCATGCTCTACGCACTGATAGGGCACAAACTCGGGGTCATCGAGATACCATTTAGGCGCAAAGTGGACCCAACAGAAGGGTATGTACCCAATGCCGGCAGCGTGCAGCGCCTCTGCGTTCTTCCGATACATGGAAAAATCCCACTTGCCGTGTTCCGATTCGGTGAGAGCCCACGATTGATAATCGCAATCCGCAAAGCACGAAATCCGCTTAAGCAGTGAGATCCGTTCGGGAGTAACGAGATCGTTTACAGGACCCTGCGCGGTTCCCCAGTAGATCATGAAGGGGCTTACGCTCAGGTTACCGGTATAGAAGGGGATCAAAGTTGGACCGATGGGTGGGTCGTCAGCACGCACTGCCGTTACCAGGCTTACCAGAGCAGCAGCCACGAAGAACGATAGCCGGCGAATTAGAGATCTATCCGTTGAGGCTATCGAACCAGATCTGAACGGCATCTCACACCCCTATCTCCTGCCCCAGCGGGTTGAACCCAAAGCTGTTGTCTTAGAAGGCCCCGAGTTACGATGAAGATATCTTTTAATCCATTGCTCTTAATGTGAGCGAAGGCAAGGCCAATTCCTTTTGCAGATGCCCGAAATCTTGCGACGCCATTTCCTGATCCAAATAGCCTTTGCTGTATTACAATCTCGGGTGGCAGATTATTGAAAAGGGAATTCCGGTAGAACTCGTGAACTTTAGGTTGAGGCTCTGGTACTTAATGGGCCTTAGTTGATCCATTAATCACGCACCTCTATACGGGGAGCAGGGACGGATCCGATTCGGATTGATAGCTCTGCATTCACCAGAGCCTCCCTTTCTGTAGCACGAAAAGACACACGCGGCCATCCCCCAGGCGACATGTCCGTCCAAAAAACATAAACCTGTATCGCCGCACCCATTTACCGCATTACCAAATTACCGCATTACCCATTTACCGATCCGGGAGCCATCATGCAGTTCACCGCTGAACAGATACATCAGTTTCGCACCGACGGATGGCTTGCGATCCCCGATTTCTGGTCGGAGAGCGAAGTAACCGCGATGCGGTTGGAGCTAGACCGTCTGAAGGCCGATGGAAAGCTTCGCAATGTTGCGACTGATGGAGATGGTAAAACCCACTCCTCAACTCGGTTCAATCTTCAGCTCTGCCCCATGTGGCCGCACAGTGCGTTGTTTCAGGCGATGCCGTTTGCGCCGAAGGTGGCAGAAGCGGTTGAGCAGCTTATCGGCGGACCCGTGGTGCTGCATCTCGACCAGGTTTTCTTAAAGCCCGGCAGGCACGGCGCAGGCACAAACTGGCATCAGGACAACGCCTACTTCCAGATTGAGGATCCCTTAAAAGGTACGGCGCTCTGGACCGCGGTGCACGCTGCCACAGAGGCGAACGGAACGATACGGGTGATCCCGCGACAGTTCGCCGAACTGCTGCATCACGAGCGCGATCCAGATAGCGACCATCACATCCGCTGCTGGCCAGATGAATCGAAAGCGGTCTCCGTTGAGCTGCCAGCCGGTGGCGTTGTCTTCTTCGCCTATGGCACGCCACACGCAACAGGCGCTAACAACACCGATGCGGAACGCGCGGGAGTGGCGCTCCACTTTATCAATGCCGATCAGCACGGCACCGCCCGCGGCGGCTTCGAACCCGACAAGCGCCCTATCCTGACCGGCCCGGATGCAACCGGCGGCGAGAAGGAGTATGGGCGTAAAATCGCAGGAACGTGGGAATATGGGTAATAGGGAAATAGGGTAATAGGGTAATAGGCGGTTCGCCGCAGCGTTTTCAATTTTGGCACGGCATGATATGATCAACGCTAAGCGCTGTGCAAGACGAGACCTGATAGCGCAAGACCACTATCAGATTTCGCAGGTCCGTTATTGTCTCTTATCAACTGGCAAGCTCATATGGCCAGTGTTGTAGCATTAATTGCTGGTGGATAACTCTGCGTTCGCGAAGCGTAGATCCCTGCGGCGTGCTGCTACTTGCCTATTCCCTCTTGCCTGGATTCACGTAGCTCATCTTCGCCTTTGTCTTTTTAAGCCACGACCGATCAGGTGTGTGCAGATGGCGCGTTGAGGCCACAATGCCTGCAGGCGACTTGAGATACTCCTGCAACTTCTGCTTAAAGAAGATCATCTCGCGCTCTTGCGTCTCCGTCGCGAAGCCATCGCATTGCAGATCTTCCCAGGTGATGCCGGGGATACCGCCCTCTTCGATGGTGGCCCGGTACCAGGGAAACACGGCAGTGAGCACGTGCATCATTGTGCCTTTGATCGGTTCGGTGGAGTTGTAGTTCACGGTGAAATCGGTGCCGTATTTTGCGTTCACGGCGATATCGCGCATGTTGTCGAACTGCGGCAGCCAGGCCGGTATCACCCCCTGCTGAACGCCCATTCGTGTTAGCTGGCGTATCTCCGCAGGCGTGTAGGGCATGGTGGTGTAGTCGGAATGGTAGGCGAAGGCATGGGAGGCATCTATGGCCTCGGCGGTGGCTGCCACTCTGCGCTGGCTGTAGAAGGCGTGCCGCATGTGGGAGTTGGGATCTGAAGGATCGAGCCCGCTGACGATCGCATTGCCGCCCTCTGTGCGAAGCATCATTGCCCCCTGCGGCACCTCTTTGTGGATTAGTTCGAGAGAGTCCTGATAGTTCTTGATGCGCATCTCGGTGCGAAACGCATCGTAATCGGCCATCGGCCGGTTCCAATCGTGAAACAATTTCGTTGCGTCGCGATACTCGAAGCGGTGCCCAAACATGTTTGTGGCGCCGCTTGTTTCGGGATCGATCTCCGCAAATGAGGTGAAAGAAGCGGGCCAGGCCGTGTTGAGATCCAGTATGCCTGGGTATTTCTTTTGCAGCCAGGCTCGAAATGCGGCTTTGCTCTGTTCGCCGATGGGAAACCGAACATCGACATCCTGCCTCATCCAGCCCCGGGTATCCTCGGTGGCGAAGGGGATTACGCCCGATTCGAACTGAGCGTAGGCATCTCCCCAGCGACGGAACTGATAGAGCCAGATGGCAGCGTTGGCTTTGGCGATGGATGGGTCGGCGTGGCTAACGGCCGGATAGCCGTTGGTGTCGTAGATATCGAGCTTCACCGTCTCGCCAGTGAGCGCTTTGTAGACATCGGAGACTGTGCTGCGGTCGAAGGGATACGAGCCCCACGCCTCCAGCTTCATCCCCTCACGTCGCGCCACATCCAGCGAGTACTTCATGGCATCGCCGGTGTGGTTTTCGGCAGGGCTCCAGAGATCGGCATAGAGCCAGGGCATGGCGGTTGTGGCGCAGACATTGATGCCGCACTCCCGCATCCGCCTGATATCCTGCACGATGCCCTGCTCTGGCCACGGGCTAACCTGGATGTTGGCACGCATATCGCTCATTAGCTGAGAGTAGACTACGGGCTCTCGCCTGCCACTGACCACCAGGCAGTTGCCCGGATGAAGCTTCGGCTTGACGGTGAGCGTGCTGTTATCTGTATTTACAGGGAAAGCGATCGTGCGGCATTCGGTGGGTGTGCCTGCAATGAGCTTGAGCACGATCTGATTGGTCCACGGTGCAGGCTGCAGATGGAGGGTTCCGGTGATGCTGTGGCTGCCGGCCGGGGCGCTGTGCCAGCAATCGAACGCGGTTTGAAACTCTTCAAAGGTGTGGATGTAGTTGGTGAGCTTGTTCGGCCCGCCTCCATCGGTCTGCACCACCTTCAGCGGCGCCGGTTCAGTCTGTTTAGGCGCATCCGCCAGGGTAACAGGCATCTCGGCGATGTACATCCAGGCGCCTTCCCACATGTTCATCCAGTCGCTCCACTCCTTGTAGTAGCGGTAGTAGGCGCGAAACCGGATGGCATATTCGCCGGAGGGTATATGATAGGAATCCATCGATGCGGCGGAGGTGAAGTTGACCCAGAAATCGTGGGTCTCTCCCGGATAGAGCGCCTTGCGATCTCGGATGTAGAGATTGTAGTGATGGCTGTAGACTTTGAGCGCGCCGGAGGCATCGCGGGTGCACAGTTCCGGATAGAGGCCCCATCCGCCGAAACCTTCGGCCTTCAAGATGGTGTTGCCAATGTTCTTTACGCGGAAGCGGAACCAGACAATGTCTCCGCTTTCGACAACTCCGGATTTGACCATGGGCCGACGATCGAAGGCCGGATAGACTCCAGGTGTATCTGACATGTCGGGTTTGATGTTGTGCCGCCCGCCGGGGCGCATATGCGCGGTTATCGAGCCCAGATACTGCACATCGAGATCGAGCTTACCAGGCAGCGCCAGATCGAACAGATCTCGCCCGTTTCGGCGCGGCTCCTCTTCGAAACCATTGGCCTCCACGGCAAGCGGAAACTGCGGCGCCCCGCTCCAGGTAAGCTTATACGGAATGGGAACGATATCATATCCGCGCACGTTTTTTGGCACGTCTGCGATGAGGGTGTAGGAGCCCATGGTCACGGTTTTTCGAACGGTCTTGTCAGCACCGGCAAGGACTGCATGCGGATCGGAAGAGAGCGGATTATAGATGAGCCCGCCATCCTCGTGAATGGCGTAGCTATGGATGGGCGCTGGCTTGATATCGGATGCGGCTGCGGAGACACACGCAGCAAACAGGCCAAATAAGGGAAACAAGGTATTCATTTAGAGCTCCCAGCAGACGCTTACTCGCTGTATGAGCGTGTTCGCTTGGCACTGAAGAACCTGTTCAATCGCAGCGACGTCGATATCCTTCCCGATTTTCGGACTTCTCCGCCCTTCCGATCGGCCGCGCATTTTGTCCTGCTGCAGCATGGTCAATGTTATCAGGATTCCATTGATTCGCGCAGAGACGAAGTAACGCCGAGAGACGCGGAGAGACGCAGATCATGTCGCAAGAAACAAACAAAGCTAAATCGCAAACCAGCCAGTCGTCAAAGACGCTATAGGTCGTATTCCCACCTGGCCCCCACTCCGCCGCACCGGGCACGCGTCAGTCCCGCGAATTCGCGGCGATCTGAATGTTATCGGTGTCCCACTTGCTGCAGAAAATCTGTAACGCTAACTATTGGGACACCCTGAAATTTTCTGATGGAGAGAAGGTCGTTTTTGTCGCCTGTAACTAGGTAGTCAGCTGCACCACCGTATGCAATCGCAAGGAGATAGTTATCGCACGGGTCAGGTGACACATCAACATTGGGAAGTCTGCTAACTATTATTGCAACGTCGCGGATCTCATTTATGAGTCTACCCGCAAGTGCTGGACGCAGGCGTTGCCGGATCTTCGGATAACGAGTAACACGTGAAATCTCATCCAGCTGCTGTTCAGCTGTAACCAAATCGAACTTGCCCTGCCGCCACAATGTTATTAGTTCCGCCGGCAGTGATGACTGGTTTAACAACGCGCTGATAAGCACATTTCTATCGATGACTACTCGCATGGTTTGATGGCGGCTATATCGCCACGAACACTTTCGGTCGCCTCGTCGATAAGTTGCTGAAGCTCATCAGCTGGCATGTCCTCAAATTGAGTTCGCGCTTCTGAGATGGTTTTATCAAGAACCCGCCATTGAACCGCCTCTTCAACAAAACGGGACAGGTCGCCTTTCTTCATTCCACGCTGAGCGAGAAAAGTACGTAGTGCGATATCTGTACTCTTGGAGACGGAAACTGTCCAGCGGGTTGCATTGTCGTCAGGCATGGGAACTCACCTTGTGCGTATATATGCTTAACAGCATATCATGATAAGATGTGACGGAAACCGTCGAGCCGTGCCATCTCGCTCCGCTGCGCTTTCGAGAATTGAATATTCGACATCATCAAGTTCGATAGTAAGTGTGTTTGCCATGTTGGTGTCTCCGGGCCGCCGCGATCCAGCCGATGACACGAGTATACAGTCTCATGTGTATCAACATCAGGTGTCGAGTCATCGGTCCGATCCGACCGATCCGACCGATCTGTCGTATCTGGCCCAGAGCCGGAGCACCTAGTTGCTCGCTCACTAACTTACTCGCTCACTTACCCACTCATACTCCTGAACCGCATCAAGCGCCGAAGGTGCGAAAGAGGATAGCCCGGTCTGCAGGGCCGGGAATCGCGGTCAGCACCCGCCACCCTATAATCTATTTATGTATCATATCTCGGCCAACTTCCGGAGGCGCGCGCATTGGTCCCTCTCCCTGCCTTATCTTGTTTCATAGCGCTAGAGATAATCGGGCTGTGTCCGGTAGGCGGTGCATTGGCCCCTCTCCCGTGTTCTCTTCCGCGCACCAGCTTGCCTGGTGAGGCAAGCGGAAAGAGCGAGCTTGCGAGCGGAGAAGAGGGTTCCCTACCGCGCCCGACGGTGGTCTCCGCGCGTTGCGCAGCAACTAGGGCGTGGAGGAGGGACC
>CAIXIX010000510.1 GCA_903919615.1 uncultured Chthonomonas sp.
AGCTCCTCGGCAGAGGAAATTGGCAGGCTGCATGTCTGGTTGACACACACATAGGCTGTCGGCAGCCCGTTAACGGCAGGGCGAGATTTTAGCAACGGCAGATCGTCGTCACGCTCATCCACCTCTCCTGCCGCAACTACGAGATCCTTGCAGTAGATGCGATGAATGGCGCTCAGCATCTGTCGCATCACCGGGTGCGATGCCTCTCCTCGAAGCGCAATCTCAACAGATCCGCTGGCACATCGATCCAGCACGCCGAGCATCCTGCCAAACCCGTAGGGTTGTTGCGAGATCGCCTCGGCAAGCGGGCGAAGTGTCTTTGCAATGGCGGTTGGGACGCTGACATCGCCTCGGAGCGCGCTCAACCGGAGCAGCACGCTAAATGCGACCGAGTTGCCGCAGGGGATCGCATTGTCGTCCCAGTCTTTCATTCGGTGAATAAGAGCCTCGTGGTCCGTACTGGTGGTATAGAACGATCCATCGCGTGGGTCCTTGAACCACATGTTCATAGAATCGACAAGACGGATGACTTTATCCAGCCAACGCTGGTCGAGCGTTGTTTCGTAGAGATCCAACAGCGCTTCGGCAAGGAATGAGTAGTCTTCAAGGTAGCCATTCAGGCGTGCCGCGCCATTGCGGCAGGTTCGAAATAACCTGGTCATGCCAACTCGTTCTTCCGCCATAACCGAGGTCAAGAACTCGGCATTTCGAATTGCTGCTTCAATGAAATCGGTACGATCGAAGGCGGCGCCGCATTTTGCGAATGCGCTCAGCGCTAGTCCGTTCCAGGATGTGAGGATCTTATCATCAAGGCCGGGGGCTATCCGCTCTCCTCTGACTTCAAGTAGCTGCACCCTCGCGCTATCCAGGATTTGTGCGGCCTCGCTGACAGGTATACCAAAACGGGCTGCAACGGATGGAGCATCTGCTATTACATGCAGGATATTCTTGCCCTCCCAGTTGCCACCATCCGTTACATCAAAAAAGGCTCCAAAGATGGCTGCGTCTCTTTCGCCCAGAATCTGATCGAGCTCTGCCCGGCTCCAGACAAAGAAACGCCCCTCCTCGCCCTCGCTGTCTGCATCCTGCGCGGAGTAAAAAGCTCCGGTTGCAGGGTCGGTCATCTCCCGCAGGATATATTCCAACGTCTCTTCAGAGATGTCCCGGTAAAACTGCTTTCCAGTGAGCTGATAGGCTCGGCAGTACGTGAGGGCAAGCTGGGCATTGTCGTACAGCATCTTTTCGAAGTGCGGAGCGAGCCACACCGCATCTGTGCTATAGCGATGAAAGCCACCGCCAAGCTGATCGTAGATACCGCCCAGCGCCATCCTCTGCAAGGTCTTCTCAACCATCTCCTGGGCTGCATCGCGCTTCAGGGTCTGATGCAAACGCAGCAGAAGATCGAGCGACGCTGGCTGAGGAAACTTGGGAGCAGCGCCGAAGCCACCATTGGTGCGATCGAACTTTGCGCTCATGGCATCAAGCGCGGTGGCGAGCAGCGAACTCGTGATCCGCAGACTTGTGCCGCTACCCGTCGAAAATGAGTCCTGGCTGATGGTCTGAGTGATCTCATCGCTCTGCTGCTCTATCTCGATCCGCTGGCTCTTCCACGCTGCAGAAACAGCTTCCAGGACCCTGGGGAATCCCGGGCGACCGTAACGGTCGTCCGGTGGGAAATAGGTGCCGCCGTAGAACGGCTTGCCTTCCGGTGTGAGAAAGACGGTCATTGGCCAGCCGCCCTGCCCGGTCATCAGTTGTACGGCAGACATATAGATCGCGTCGATATCTGGCCGCTCTTCCCTGTCAACTTTTATGCAGATAAAATGACGGTTCATTTGCTCGGCAATGGAGCTGTTTTCGAAGCTCTCATGCTCCATCACATGGCACCAATGGCAGGCGGAGTAGCCGACCGAGAGTAGGATTGGCCTATCCAGCGCCTTTGATTTCTCCAGCGCTTCGTCGCCCCACGGATACCAATCGACCGGATTATATGCGTGCTGAAGCAGGTAGGGACTGCTTTCATGCGACAGTCGATTTGCAGGGCGATCGGAAGGGTTCATTTCATCTCCATAGGGATTCGAACAACGTCGTTCAGCACGCGCATGCCAGATAGTTGCATCACTTGAGCATGTCATACTAATACGGACAATTAGGTGCTTTTGTGTATCAATAACCTTGTTTTGATTCTACCTTAAACAGGTTTTACCCATCCCCGCGCCGAATACAGTGCACATTCCGAATGAAGTGAACGATGGAAGGATTCGCATGACTCGCACTACGCCGCTCTGGGCATCCACCGATCAGGCTTCTCGCCTGGATGAGATGCTTACTGACGACCCAATTCGTAAGGAGACTCCGCTCCGTCGAGATGTTCGCTCCTTAGGAACGCTGCTCGGCGAGATCTTGAAGGAGCAGTCTGGAGAGCCTCTGTACGATTTGGTGGAGCAGCTACGACAGCTTGCGATTCAGCACCGAGAGTTCTCCGAGGGTGGTGCACCGGTCGATCCATCGATTGAACCCGGCATTCGCAGATTTGAGCGCATTGTTCAGGAGCTGGACGTCGCAAGCGCCTACAGGGTTACCCGAGCGTTTGCCACCTACTTTGAACTCACCAACCTGGCGGAAGCCAACCACCGTAAACGGCGCCTCCGGGCAGCGAGAGTGAATGCCGGCAGAAAGCCCGCAGCAGGCACCATTCTGGGGACTCTGCAGCGCCTCAGAGACAATGGCTTTACAGCGGAGCAGGCGCTTTCCTCACTTTCGCAGGTGTGTGTAAACCCCACCTTTACGGCGCATCCAACGGAGGTTGCGAGGCGAACGGTGCTATACAAGCGCCGAGCGATCGCGCGGGAAATCGAGCAGATAGACTGGCTGCCACTCACCAATGCCGAGGCTCGTGAGCGTGAAGAGACGATTGGCGCGGCGATCGCTGCGCTATGGCAGACCGATGAGGTTCGCCGGCGAGCCCCAACGGTTCGAGACGAAATACGAATGGGCCTCGACTATTTTCCTAGCGGATTGATCCATACCATCCCCTATATCTATAGGGAGATATCGGATGCGTTGGCCTCCGTGTTTCAGCTTGATCTGGAGGAGACTGAGCTTCCGAACGTGGTGCAGTTCAACTCCTGGATTGGCGGCGACAGAGACGGCAATCCGTTTGTAACGCCGGATGCCACCCGCAGCGCGCTGGAATTGGCACGCCAGACCATTCTGGGCGCGTATATCTCAGAAGTCGAGACTCTCATCGAGCAGTTGAGCACATCGGAACACCAGGCTCCTGCAAGCGCCGAATTGACGGAACGGCTTGTAGCGTATCGTGATCAGTTCCGGATCTCGGAAGCTGCGCAGCGAACCCGATCGCCGTTTGAAGTGTATCGCCACTTCCTCGGGTATGTGATGCATCGATTGGTGCTGGCCCGTAAAAGCGTGTCAAGTGAGGGCGGGTATAGAACTCCCGCAGAGTTTGAAGCCGATCTGCAGACGGTTAACGCGAGCCTTTGCGGAAGCAACGGACAGAGAATGGCCGGGAAGTACATCGACCCCCTTCTACGCCGCCTTCGCACTTTCGGATTTCACCTGTGTACGCTGGACATCCGTCAGCACGCCAGGATTCATGCTCGGGCGGTTGCAGAGCTAGCTTCAGGCGCACGTAATGCACCAGGAAGGATCGAGCCTGGGACTGCAGTGACCAGATTGCCCGGCCCATCGCCTGAGACGTTGACGCTGATGGATACGCTTCGGGAGATCGCATCGCTGAAGAAGGCCTACCCGCCGGAGTCTATACGAACCTATGTGATTAGCGGCACGACCTGCGCTGAAGATGTCCTGTCGTTAGTATGGCTAATGGAAGCTAGCGGCATCTCCGTTGCAGGTACCGAGGCTGACCCCGGGCTGATGCCTGCTCCTCTGTTTGAGTCGATTGAGGATCTGCGAAATTGCCCCGAGATCTGCCGATCGCTCTGGACGGATCCAGGCTATCGCGCTCTGTTGGATTCCTGGGGCGGCTGGCAAGAGGTGATGCTTGGCTACTCCGACTCTAACAAAGATGGCGGAATGCTCACCAGCACCTGGGAGATCTACAAGGCGCATCGCCGGCTGCACGAAGTGGCAGCGGAGTGTGGTGTGAAGCTGACGCTGTTTCACGGTCGTGGAGGAACGGTCGGGCGCGGCGGCGGCCCAACACATCGCGCTATATCGGCTCAGCCGCCGGGAGCCTTTACAGGCCACATAAAGATAACCGAGCAGGGCGAGGTTCTCAACTGGAAGTATGCGGACGCGAATGTAGCGGAGCGCAATCTGGAACTGATGATTGCAGCTTCTCTAGAGGCGCTAACCCGCGCGGGCGGATGGGGTGCGAACATCGATCCGAGATGGGAGGCGGCGATGGAGCAGCTCTCATCGGATGCCTTTGAGTTCTATCGCACCAATGTCTATTCCAATCCGGATATCTTGCCCTATTTTGAGCAGGCGACACCCGTTGAAGAGCTCGCTCACGCACGCATCGGTTCGAGACCAGCGCGCAGAACGCAGAGCCGTGGACTTGATGATCTCAGAGCGATACCCTGGGTCTTTGGGTGGATGCAGAGCCGGCATGTACTGCCGGGATGGTTCGGCGTGGGGTATGCGCTAGAGCGCTTCCTGGAAGCCGATCCATTTAACGAAGCGCTGCTCGTGCAGATGGTTCACGATTTCCCGCTATTTGAAGACCTCATTCGTAACGTTGAGACGGGTATGGCGAAAGTCGACTTGCCGATTGCACGCCGATACGCCGATCTGGTAGCAGATGCCGGCGTTCGCGAGCGGGTCTTCAGCATGATCTCTGACGAGTACTCGCGTACCCTCGCGATGCTGCTCCGAATAACGAACCAGAGTACCCTTCTCGAAACCAACCCCGTGCTGGCTCAATCGATTAAGCTGCGCAATCCGTACGTTGATCCGATCAGTTTGATCCAACTGGATCTGTTGCGCAGAAAGCGCTCAGCGTCAGCGGAAGCCCTTGAGGACCAGAATCGCAACGAGCTCGACTACGCCCTCGCCGCCACAATAAACGGCATATCAGCTGGGCTGAGGAACACAGGCTAATCTAGTAAGTAAGGCGTGTTGGGCCGCCCCCCATCCGGCACTTATCTTGTTTCATAGCGCTAGAGATAATCGGGCTGTGTCCGGTAGGCGGTGCATTGGCCCCTCTCACTGCGAGCTTGCGAGCGGAGAAGGGAGAGGTGGGGTGAGGGTCC
>CAIXIX010000511.1 GCA_903919615.1 uncultured Chthonomonas sp.
GGACCCTCACCCCACCTCTCCCTTCTCCGCTCGCAAGCTCGCAGGGAGAGGGGCCAATGCACCGCCTACCGGACACAGCCCGATTATCTCTAGCGCTATGAAACAAGATAAGGCAGGGAGAGGGACCACCGCGCGCGCCTCCGGAACATGGCTGAGATATGATACATTGTTAGGTTCGGGGAGGGGGATGAAGCATTGCATTACTTAAGAACACTAATTAATACAATTGACAAACTTTAGAAGGACACTGTAGAATGGGTTGCTATTCCCGGTACCCGGGTATTCATTTTCTGGAAAACACAGGCCGCAAGGAGCGATACGCGTTATGAGTCAAGCTCCCCTTCCTCAAGGGGCATCCGACGGTGCAGAGTCGGGTAAGACCAGTGGATCAGACAGTCTGCTGAAGCGATTCTTCGGAACGAGAGAGAGCAGCGTCTTAATTGTTCTGGTAATCCTCTGCATTATGCTCTACCTGATTCCCAGCACACATGAGAAATTTTACGGGCGCCCGAACTGGCTGAACCTTTCACGCCAGATCGCGCTGCTCGGCGTTTTCGCCATCGGTGAAACAATCGTTATTCTCACGGGTGGTATCGATCTTTCGCTTGGCTCGCTTATCGGCTTCAGCGGAATGTTCCTCGCGATGGTGGTAACCAGGCTGGATGGCCGGCTGTTCACCGGCGCCGCCGTGGCGCTATCCATCGTTCTTACGCTGGGCGCATCCTTCAGTGTCGGCGCGCTGCATTCCAATCTTATCCACAAGCTGAGGCTGCCGCCCTTCGTGGTTACGCTGGCCTCGCTCAGTATTCTGCGCAGCCAGTCGCTCCTCATGAACTCGCAGCTTCCCATTACGCTCTCCGATTACCCGTTCATTTTGAGGCTGGCGAATGGCTCGCTCTTTGAGCATACGAGTTTCCCGATCCCGATCCCACTGGCACTGCTGATCGCCATAGCGATCGGAACGCATCTGCTGCTGAGTAAGGCGCGCATCGGGCGTTATGTCTACAGCGTCGGCTCCAACGAAGTGGGAACGCAGCTCTCCGGCGTAAATATTGGGCGCGTTAAGCTATTCGCTTACGGAGTATCCGCTCTTCTCGGCGGCGTCGCCGGCGTCCTCTACGCGGGATACAGCACTCAGGGCGACCCTCGAAACGGAATTGGCTACGAGCTGAACGCGGTTGCGGCGGCAGTTATCGGCGGTACCGCTCTCACCGGCGGACAGGGAACGGTCCTCGGCACGGTGCTGGGCGCCTGCCTGCTGAACGTTATTTTGACTGGCCTGAATATGCTCGACGTTCCGAACCAGTCTCTGTGGCAGGGGACCGTCGTTGGCGGCGTGCTGCTTCTCGCGGTTCTCACCTCCGCCTTCCGCCGCAGAAAGCTCGCAAGTTAATCCAATGACCGCTTCCAGAAGAGAGTTCATCAAAGCCGTCACGATCGGCGCGGCCGCCGCGGCCGTGGAGGCCCAGATGGAACCGCATGCGGCAGCGACGCCGACCGCAATAAATAATAGAAACGCCGTGAACAAGCCCGATAACAGCACGCTCTGGTACAACTCTCCTGCCGCGAACTGGCTAGAGGCGCTGCCCGTGGGCAACGGACGCATCGCCGCGATGGTCTTCGGAGGCGCAGCGAAGGAGCAGCTTCAGTTAAACGAGGGCACTCTCTGGGCGGGCGGGCCGCACGACTACACGAGCCCGGAAGGCCTCGCGAACCTCGCAGAAATTCGCAAGCTGGTTTTCGAAGAGAAGTGGCAGGAGGCGCAGAACCTCGCGGACGCCAAACTGCTGGGTCGGCCTGCAAGCCAGATGCAGTATCAGACCGTCGGCAGCCTGATCATCGAAGCCGGCGCTTCGGAAGCTCCATCCGCTTACCATCGTCAGCTTGATCTAAAAGATGCCATCGCATCTGCCAGCTATTCGGCCGGTGGCGTTCACTTTCAACGTGAGACCTTCGCAAGCGCACCGCATCAGGTAATCGTGCAGCGCTGGTCTGCCGATAAACCCGGATCGTTATCTCTCAAACTCCATTTCGAGAGTCCCCTGCACACGTCACCACCCCGCATCGACGGCGCGGACACTCTCGTCATCGATGGGGAAAACGGAGCCTCAAACGGGGTTGCCGGGAAACTGAAGTTCCGGGCCGCCGTGCGCGTCTACACGCAAGGTGGCAAGGTGATCAGCTCCGAAAAGAGCGATCTTCTGGAGGTCTCTGGCGCAACCCAGGTGACCCTCCACATCGCGATCGCCACCAGCTACAACAGCTACTCCGATGTTTCGGGCGATCCTGTTGAGCGCGTCTCCTCGGCCCTGAAACAGGCAGCGGCCGTGCCATACGAAGCGCTACGACGCGAGCATCTCGCCGATTATCACCATCTCTACCGCCGATCTTCTCTCGATCTTGGGCCTGCGCTCGGCGTGGTGCTGCCAACCAACGAGCGCGTACGCGCCTTCCACGAGGGCAAAGACCCTCAGCTTGCTGCGCTGCACTACCAGTACGGTCGCTACCTTCTCATCTCCTGCTCGCGGCCCGGCGGCCAGCCCGCGACCCTGCAAGGGCTGTGGAACGATAGCGTCTCTCCACCATGGGGCTCAAAATACACCATCAACATCAACACGGAGATGAACTACTGGCCTGCCGGACCGGCGAATATCGCGGAATGCTACGACCCGCTCTTTAAGATGTTGAAGGAGCTATCGGTCGCTGGCACGCGGACCGCGAAGGGGCTCTATGGCGCGCGCGGCTGGGTTTGTCACCACAACACGGATGGATGGCGCGGCTCGTCGCCCGTTGATGCGGCCTACTATGGCATGTGGCCGCTGGGCGGCGCATGGCTCTGCAAGAATCTGTGGGATCACTACGAGTTCACTCAGGATACCAAGGCACTGCGGGAGCACTATCCCATCCTGCGCGACGCCGCCCTCTTATTCCTGGATGCTCTCGTACCAGACCCGAAACACGGCTGGCTCGTAACCTGCCCTTCTGTATCGCCCGAGCATGGACACCATAACGGGGTCAGCATCTGCGCTGGGCCGACCATGGACAACCAGATTCTGCACGATCTGTTTAGCGCGTGTATTCAGGCTTCGGAACTGCTGAATGAAGATGCGGATCTGCGCGCGAAGTGGAAAGAGACAGCAGCCAAGCTGCCTCCGATGCAGATCGGCAGCGAGGGTCAGCTTCAGGAGTGGTTAGAGGATTGGGATATGCATGCCGAAGACATCCATCATCGTCATGTGAGCCATCTCTACGGGCTCTATCCGTCGGATCAGATCACAAAGCGCCATACACCGGAGCTATTCGCGGCCGCGCGAAAATCACTCGAGATTCGTGGCGACATGGCGACCGGCTGGAGCCTCGCCTGGAAGATTAACCTTTGGGCCCGGCTGGAAGAGGGCGATCGCGCTTACAAACTGCTTGGCGACCTGCTAACGCCCGAGCGAACCGCGCCTAACCTGTTCGACCTGCATCCCCCCTTCCAGATTGATGGCAACTTCGGAGCAGCCGCAGGCATCCTGGAAATGCTGGTACAGAGCCGAAACGGCGAAATCCACATCTTGCCTGCCCTGCCAAAGGCCTGGCCCGATGGCGAAGCGAAAGGCATCTGCGCTCGCGGCGGCTTCGTGCTGGATATCCACTGGAAGAACGGCAGCCTCGCGCATCTTCGGATCGTCTCACTGGCCGGCAAAACCTGCAAACTTCGCCTCGGCGAAAAAACCACCGAGGTCCCAACGACCAAGGGCAGCACAACCACCCTCAATTCCGACCTGAAGACTGCCTAACTTGCAATCGAGGCCGATCGGCAGGCGCCCAGTGAGCAGGGAAGCACGCCGCAAGCGGCGAGGGAAGCGTGCCTCCACCCGGCAGGCGAGGGAACTCCCCCTACATGCGCGACTTAGCCTGTAACTAAATCATGCCGTGGGCGCCTCTTTCCGCTCCACCACGATCCAGATCAACCCTTCCAGCTCTTTGCTGAAGTGGTTGGTGCCCTCCATGCTAGCCATCGACAAAAAGCGATACCCATCCGCTGCGACGAGGTTCAGCCACTCCTGCGCCGACTCCGGTACTGCAAACGCTTTCGCCAGATACGGCGGATGAGCCGCCCCTGCCTTGCCTGCTTCTGTCATCTTGAGCCTGCCTTTCGTGTCGCATAACCGGGGCTGCTTTGCCCGGATACTGAATGAAATACACGCAGTTGCAGTTTCGACAGGGGACGCAGGGTTCCTGCGACCCGATCCTGCAAGTTTATCGCCCTTTTCGCAAGGTTAGCAGTTCGACAGCTCCAATCAGCCCAGATGGAGCCGGCTCCGCCATAAGCTGCTTCTCCTCCGGCGCGGGAAAACGCTCGCCAAAGACAGCACGCAAAGGCTTAAGATCCGGTTCTGGCAGCCCCAGCACCCTGTTTACAGGCAGATTGCCTACGATCACTTCGAGCGTGTTCTCCCCCGATTTCACAAGGCTGTCTGCACGGACCTCATACGGGAAGTTCCATATCATCCCTGCGTATTTGCCATTCACAAAGACCCTTGCTGTGTCTCGAACGGAACCAAAACGCAACAGGTATCCCTCTCCGAGCTTGCCGCTCACGTTAAAGTGAGACCGATAGTGCGCGAGGCCGGAGAAATAACGAGACTCCTTCCAGGTAGTCCATGAAGTCAATGCGTTTACCGTTACCGGCGACGGAGCGTCTGGTCCCTCAAAACTGACCTGCCAGGTGAGAGCGAGCGCTTCGGTGGATGCGACGGCAAACTGTTCGGGCGCCGCGGGTCGAACTGCGCGGGCCGGCTCGAAACAGATAAAGGTCGACCCTCGCGCAGGTAGTTTGAGCTTGGCTCGCATCGACTCTGGGCCAATCTTCTGAGCGTCGTACGCATGGATCTCGCCGGTTACCGGATCCCAGATGGATGCTGTTGTTCGTCGCGTTCTGAAGGTAGCCGCAAACTCCACATCGGCGTCACTTACGTTCACTATGAAGTAGATATCCTGGCTCGACGTAACGCGGTGAACATGCGTTATGCGAGCCTCCGGATCTACTGGCTCAAGGCTGACTTCTGCCACTGGCTTTCCGATTTCGCGCAAGGCTGCGCGAAGTGCCGGCCCGTCGTCCTCAGTAAGTACAGCCTGCCCACTTCCGTAGTGACGAACGCTAAACGGAGAGCCAGCTTTTCGCTCAATGAACATTTCAGCAAGAAGCTGTATCTGTTCCGCCTGATCACTCTTGTTGCCGCCATAGACCAGGTGGGGAAGATTCTTGAGCGCAATAACTGTCCCACCGGATTTGCAGAACGAAGCGATGCGGCGCATCGCGTTGAGCTCGATGCCATGAACATCCGGGAGAATCAATATCCGATAGTTGGAGGATCTCCCGACAAGCTTGCCATCCTTCACAGAGATCAGCCGATTCAGGGAGAAGAAGTCGATGCCATCGAAGTTGAAACCGCTTGTAAGGATGGTCTGAATGGTGTTGGAGTGATGTTTGCGAGCATTGTCGAGGCCAAATTCGCCCGTGAGCGTGCCGGTCGCCATGCGATCTCGTATCTGGAAATCGAGCGGCATCTGGTTGGTCGGCCCTTCGGCAAAGGAGTCCTCCACGGGGATATAGAGAGCGACGTCCGCAGTCGGTTTTCCCTGACGCAGCATCCACTGACATCGAGAACAGTACGCGGCCAGGCCCGAAAAGCAGTGCCATTGAGGGTTGTTCTGGTTGATTACGGGGCCATAGTAGGGTGTCCAGCCTGGCGCCTCAATCCCTGCTGGCGAGTAGGCGTAATCGACGCCCGTAAGCTCATTCTCGCCGGCAAGGAAGTGCAGATCGCTGCACAGTTTCAGGTCGGAGAGCGTGTCTGCAAGGCGATTCGGTATTCCAGTCCAGGTCCAGGCCTCGGCTCCGATCACCTTTTTACCGGCAAGGTGCCCGCCAGATGCGGCAAAGCGTGAAAAGGAGAAGCCCTTCCACTCGTACTGTTCACCCCAGGGCACATCGCATGCTGTGGCGGCCGTAAGCCCCATGGGTGGAGTGCCATAGGCCTCGAGCACAAAATCGACTCCGCGTTTGGCGCAGAACTGGTGGACCGTTACGGCAAATCGCTCTTCGGCGAGCTCAGCGAGGGTTCTCCAGAAATCGAACCGTATCGGTCCGCTCTCCGGGTTGCGCTCATCGAAAAGCAGCGGCAGCCTGGGGATGAGCTCGTAGCCGCGGCGCTTTTTGAACTCTGCTGGCAGATCGTGGGTCCAGTTGCCGTTATAAACCTCGAGGCTGTCGCAGAAGAGCGAGTTCACAAGTCCGGGAGCCGAATCCAGCATCGGCGCCACGACCGATTGAAGATAGGCTTCCGTTGCCTCTGTGCTGTAGTGGTCGAGGACATAGCCTTCCGCCCCAAGCGAGGCCCTCTTCACCTGCATATAGGTAGGGCCAGTTACAAACGCCTGCACTTTCTCCTTGGAAGCGATGCCAGCAGCGATGGCGCCGAGGGCTGCTGCATCTTTGCCGATAAAGCGCTGACCCTGAAAGATTGCCAGAACCGTCTCGCCGGCTCTCAGGGTAGGAAAGGCAAACGTCGATCCTGTACGATGCAGTTCCAAAGCGCGCACACGCTGAGCGGCATCATGAAGGGTGACTGTTGGCCCCCCGAACGGCCAACCCGTGCCGCCGCAGACTCCGAATTTGATGCCGTTCCTCTTCGCAGAGCTCGCCGCGTATGTGAAAGTCTCCAGAAAAGTTGGCGAAAGGAACGTATCGTTGGTTATGTTATGTGCGGGATCGTCCAGCGTTACGGGGTAGGTAAAGCAGGTCATTACGCCGCCAACTCCGGCATCATGGAGCAGACCCATCTGCCGATCGATCTCCTGTTTGCTCCATGCAGGGCCGAAGACCCGCCAGAACATTCGCAGCCTGGCATCCTGCGGCACATTCTTAAAGCCGGCAGCGATATCGGATTCTTTCTCAATAGGCTCAGCCGTTGCAGCGCTGCCAACGGCTGAGATTCCGGAGATCAAAAGGCAGAGTCCTACCATCAGTTTGAAAGCCACGTAACCCTACTTCTCTATTCGCTCGACCACGATCCAAATCAGCCCCTCCAGCTCCTTGCTGAAGTGGTTAGTACCCTCCATGCTAGCCATCGACAGAAAGCGATAGCCATCCGCCGCGACGAGATTCAGCCACTCCTGTGCCGATTCCGGCACTGCAAACGCTTTCGCGAGATACGGAGGATGTCCCTCCGCCGCCTTGATCGCCTCTGTCATTTTGAGCCTGCCTTTCATGTAGCATAGCTGGGGCAACTTCGCCCGGATTCGTATCGAATTAAACTCATTAGCAGTTTCGACAGGTACCGCGCCGTTCCTGCATTGTTGATTTCACCGCTCGCTCCACCGACAGAATTGACGTAACGCAGCATTGGTAGTTGCGCTGCTTGCCGCGCACGCATTTAACTCATCCCTGCATCTCTTCTCTTACCTGCTCTTGCGTCTTTTTGTGGCTGAATCTGCATCTCTTTGCGGCTTCGCGGCTTTGCGTGCGACTCCTCTTCCTCGCTGGTTGCGGCTTAGCTGCATGATGGTTTGGCGTCTTTGTAGTCGTATTTTTCTTACCTACGCACTTAATTCACAAGAAATTGTCTATTCTTGAATCTGTTTTGACAGAATCTGCGCCAATGGCACACTAAATGCATCGGTGTATTACAATAACGTGTTGCTCAGGGTCGTCTTATTTTCTTTATCACAATGCTTAGCAGAAGATTCTGCAAATCTTAGCAGAATTCATACATGCTTCATGAATCTGTGGTACAATGCAAGAGTCTATACGACGACTATGAAGTTTGGATCGAACCGCGATCAATGGACTGCTGAATCGGCATTTGTTTCGCCCTTCCGTTGTGCATGCGTCTTCAGGCTCATCTCTCTTCCCTGACGCTCGTTATTAGATGGTGAAGATAAAGACAGGCTTCATCCGTTACATCAGGTGCACTGCAATCTGTCTGTGCGCCATGGCCGGTTTCCCATGAGGGGAACCAACTGAAGGAACGCATTCCACAAATGGCAAAGCGAATCTATGTGGGCGGACTGCCCTACTCCGCAACCGAACAGGACCTCAGCGACCTGTTTTCAGCACACGGTACGGTCACCTCGGCGACCGTAATCACCGACAAATACACGGGCCAGGCCAAAGGCTTCGGCTTCGTTGAAATGGCAACCGACGCGGAAGCGACGGCTGCTATCAATACTCTTAACGGCGCTCTTATGGGCGGCCGCACCCTTACCGTCAACGAGGCCAAGCCTCGCGAAGATCGCCCACGCTCAGGCGGCGGCGGCTACGGTGGTGGCGGCGGCTACGGTGGCGGCGGTGGTCGCTCCGGTGGCGGCGGCGGTCGCTCCGGCGGCGGCGGCGGCTATGCCAACGAGCGAGGCGATCGCTGGTAATCAGCGGTCTGGCCTTTAGCCAAGACATAAAAGAGAGAGGCTGCATCGCTGCAGCCTCTCTCTTTTTGCGTTTGGGATATAGGTAATCGGGTAAAGCCCTAGTGCTTGTCTCACTCGCACGCTCGGGCGTACCAGGGAACCCGGTAATACGGTAATTATTGCGCCTGCCGGATGCTCAGCTTAGTTGTCATACTGGTCTCGCTGGTCTTACTCGTCGTACGCTACCTGCCAGCATCCGATAGGCACGCAATATCTCCCTCTCCTCCCGCTCGGGCACACTATCGGCTTTGACATCTGAACACTTTTCGGGTGCCCAGCAGGGTGGGAGAGACTAGGAGCTAACAATGTATCATATCTTTGGTAACGGTGGAGGCACTCCAGGATAGCCCTGTTTCGTGGGTTTTATGTGTGATTTGTTATCGGCGTGCGTGCTGGACCCTCACCCCACCTCTCCCTTCTCCGCTCGCAAGCTCGCAGGGAGAGGGGCCAATGCA
>CAIXIX010000512.1 GCA_903919615.1 uncultured Chthonomonas sp.
CCGGAGGGTGACTCTGGTCGTTGACTCGCGGACTAAAGTCCGCGCGATATGAGATGCATAAACTCCGAGCGTGTTGCCTTATCGGTTCGAAACACGCCGAGTACATGGCTTGTCACCATGTCGCTGCATTGCTTTTCAACGCCGCGAGCCATCATACAGAGGTGCTTGCCTTCGATTACCACTGCGACGCCTTTAGGGTCGAGCACCTCTTGTATCGCCTCTGCTATCTGCACCGTCATTCTCTCCTGAACCTGCAGTCGTCGCGCAAACATGTCCGTGATCCGGGCCAATTTTGATAGCCCTATGATTTTTCCGTTAGGAATGTACGCGATGTTTGCGTGCCCATAAAATGGGAAGAGATGGTGCTCGCACATCGAGAAAAATTCAATATCTCGTACGATAACCATGTCGTCGGAAGTCTCATGAAATATCGCATCGTTAACCACCTCGTCGAGCGACTGATGGTATCCGGATGTAACGTACTTAAAGGCTTCTGCAGCACGATGCGGTGTTTTTAGTAGGCCTTCGCGAGTAGGGTCTTCCCCGATTTCACTCAGCAAAGATGTGTATATGCTCTCCAAACCAGCGGTCATCTAATTCAATCCTTCCCGTAGTACTCAAAGAAGTTTCGAGCCGTTTCACGCAGTATTACTCGATAGAGACGTGCGTTTTGGCGCAATTGGGGCTCAATCCGATCCCATATCGTTCTTGTTACGATCTCCGACGACGGAATCACATCAAAGAACTCTGGTATATCCATGTTGAGGTGTCGGTGGTCATATCTATCGATGATCTCAGCATTTACGATGGCGTCTAACTGCTCTATCGAGATTACGACACCGGTATTCTCGTCAATCTTCCCCGATACAGTAACTTCCAGAACATAGTTGTGTCCATGGCCATTGCAATGGTTACACTTGCCAAACAACTCTACATTTTCGTGATCTGAAAGGTGAGGGCTATTTAACCTGTGCGACGCGGCAAACTCATAGACACGCGTCACGAGCGTTTCACCGCTCCTGCTGTTTGCCCGGGACGCGACTGCACCTGTTTCGCTCAACCATTCGTTAACATCCAACTGAGTGGACTCCAGTCTTAATGCTGTCAGCGATACGCTGTCAGGCAGCTGATCTTCAAGCATCTCGTGAATTTTCTCGAGCACAAGCTCTGAAGTGCCACGGCATCTCCCAATTGGGCCCGTTTCGCCATTAATGAGTTTGCCGTCTAGTTTTTCCAGTACTGCCCTACGTACGATCTGATCGATCTCCTTGATGTTTACGACGATCCCAGTGCGCGGATCGACTTTGCCCATGACGCCGACATCGAGAGTGTAGTTGTGTCCCGAATAGCCAAAGCGAGCGCTGTCTGGATTTGTTTCGTGTGGGACAATCAGCGCTGCTGAGAAGACCACTCGTCTTGTCATCTGGATCTGTGTCATGGTTTGCGGTAGGGTAATCCAAGCGATGCCGGTGATTTACCGCTGCGCGCACCTGCAGCGAGAATAACGAGTGTGACCACATAGGGGAGCGCTAACAGAATGTCATGTGGCAGGTGCAGCCCCAAAGCTTGTCCTTGAATTTCCAGCTCTTCAGCAGCTCCAAAGATTAGCGCTGCCGCGAGGCAGCCATAAGGGTTCCAACGGCCGGAAGTTACAATGGCGAGCGCAATGAATCCTCGTCCTCCAGACATGTTTTCCTGAAAGGTTGGCACGTCGCCAACTGTTATGCAGGCTCCTGCAATTCCTGCCATCGCTCCACAGGCCATAGCTGCAAGAGAGCGAATACGGAGCACATCTGCGCCCGATGCCGCAGCTGCGGAAGGCTGCTCCCCAACGGCTCGCAGTTCTAAACCTGCACGAGTATGGTAAATCCAGTAGCTCACGAGCGGCACCGCAACGATAGCTAGAATTGAAAGTATCGACTGGTTCGCAATCAAGTGCGGCAATCCAGTTACTGTGACGAATGTATGCTGATTCCCAAACACTGCCCGGCTCACAGTACCGGTAATTCCAAGTGCCATCAGGTTTATAACTACGCCCACAACAACCTGATTTGCAGCGAGTCGGATAGCAAATACGATAAATACGACGGCAACAAGGATGCCCGCAATTGCGGCTGAACCGACGCCAGCAATTGCGCTATGTGTAAACTGCGACCCCAGCACCGCCGCAAGCGCACCGGTGAGGATCATTCCCTCGAGGCCCACGTTCACGACGCCACTGCGCTGTAGAACGGTTTCGCCCAGCGATGCAAGCAGAAGCGGCGCTGCCATGGTGAGTGTGCCCTGAATTGCGCCAATGGTTACGCTCACGTGCCGGCCTCCTCGCTGCGCTCCTTCATGGCACGAATGCCAACAACTGCGAGCACTGCAGCAGCCTGAATGACATAGATAACCACTGACGAGACGCCGGTATTCTGTTCAAGATTACGACAACCTTGAGTCAGCCCACCAAAAAAGAGTGCAGAAAGCAATGCTCCAATTGGATGCAGTCCACCCAGAAGCGCAACCGGTATTGCTGTGAAGCCTGACGTGCCTCCAAAACTGACCGATGGCAGACTGCCTGTTGTGCTGCCGAGCAGTATGATTGCGCCAGCCAGGCCCGCGAGAGCGCCAGAAACTGCCATAGCTAACAGCTGCAAGTACTCGGTGTGGATTCCTGCCACGCGTGCCGCGTTTGGATTGGCACCCAGAATTCGAAGGTTAAAACCGGAACGTGTTCGGAACTGGAACACCCACATGATGGGAGCAGCAAGGAGTGCGAGTAAGACGCCCGTGTGTAGCGTCGTCTGAATATGATCCGACCATGCCGCCGGTATGAGCCGAGCAAACATCACGCCAGGTGGAAGGGGATCGCTCTCCGCCAGATAGTTGCCCTGCGCTCGCAGTGGGCCCAGCACCAGCCAGCCTACAACATGAATGGCGATATAGTTCAGCATGATGGTGCTGATAACTTCCTGTACGCCGCGTTTGACCTTTAGCCAGGCGGCAATGAAGCTCCAGAGGCTGCCGCCTCCCATTGCTGAGATCAGCATCACAGTGCACACGAACTGAGGTGCAAGATTCTTGAGCACATGTGCGGAAATTGTGGCGCAAAGCCCGCCAATCAATATCTGACCCTGGGCCCCAATACTAAACATGCCAGACCGCCATGCAATTCCAACGCTTAAGGCTGCGAGTAGGAGCGGCGCCGTTTCGACGAGCGTTGCGGAAATGGGATATAGCCTGCCATCTTCTGCGCTGCCTACAGCTCCTGTCCAGAGTTGATGCAAGCCTTCTCCGGGCGCGATCCGTAAACCAACGAGAGTGATTACGAGCAGGAGTAAGAGACAAGCAATTGCGCCAGCAGACTGCGCAGCGATCCGAAGAACGGGATTCTGTAAAGCCATCCGCGGTATAGGTGACGATTTCATCCGTCGTCATCCCCTGAGTGAGTTTGATCCATCATGCCACCCAGCAACAGGCCGATCTCCTCTGAACTGGAGATATTACTCTCATATGATGTCAAAACACCTCCTGAGAGGATGGCAGTTCGGTCTGCGACGGCTGCTAGCTCATCGAGATCTGTCGAGATGAGAATGATGCCAGCGCCACGATCCCGAGCGACAAGGAGCTGATCATGAACGAATCTAGTTGCGCCAATGTCCAGTCCGCGGGTAGGGTTAACTGCGATAATGAAGGCTGGATCGGCCTGTAAGGCGCGTGCAACGACAATCTTTTGTTGATTTCCGCCTGAGAGTGAGGATGCGAGTACATCGGAATTTGCTGCACGAATATCGAATTTAGACATAAGTGCTGCAGAAAGTTCGGTCAGTTTACTCTTGCGGAGGAAAGGGCCCTTGCAGAAATCGGAGGATTGCACTGCTCCGATAATGAGATTATCGGAAACGGCCATGCTGAGCGCTAACCCTTCCTCGCGTCTATCCTGGGGAATGTAACCAACCCCAGTACCAACAACATCGAGCGTACCCGAAAAAATCGGCTTGAGGCCTGCCAACGCCTCAGCAAGCTCTTTCTGACCGTTGCCATCTACTCCGCCAATGCCTACGATCTCCCCACTATTGACGTCAAGAGAGAGATTTCGAATAGGGGCGCCGCCTCTGTCATCCTCTACAGAAATATCTATCGCGGTGCATACTGGTCTCTGGACACTAGAAGCAGTAGCAGTAGCGGTGGGTGAGTTACTCGGCGCAGTATTGGGTACCTTTTCGGCGGTTAACCCACCGACCATGTTTGCAGCTAGCTCGGCGGGCGACGTGTTTGCTATACTAACGCCAGCAAGAACCTTATTGCCCTTCCTCAGGACCGTCACCAGATCAGCAACAGCCATAATCTCAGCGAGTTTATGCGCAATCAATACGATCGCACGTCCCTGATCACGCATTGTCCGCAATACGTTGAACAGTTCATCGATTTCATCGCCAATTAACACGGCGGTTGGCTCATCAAAAATTAGAACTCGGGCGTCTGTTGCGAGCGCCTTTATGATTTCTAATCTCTGTTGCTCACCAACCGAAAGGTCGGCGACGCGTCGATCAGGATCGATCTGCCAACCGAGCTGTTGCGCCATGGTTAGCGCTGGCCCTGCGGCGATGAGAGGATTATAGTGAAATCGGGAGGCAAGTGCAGCAAACGATATTCCGCGAGGCGAAACTGCATCGAGTGCCAGATTCTCAGCGACTGTTAACGCGGGCGCCAGGGCAAAGTGCTGATGTACCATGCTAATACCAAGTGCACGAGCATCACGCGGGGAACTA
>CAIXIX010000513.1 GCA_903919615.1 uncultured Chthonomonas sp.
ATGCACATAATCGAGACCTTCGCCGTTCATCCGTAGCCGGGCACGGCGTAACCGTGACCAGCACGGTTGACGACAAGGGAAACAACATCCCGGCGAATCATTCGCTAGAATACAGCGACCATGCCGAAAAGGCAGGAAAGACAGGTCTGAGCACAACCACGGCAGGGGATGCCGAAGCTGGAGCAGCAAAAGGCGCCGGCATTGGCCTGGGCCTGGGAGTTGCGGCCGCGGTTGCCTCAATCATAATCCCTGGTGTTGGTCTCGTTCTGGGTGGTGGGGCCCTTGCGACCGCGTTGGCGGGTACCATTGGAGCAACTGCAGCCGGAGCTGTTGCAGGAGGAGTAACAGGATACCTCAGAGATCAAGGTGTACCGGGCGATGCGGCAACCGATTACGAACGAGCGTATAAGAGTGGCTGTGCCGTTCTAACGGTGCATGTTCCTTCCGGCAAGATGAGCCAACTGGATATAGAAAATATCCTCTCAAAATATCACGCCACATATATTCATTCCTATTCTGGAATGGTCCATTAGGCGGTCCGCTAGATCAGCCAGTGTTCGTTTCGAAACAATAGCCTTATAGTTGAAAGCCTGACGGCTGACAAGTATAAGGCTTTTAGGTCATCTAGGTTGCAATCGATTATTACCTAATGCATATGGTCTTCGGATTCTCCTCATTTTGAGAAGAATCCGTAGCGATAGCTCCGAGGCAAGTGACGATTTATTACTTTTTGTTGCCACTAATCCGCATTTATTCACGGAATTATGTGGTACGGATGAACCCTCCAACTCGCGCTAGAACCTGATCTGGAGACATGGTTACATCTGCGCCATATACTGTTCCCGAATTAGGCGTCGCGGAGAGGTAGCCGCTCGCTCCTGGTGATATGCCTCCGTCACCTCGCAACGGCGCTACCGGCGCAATAGGGTCGCTAACAATCCCCATCCCGGAGAGAATATTGCGGACAAGTGTAAGGGTGGTCGCATGCCGTGCCTCCGTTCCCTGGATGGCGGCCGCTGTCTGGAGATAGGGGCTCTTAGCCTTGAAATACGGAATTGCACCAAGGTATGCCTGTACGCCAGTCGCTTCCGCTTCCAGAACAAGGTCCAGCACCTGCGAACGAGTCATCGTTTGCAGCCCGAAGTTATACTTGGATGGTTTGAGTGTCGTGATCGCGATACTGCCGAGTGCTGCCTTCAGAAAATCGCGATGTGCTGCCTCTATCGGGGCAAACTCGGTGATGTACTGTACATCGATCTGTGAGGATGACAGTTGCAATCCTGTAATCGTTCCAACCGATGCCGATGTTTGCGCTGTCGTCCCGCCCGTCGTCAATCGGAGCAGAGCCTGGGCATACAGGTTCGCTTCGAGATCTTCGAGTTGCAGCGCATAGTTGAGCACCTGGAAATCGCCTGTGCCCGGAATGGTACTTGGCAGGGATGCAGATGCTTTAGTGGGCAGAAGCAGTCCCGCAGCCATGAGGCCGGCTGCGCCAATAAAGGTACCCTGCATGAGTGCTCGCCGATTATACGCGGCCGGTAATATGTTTGTCATGTTTCATTCCTCAGCATTTTTAAAGTCATCTATTTGAGATGCGTTCGGTTATCTGCTGTAAAGTGCGTTGCACGCGGCCAATTATGCGAAATAAGCCGATGAAGCTGCCGTTAGGACCACCGACGGAGCAAGGAACTTTTCGAAGATGTTTGGAGCAATTTCGGGCGCAACTTCCTGCTCAGGAGTTGGCACCCCTGGGATAAGTCGGTTTGGCCCAATGTCCATGCCAAGAATGTAAGCTAATGCAGCAGAATGCCGGCATTCGGTTGAATAGATTGTTGCAGCCGTCTGTGCTGTGTTATTGTCGGTGATGTATGGAACCGCACCCAGGTACGCCCTCGTGCCTGTCTCCTCGAGTGGGTAGACGTTAGCGAGTATTGTGCCCAGGTCACTGCCCGGCGTTCCGCTAGAAGTTGCAAATTTGTAGATGCCATCAGATGGAACAACGGGATTTGCGTTGGCCCCGAGTGTATTCTTGAGGAAATCTCGGTGTGCGGCCTCGACGTACGCAAATTCAACCAGATAGAGATAGCCAGCCGCTGCTAACGATGAGCTGACGCTGCCATTACTAACGGTTTGGGCGTAAACGCTGCTGCTAACATTCAGTGGGGTTGTCGGCGCCAGGCCAGAAGCTGCATTAAGAGCCAGGAGATACAGATAGGCCTCCAGAGTTTCGAGGGTTAAGGCATAGTTCAGTACTACGATATTATCGCTGCTGCCCGACACTCCAGGGAACGCCGATCTTACCGCAGCTGAAACTCCTATCGTCGCGCTGCTGCTGTTTCCGGTACCACACCCTGCAAGCAACGCTGCTGCGCTTACACCTAACCCTGCAGCGGTCATTCTTTGTAAAAATGTCCGGCGGTCTGCAGGATTCTGCATCGTAATGTCCAGATCTTTCACGGATGTTTTTCCTTTCGCCTACGACTTACTGCGTTTGCCCCGATACATTCGCACCAGCAGAACCCATTTTTTCGCAATTAGTTAGTTGCGCCAAGATATTGATAATCTCAGGAGTTGGCTGGCTAGCGTATCACGGCACACACAGAAGACTTTTTCGCACAAAGGATGTTCCTCAAAAGTCGCTTGATAATCAATATCGTCTAAGTCGTCTGGGTCGCAATGTTTGTATGCCATCATTGGTCGTCGGCACGCGCCAGTGCACGTCGTCTGGCCAGTCCTGCCCATCGAAAAGAGACAAGCAGAGAACAGAGTCAAAAGTAGCATGCTGCGACATCAAAGCAACTCTGAAAATCCAGAATTACTGCCTGCATTTCTAACATCAATCGCAGTCCTGTTTCTTCGGCTCGGGCTCACCGCTTTTGGCGGTCCTGCCGCGCACATTGCGATGATGCAGGACGAGGTGGTGCAGCGTCGAAAGTGGCTCACAAAGGAGGAGTTTCTCGACCTGCTTGGCGCCTGCAATCTCATTCCTGGCCCAAGCTCAACCGAGCTTGCAATTCATATAGGCTTCAGGTTGGCACGTTGGAGAGGGCTGGTGCTGGCAGGCATATGTTTCATCTTGCCAGCATTTCTGATGGTGATGGGGATTGCCTGGGCGTATGTGCGGTTCGGTCATCTACCGCAAGCAGCGGGTCTGCTATCTGGCGTTAAACCGGTGGTGATAGCCGTTATTCTGCAAGCGCTGGTTGGCCTTGGACGGACCGCTCTAAAGAACCGCTATCTGATGGCAGTGGGAGTCCTTACGGCAATTGCTGCGTTTCTTCATGTCGTCCCATTACTAATACTTGTCAGCGGCGGTGGGCTGGCGGTTGGACGAGCGTGCGCGGCTGGCAATCAGACGCGAACACCCGGGACGCTACTCTTGCTCATTGGCCTAATTGCTGCCCTCGTGGCTTTTACACTGGTTCTTAGCCACTATTCAGTTCCCTCCCATGCGGTGAGTACAGGCGCCTTGTTTTGGGTGTTCCTGAAGCTCGGTTCTGTCGTTTATGGCAGCGGCTATGTGCTACTGGCATTTATTCGAACCGATCTGGTGATGCGCCTTCACTGGCTTACCTCAGCGCAGATCGTTGATGCGGTTGCCGTTGGACAGGTGACACCGGGACCAGTGTTTACCACGGCTACATTTATAGGTTTTGTCCTTGGTGGGCCAATGGGCGCCACGATCGCTACGTTAGGGATATTTCTGCCAGCTTTTGTTTTTGTGGCGATCAGCGGCCGGTTGGTGACCTCAGTTCGCCGTTCACCTATTGCCAGGGCGTTCCTCGATGGCGTGAACGCCGCATCTCTTGCGCTCATGGCGGCTGTAACGTGGGATCTTGGTCGCGCAGCGATGGTGGATTGGATCTCGGGCACGTTGGCGCTGATAAGCGCCTTTTTGCTGCTGCGCTTCCGCGTTAACTCACTGTGGCTCATACTAGGTGGCGCAATTGTTGGGATTGCGGCATTTCGGTGAACCGAACAGGCGTGTAGTCACCCAGCTCGTTGGCCCCGATTATTCGCCGACCACTTCAAGCTCGAATTCGATGTTACCTCGCGTTGCATGGCTGTAGGGGCAGACCTTATCGTGTGTCTCCTGCACCAGCGCCTCTGCTTCGGCAGCGGGCAGAGCCGGAACTTTCACGTGCATCTTGACAGCTATGCCGAAGCCGCCGCCTTCGCGTGGTCCGACAGAGCAATGGCACGTAACGACCGCACCATCGACATTTTTCTTGTGCTGTTTTGCTACGAACTCCAGTGCTCCTCCGAAACATGCTGCGTATCCTGCCGCAAACAGATGCTCGGGCGTCGTGGTGTTCGGGAGCCCTGGGCCGCCCATCTCCTTGCGAACGGAGAGATCGATACTCACCGAATGGTCGGATGTCTCGGAGTGACCATTGCGTCCGCCCGTGCTGACGGCGATCGCGGTGACGAGCGGCTTGATTGTATATTCGGACATTGGTGCCTCCCTGCGTTTTTTGCGGCAAAATCTGCGTTATCTCGCTTCAACCTGTGAGTTTCTTCTTTGGTAGGAGCTATGTTACCCCGCCCGGTGCGGCATCTGCTGCCGCTTTGCGAAAGGCATCGAGGGCTGGGCGTGCGGTGGCTACCTTCTCTTTGAGGTCGAACAATGCCATGCCGCCCCAGGCTGGGCCGACGAAATCGGGCGCCCAGGGCCGGATGCCGGATAGAATGCCAGTCTGTATA
>CAIXIX010000514.1 GCA_903919615.1 uncultured Chthonomonas sp.
TCGTATTTTCTAAAGGGCAGGCACATCCGTATGGTGGTTACCGTTAGATCCATACCACGTTTTCTGTAAAATAGCGAACAATACGAAATTAGTTAATGCACGTCAAGTATATTGTTAGTTGAAACGTGTTGGAATATTTTATGGAACGGAGATTTAAATGCAGACTCACCGAATATCATCATCTGCCGTATCGATGCTGTTCGCGGCAATTTATCTATCGTGCGGCGCAATCCCCTTGATGGCGCAACAGACGGCGCCAACTCCTCGGACACTCACTGTAACAGGGCACGCTTCTACAACGATGATCCCTGATGGATCGACATTTATCATCGACGTGGCGCATGAAGACAAGACACCTGAAGCCGCAATCGGCGCAGTAGACTCGGCTCAAGCAAAAATCGTATCGGTTCTAAGCGCCGTAGGGGTTCCGGCGGCGGATGTCACTGTCATCGCGTCCAGTCTGGCGCCGATAGATGGTGGTTCCTTTTCGGGCACGTTTCAGGAGCTCGTTTCACTCTATCACGCAACTCGCCAACTGCAGATTACAGTTCGCGACAACACCAGGCTGCCAGCTTCGATGGCTGCTGCGCTCCCGGCGGGCACAACCCATATGGGCCCCGCGATTCCCCGCTTCTCAAACTATGCCCAGGTGTGGGACAAGACGCTAGCGCTAGCTGTCACCAGTGCCCGGCAATCTGCAGACGCGATTGCCGCGGCAGCAAATATAAAGATTGTCGGGATCATCTCAATTAGGACGCCCGCAACGTCACCTCCACCGCGCGCGAGCGATCCCACCGGCTCAGCCCCCCAGCGTAATCCGACAGATCTAAAGGCAGGATCGCACGTTCTCGAGTTCGATGTAACGATTACCTACGAGATCTCGGGGGCTTAGCCTGGGATATGCCCTGACGGACGGGCAATCCACACCTGCTCTCCGCCGTAGCGAAACGCTCCACGGTGAAAATCACCGTAGAGCGCTTCGATCTCAAATCCGCAGAGGTTTAGCAAGTGTTGCATTTCGAAACGCGAATTATAGCGCAGCGTAAGGGTCGCATAGTTGCGGGAGATCACCGTTCCGCCCTCATCAATCTTCTCAATAATCCGGTCTTCAACGAGCACCTGTCGCTCGCAATCATATTGTCGTGAGTCCCAAATGATGGTTCGATGGTGTGTGCTGGGATCCGTGAACTCCATCAGCTTCTTAACTGCCGACCCGAATGGCCCCGAGTGGGCAGCGAGCGTCTCCAATCGGGGGTCGAAGACGTTGAACACAAGTTGTCCACCCTCCATCAGATGATCGCGAATAACGCCGAGCGCCTGCTTTTGGTCTTCAACCGTCAGTAAGTGCAGAAACGCGCGATAGGGAATCAAGATGAGTGAGAACTTGCGTCCGAGGTCAAAGGCACGCATGTCCCCCACAACAAGCTGAATGCGGGTCTGTATCTCCTCAGGTAGTCGCGATACCTTATTTGAGGCGATGGATAGCATGCTTGCCGCTGCATCCAGGCCAACTATCTCAACTCCTGCCTCTGCTATTGGGATGAGGATGCGCCCTGTGCCGCATCCAAGCTCTAGAACGGGTGAGCCAGCCCTCTTTGCCTCTTCGACATAAAACTCAACATCGCCGACGAGGCCGGTCGAAAACGTGTCGTAGAGTTCGGCAGTCTGATCCCGATAAATGCCGTCTGATTGAAATTCATTCATTGTGCGTTGAAACCTCCAAAACTAGAAGCTATCAATCATTGGCAGTTAAAGGTAAATAAAAGTTGCGCACAACCCATTGGCTGAATAGGATCGACGTCAGAATCTGATATGTATTCCGCGTCCAAAAACACCAAAGTTCAGCGCTGCGGCAATCAATCCTAGCGCAATCCAGGGGAGACTTCGGCGTGGTGTTTGCGGTGAATCGGTGGCTAATTGGCGACCCGCATCGATCGGGAAGATCATCATCAGCATCCAGGAGGTTCCTCCAAACGATGCCGCGGCGGCCGAACAAAGAGTAAGAAACATCCCTGCGTTGGCAAAAACGGCGGCAAGTGTGTTTACGGAACATCCGGCTAGATAGGGAGTTATTGAGAGTTGCAGCGCGCGCTTCTTGCGCAATTCACTTTCGGTTCCCAGAAAGATATTCAGGCTAAATGCGCCATGCATCAGCGTGAATATAAGGATCAAGCCGCCGAGAAGCGTAGTACTAATTCTAAGTAAGATTTCGTTGTTGAGACCTGAGAGCAGTACGTTGACATCACCGAATGAGACAAACGATAGAGCCATCAGGTAACCTCCGCCCACAAAGAGGTTAATATGGAGCAGCAGCCACCTGAAATAGCGAAGGTTAGCATCTGCACGCTCCCAGGTTTTCCGAAAAGTAACGTACAGGATACTCGCTGCCAGAAAATTGAACAGGATGCCCGCCGCACTCACAAAACGCTGCTGGAGTGAAGTGATAAGATGGATGTCGAACTCTACATCGAAACTGGTGAGCTTCAGGCTGCGCACACCGAAGGCAAGACCTATGACGGCATGCCCGCCTTCGTGAATTAGCGCCGCGACAAAGTAAGCCAAAATGCCCATCGCCGCTACAGTGATCAGATCAATTCGCGCGGAAGGCGCCGCCTCGGCATAACACAAGTTTGTTTTCTCATGCGGCGTTTGCATCGCGCTGTGGTCGTCCCTGCTCGTGCGTTATGCTGGAGTCCAAGATGTGTGTCTATGTGGAGGGCATCAGCTCGCCACTTAAAGCCGTCAACAAGCGAGTGGCCTGGTTAACGATTGTACCAGATACTTACAGCATCGTATTCTGATCGCAATCATTGCGTTACTTAGCGGAGAAGGCATCATCAAACTGTCAGCGATTCGACGAAATGCCACGAGCATAGCGCTTCTTACTGTCATTGTTGTGTTTGCAGGGTCACATATGGCGCACGCCCAATGGATTGTGCAGTTGGTTCAAGACATGCACCAAGATTATCGAGACATTGGTATGCCGATCTTTGCTATGCATAGCTCTCTCTGTGCCTCCAACTCGGTAACCCGATCCGGTCGACTATGGTCAGTAAAATACGCGATACACTCATCGAAGCACTTAAGGGCATGCTCATATTCGTCAGAGAGGAAGAGTGTATCGCCTAGGACCGTTACTGCTGAGATTCGGCTGGATTCGTCAAGCTGTCGTGAATGAAGTTCAATAGCGTGTTCCGCAAAAGACCGGGATAGTGCCAGCCGGCCATTGCACGCGTAGATCCGCGCGATCAACTTTAGGCAGAGGGCAACACCTGTCGTATCTTCCGCCTGCTGCCATAGCGTGAGCGCCTCCTCGGCGATCGGCTCCGCGCGTTGGTAATCGCCGCTGCGAAGCACTATATGAGCCTTCCAGTAGAGTGCATCGGCAATAAAATCAGGTCCAAGTCTGAGCTCTCTTCGGATCGATATAGATTCTTCGCACAATTCTAGCGCAGGCTGAAACTCTCCCCGCGCACAATAGACCTCCGCCATTACCCTCGTCATGTCCATTACGCCAGCTCTGACATCGATTTTGCGGTAGGCTTCAAGTGCGTTCAAACCAAATTCTAACGCGGCATCAGCATCGCCAGAGTGATGCATGCACAGACAAAGTAACGAAGTAAAATGATTTCTCCACCCCACAAATGAGTCACCGATTGTCAGTTGAAGGGCCGCATTGAGTTGCCTACCAGCACCAGCAAAATCACCTAGCTCAAATTGAATTCTATACAGAACGTCGTGTGCTGCGATTCTGAATTCAAGTGGCAGTCCCAAGTCAGTTGTTACTGTCTCAATGTATTCATTTCCTGCGCGCGCGACATCTGCGTATCCGCAGTGCGGAAGCAGGCGCATGAACTCGAGCAAATCGTGGTCTGGTTTCTGATGTATGACCCATTCGACAGTAGCACCGAGCAGTTTTCGACTCTGTATCTTGCAATTGAAAGGAGGAGGTAACTGAGCTTCCGACGTCTTAGTCATTTCAATCACGGATATGCAAAACCTGGCAAGTCGTTGTTGAAGGCGCGCTCGCGTCCACGCTGGAGCGAGTAGTTCCGCGCAATCTCTAATGATTGGTCGCATTTCCAGACAGTCATCGTGTTTCGACACGATACCTGTTTCAATGAGTCTGTTTACGATGTTTTCATCGATTCTGCATACTTTTTTAGCGAGATCGTAGCTAAATAGCCCAGGTACGGTGGCAAGACGCAGGACGGCTCGTCGAACTAAGCGCGGAAGCGAATTGAGGTGGGCCGTTAACAGGTCCGAAAATTTTCCATGATCTCGTATGTTGAGGCCAGTTATTCCAATGGTGTCAAGCCGATCTACGGCCTCTTTAAAGCTCTCCACACGCTCGAGGGTCCGCACGACTTGTTGCCTGCCGGTAGCAATCGCGAGGTCCCACGCCTTCTGTCTCGCAATCGAGTTTCCTGGTTCAACTTGCAAGGCGCGCAAGACTGTCTCAAACGCGGCAGTACCGTTTCCAGCAGCTTCAAACGCCTGCGCTAGATCGAGCAAAAGAGAGATGATACATGTGTTGACTGTGGAACGAGTGTAGGCGAGCCATAGCTGGGCGTCGTCGCTGGACGGCGTCCATCCTTCAAAGAACTCTCCTTTCACTTCGGCCACGGCAAGTAGCAGCCACCGCAGACGCTCTTCATTGTCCGAGCTGCGGCTAGCCCGTTGGTGAAACTCCATAATTCGCCCGATGTCACAGTCCAAAATAGCGTCAGCTATTCCTACTGTATTCCTCCGGCACACCAAGATGTTTGTGCCAAATTCTTTCTTGATTGAGGCAATGCACTGCCGAAGGTGCGTCCGAGGATCCA
>CAIXIX010000515.1 GCA_903919615.1 uncultured Chthonomonas sp.
CGAATTTCAAAGAGATCCACACAGTCGAATACTCCGGGAAGAGATATATTGAGCAAGCCGCCTTTGGCAGTGGTTAACGACAAAAGCCTGCCATCGGTATGCAGCTGATCGCCATACTGCAGTCCATCACAGAAAATATGGCTTGCGGTAGACTTAACCAGGTTGCGCATCAGATCTAGTGGAACGGGAAAAGACCCAAAAACCACGCTAGTCCACGGATCTTGCCGCTTCGTAGCAAATGTGGTTTTGTTATTACTGTTTGCGCCAAGACGCACAATCTCTTTGTCCGTGACTGTGAAAACTGGCCCTATCGGCTCGCTAAGCCCAAACTGTTCACCAACATGCCGCCCCCAAATGAGCGGGTCGCCTGCCGTTGCAATTCTCGTACGGAAGCTCACCTGACCAGACTCCATACGCACTTTCTGACCACAAAAGGCCGAACTTGCCTCAGCGCAGATACGTTCTTCAGTTATGGCGCCAGCTCCCCAGAAGAATGCCACAGTCTGACCACTTCGTTTGAATCGTGCATCCACTTTGCGCCGCTCTGCCTCAGAGAGATAAAACGAATCCGGCAGAAGGACAAGTCGGTGAGTGGGAAATTTGCTGCTAAACGTATCAGACACAGAATAGATGGTTACGGGGGCGCCAATAGAGGTTAACAGTTCGCATTGATCGCGAATCAGCCCCAGCAGATCTGCACAATCCGGCGCCTTAGCGATTACAGTTGCGCTCGCTGGGTCCAGTACCAGGGCAACCTGGCTCTCCAGTCGCTTCTGTCGCGGAATATTTCTCAGTGTCGTTACCGTGAGCTTGTTCAGTTCTAAGCCATCGATCGGAACGATAGCACCGACACTAGTTGCAAGCGCGCCGGCCGATGCGGCTGTTGCAAGGCCTCCCTGGGAACGGACAAATACCATCTTTCCGTTTAACGCCAGGCTGCCTCGGTACGGCTTAAACAAAGGGTTTTTGTTAGAGGTTCGCGTCTCAACCCAGAAATCCACCGCTTCATTCGTAGTAAGCGAATCTGAGATTGTGTGCCCTGCTTCAGGCGAATGGTAGCTTGCAGTCACAGGAGCGCACTCGAGACCAACAAGTACCTGCTCGCCTAACTCGCGACGTACAACAGAACACATATGTATTGCCGCTGCAGACTGGACCTCTGTCAAGCTCTCCCAATAGTCAAGCACTTTGCGTGTCTTGTGCGGATTTCGGAATACTCCGTAATCAGCTCGTGTTCGTTCGTAATAATTCGGGCACTCAATCTTCGAAAACTCAGCGCGAGCGTCGAACCAGCCCTTACGCAACAGACCTTCATTCTTGCGGTATTTAGACAATGCATAGTCGCGAAAGGCATCCCGCATCCGCGGCCCGCTATCTGGCCACGCGCTCAAATGAGGATACAAGAATGCACCGGCGTCGCCGCACAAGACCTGGACACCTACGATGTTTCGACCGATCGCAGACGCTGAAAGAAACCGAAGCAGTCGAGCAAGAGCCAGTCCGGCAGACTTTCGCCAGCGTTCGGACGCAAATGAAGGAAAAACAGGCCGCTCCGCGCCGGTCTGAAATGAACCAGCCCAACCTGCAAGCTCCTCAGGATTCGCTTTCAGCCACCATTCGGGAGTTTCAATCCGGACGGCCACAAATAAGGCGGCTGCGGATGGCAACAGTTCCAATGGCGCTATTTGCTCGATAAGCGCCTCGGAGTCGATCCGGTCGCCATCCAGCCAAAAGAGGCCGGGCATCTCGGTAAAATAGAGTTCCACTCCTGCGCTAACGGCGGCTTCAACGTCTTTTTTCGACGAACTTGGCCTCAACTCCACCATCAACGGACACGTAGTTTGGCCATTTAATTGAACCGAAACCGTGCCATTATGCGTTCTGAGGGTCGCCTGTAATCTAGTCGACAAATTCGCGGCTCCATCGCCACTTCGTCGCTGTTTGTTAATTGTCATACGGTATCGTAATACTCCAATACATTCCACTTCCAATCGCGTTGATGATATCATGATACCTTAGACGGAACTTTCGAGCCGGAACGCGTGTTTAACCATACACGACATAACCCAGAACACGATACAGGACTACGATGCCGAAACTAACCCCAAAACATACGCTGGCCATCCGATGGTTCCACTGGATTAACTTTCCGGTGCTTATGCTGATGATCTGGAGTGGTCTACTCATCTACTGGGCAAATGACATCTACAGCATCCGATTTGGATCGCATCAGCTTATTAAATTGTTTCCGGAATGGCTTTATCACCCTCATGAGCTCAAGAACTCGGATGGCGATGTCGTTAGGTCTGCCTATTTTCACCTGGATCACAGACTGGCACTCGGAATGGCGTGGCATTTTTTCCTGATGTGGCTTTTTGCCCTCAACGGAGCAGCCTATGTGCTTTACACGGCCATTTCAGGCGAATGGCGCTTGCTGGTACCGGGTCGTCATACAATAGCAGAGGCAATACAGGTCGTTCTGCACGACCTGAAAATCAGAAAAGATCCGCTGCCGGCACGCAAGTTTAATGGCGCACAACAGATCGCCTATACCATGGTGGTCTTAATGGGCGCTTGCTCCTTGATAACCGGTGCTGCCATCTATAAACCAACTCAGATTGCCCTGCTAACCACCGCGTTAGGCGGATATAAAACGGCGCGCTTCATCCATTTCTGGTTGACAATGGGTTACGTCGGATTCTTGGTTATGCATATCACCCAGGTTGTACGCGCAGGATGGAGCAATTTCGCGGCCATGATCACAGGCTTCGAGGTATCGGCAAGCAGCAAGGGAGCGGGAGGTGCGTCCGAATGAACAGAGAAAACGAGTCGGCGATAACCCTCAGTAGAGACGTGGACGAACAACAAGTCCGAACGATGACACGAAGGAGCCTTCTTTTGGGCGCTGTAGGCATCGGAGCTGCAGCCTACGCGGTTCGATGGATTGGCACGCAGGAGACCAACAATGGGGTTCCATGGTTCCTCCGCCGCTGCTTGCAGATGAACGAAAAGCTGGCAAGGAGCTACTTTAGAGGCTATCACCAGGCGCCTGAGTTTGACGAGTCACTGATATCAGAGCGAACAAATGGAGATATCGGACTATCGGGCGACATTGACGAGACAACGCATGTGGTTCGAGTTGTGGGGCTTCATGATATGACGGGAGCGATAAAAGCGGACGACACAACGGAACCTGCCATTGAAATTAACATGGCCCGCATAAAGGCGCTACCTCGAAGAACGATTGTGACAGAGTTAAAATGCATTGAGGGCTGGAGCATCGTCGTAAAGTGGACGGGGGCACGCCTGATTGATCTGGCGGAACAGTTAGGGCCAGCTACCATTTCGGGGAACAAACCAGACGTTCTGAACAGTGCACACGATATTCTGCCTTATGTTGCGCTGGAAACCCCGGACGGAACCTATTATGTCGGACTAGATACACAAAGCGCTCTACATCCGCAAACACTGCTGTGTTACGAAATGAACAATAAACCACTAGCCGATGAGCATGGGGCGCCCGTCAGGCTCGTAATACCCGTTAAATATGGGGTGAAACACATCAAAAGAATTGGGGTTATCCGCTTTACTGCGTCGCGACCGAAAGACTACTGGGCGGAACAGGGATACGATTGGTACGCGGGTCTATAGCTCGATTAACGCGATTTAGAATGGCGGTCGTACGGGAGTACCATTTTTTCTAACTTCGAAGTGTAGGTGAGGACCGGTTGCATACCCAGTAGCGCCAACCCTGCCAATAACCTGTCCCTGTTTGATGCTCTGCCCCTCGCTCACGCCTAACGACGAACAGTGGCCATAAAGGGTGGAAATACCGCCACCATGGTCGATGATGATACAGTTCCCATATCCCCTTGTGTAACCGGCAAGTAACACAATCCCTGTGGCCGCAGCGTGTATAGGTGCTCCCCTTGGGGCGCTGAAATCTACTCCCGTATGCAGCTTACGGACATGCAAGATCGGGTGATACCGCATCCCGAAGGTGGAGGTAGTGTGGCCAGGGACCGGCCTGAGGAATCCCCCACGAAATACGGTTGGCAGTTCCGCGCCAGAATCGGGAACGGGACCCTTAATTCCTGCGCGAGCGCGCGCTGCAGCTTCGCGCTTTAGAGCCTCCTGACGAAGTCGAAGTACCTCTGAGAGCGCTCGAATGCGACTTGTCATCTCCGCAGATTCGCTCTCAAGCTCATCCAGTTCATCCTGAGCTTGTTCGCGTACTTCCTGTACGCTCGCGAGCATCTGCTGCTTTTCACCCAGATCCTGGGCGTAAGTAGCCTTTTTCTCTTCGTATACCTGCTCTAGCTCACGCTGTTCGGCCGCCTGGTTTTCAAGCTCCTTCTTGTCGCGCTGAATCGTATGAATGTCGGTCCGGATCGACTCAACGAGGTTGGAATCGGCGTGAACAATTCTGTGAACGTAAAAACTGCGGGAGAGCAGCTCATGCACCGTTCGAGACTGTATCAGCACATCGGTGTACGTAGCCTGTCGCCGTTCGTAGTTTTCCCGCAGTCGCGCTGCAAGAAGTTCACGCCTGGAAGCAAGGTGATCCATAGTCTTAGAGAGCCGAGCAACTGCAGCTACATGAAGATTGGTGAGCGATGAGAGCCGGCGATCTACCTTTCGAAGTGTTGCCTTCGTGATATCAATCCGCCCTTGTACCACCTCGATCTTTTCCGTAATTTGATGCTCTTTCTTTTTCGCCTGAAGGATCTTGACGCGAACATCATGCATATGATTTCTGACATTGATTAGGTGCTGCCGAATCTGCTCCTTGCGCGCTGCCGCTGCGCGAGCCTCTTCCGCCGAAACGCTCCGGTTATGGCTGCGCGAACTGCTTCCGGTCGAATGCTTCTTCTGCCCAGTGCTCTGCGTACACGCACAGCATGTTATTAAAAGAGCGAACAGGCAGGTTAGCGTAGGACGGATGATCATGATATCGGCTGTAGGGAGGAACAGTCTCATCGGGCAGACGTGTTCGCCAGTTTTCTCAGATTAATTTACTATACGTGCTTCAGGTAGCGATGAATAGACAGGTAGCTTCCAGTTAGGCCCACAAACGAACCTATTAGAATTAGACAGGCTGCAACACGAAGGGGAGTAGCCTGTGTTGGTACATCCCCAATAAGAGGTGAGTGCAACTGCTCAACGAACTGGGCAATGTGTCTCCCGCCGAACAGAACGATAATGCTCGCTACGGCAGCGCCTACCACACCATGAAACAGCCCTTCGAGAAGCAGCGGAATGCGGATGAACCACGAGGTAGCGCCTACAAGCTGCATGATGCGGATCTCCCGCCTTCTTGCAAACACAGTGAGGCGAATTGTGTTGTAAACGATGAACATCGTCGCAATGAAAAGCCCGAGGCTAGCTCCGCCTCCGATCAACTTTACGAGACGCGCAAATGCGAGCATCATTCGAACCTCAGCGCCTGCGTCAGTTACAGCTTCTAGTTCTGGAAATGCGTTCTTGTCGCGTAAAAGATCGGCAAGGTGCTGAACGTTTTTTGCATCACGTGTCTCGATCTCAAGCTTATCGGGAAGTGGATCGTCCGGCATCGATTCCGTAAGAGTTGGATCCTGATGTGTTATATCCTGCCATGCCTGCTCGCGCGTAACTAAGTGCACAACGCTCGCGTCGGGAAGCTTTTTCACCCGGTCCATCACGGCGAGGGTATCATCCCGTTCTGACGAAGTGTTCATGAATGCGTCGACTTCATTGAACGTTTGAGGCTGATGCTGCGCATATTCGGAAATTCGATAAACGCTCCATATAGAACCGCCTAAAACTGTCAGCATAACAGCCACTGTTCCAAGCGCAGCAAACGTCATCAGGCCGTTTCTGCGAACGTTCAGGTAACCCTCGTGGAGGAGAAAGAGGATGCTGCTCGGGTTCAATTTGCCCCGCCTTTTTTTCCAGCGAGAATCTGATGTCGATAAAGACCGCGTTCGTCATCTCGCACAATCGATCCATCAACAATTGCTACTACGCGCTTTTGAAGCGAGTCGACGATTGGAGCATCATGAGTGGCCACCAGTACTGTCGTTCCACGTTCGTTGATAAACTTAAGAAGCTGGACAATACCCATAGATGTATCCGGGTCGAGGTTTCCAGTTGGCTCATCCGCAAGCATCAGATCCGGCTCATTGACGATCGCTCTGGCAATCGCCACGCGCTGTTGCTCACCACCAGAAATTTCACCTGGTAATGCGTCCGGCCGATGAGTCATTCCGACCTTTTCTAACGCATCCTGAACCTTGCGACGGGTTTCCGACCGACCCGCACCCGTAACGCGAAGCGCAAACGCGATGTTTTCCCAGACTGTCTTATTGGGAAGCAATCCATAGTCTTGAAAAACGATCCCTATTTTCCGCCTGAAGTAAGGTACGTCTTTATTAGCAATCGTGTTCAAGTCGTAACCAGCAACGCTAATCGCGCCTTCTGTAACTTTCTCTCCACGGTACAGCAGTCTCAAGAGAGTCGATTTTCCTGCTCCTGTCGGACCAACAATAAAAACAAACTCTCCCCGTTCAATGCAGAGATCCGCATTTTTAAGCGCGGGCGCATCAGCCGAATAGGATACCGTTACACCTTTTAGCTCAATCATCGCACCTGAAGTCACTCGGTCTCTCCCGGCGGAGCATGGTGTGTCCGACACTTGTGCATTCGGAGAGCCTTGGACCGCGGTATTTTTCGAACAGAATAGGATGGACACCATGCGCCGTTTACAAGGTCGCCAGAGTCATCACATAGTTTAACCGTAACGAGCTCCTCTTCTAACGGTTTAGGAGCAGGAGGCAATGCAACCTGAGTCTGCGGTTGAGGCGCTGCGTCAACAGGGCGAGTCGGTTGTGACGGTGGCGGTGAACTCTCTGGCTCACCTCCACTTGTTGGAGCGTTGTCCGGATTCTCCGGATCTGGCATAGCTCCTTCATCCGGTGGAGTAGTTTCCGTACCTGCTGTTGCAGGTGGTTTTGTTATCGCTCTCTTAACTTTACGAGGCACTGCCGCAGCAGCCGGGTTCTGTAAATTGGGATCAGCAAGATCAGGGTTAGCTGCCTGAAACTCCCGTTGAAGTGGTATGGCGGCGACCATAAAATCGTGCCAGATCTGGCCGCATGTATGGCCACCTGTGGCGCCATGCATTGACCGGTAAAGGGGATGGCCTGCGCTGTCTTTTGCCACACTTCCAACCCATACTACCGTAGTAAGTTCCGGTGTGTAACCTGCAAACCACACATCTCTGAACTCATCGGTGGTACCCGTTTTGCCATGGGCATTTTCAACTATTCCGGTTTGCTGATTTCCTCGTGCCGGCACGCCTGTACCACTCGTACATACTGCTAAAAAAGCCTCGTCTAACTGCTGAATCGTAGTTGGTTTAAGGATGTTCTCCTGCACTTGAGGCAGGAAGCTCGCGGGGTCCACCTGCTCACCGTTAGGAGAAGTAATTTTAACCACACAAATCGGCAGGCAGCGATTGCCATGGTTGGGAATGATTGTGTACGCAGAACAGAGATCTATTGGATGGACTGCTGTGGCGCCAATCGCTGTCGGAAGGTAAGGAGAAAGCTCGGTTGTCACACCCATTTTATGAGCGTACTCATTAATGGTCGACATGCCAACTTTCTGTGCCACCTGTATCGCAATCGTGTTCTTAGAAAGCCGAATCGCGTCCTTAAAATTCATCCACTTGCCGCTGGTCTCACCATACTCATTTGTAACGACTCGATGCTTTGGATCACCAGGGTAAGGGATCGCACGGTCAACAAACCCATCCCGCAACGTGAATGTATCGGTGTCGAATGCAGCAGCATAGTCAAATAACTTAAAGGTTGAGCCTGGCTGCCTTCGTCCCTGAGTTACGATGTTGTACTGCGATGATGCAAAGTCACGCCCCCCAACCATTGCACGGACATATCCCGTCGCTTCGTCGATCGACACCAGAGCGCCTTGATTTGCGCCTAACCTCTTATTTCGTTCGATCCCAGCTTCTAGCGCATGCTCGGCAAACTGCTGCATCCGGTAATCAAGTGTTGTGTCGATCCTTACCCCAGATTCGACAAAGTCTACACCGTACTTCTTCACCAATTCATGCAAAACAAATCGGGTGAAATAAGGCGCTTTGAAGTTGTAATCTCGCCGCTTCGGCGGAGGCATCAATTTCGGTTTCTCAGCTCTAGCATCGGCACATTGATCCGACGAGATATAGCCCCACTTCAACATCGCATCCAGCACTTCATCTCTGCGCTTTAGAGCGTCTTTACGGTGTTCAAATGGCGTATAACTTCGAGGTCGCTGCGGCAGGCCAGCAAGCAAAGCGGCTTCAGCAAGATCTAACTTCGAAGCCGACTTGCCGAAATAGGTCATAGATGCTGCCTGAATTCCGTTCGCACCGGCGCCATAATAGGCATAGTTCAGATACAGCTGCAAAATCTCTTTTTTTGAGTAAAACTGCTCCATGCGAATGGCAGTAAGGATCTCTCGCGCCTTTCTGGACATGTCTTTTTTGCGAGATATGCCCAGTGAACCTACATTTCTCGCGAGCTGCTGTGTTAGCGTACTCGCGCCCTGCCGCTTTGCGCCGCCGCGAATATCCACCCAGGCAGCACGCACCATACCCTGCAAATCGATGCCCTGATGTTCGTAAAACCTGTGGTCTTCAATGGCAATAGTGGCATCCTGGATTACCTGAGGCATCTGGTCAAGTGTAATTGGCTGGTGATTCTCGACATCTAGCGTCCCTAGACAGATGCCGTCGTTAGACCATACAGATGTGGCCGTAGGCGCCTTTATGTCCGTAATTGAGTCGATATCAGGTAGGTCAGACGTAAATCTCTGAAGCATTATGAGGACGGCAACGAGCCCTAACGCAACACCAATTTCGCAAATAAGAAAACACAGAGCCAGAAATGACCTGACCCGAACTTTGTTACTGGTACGATTGGAGACCGCGTTTCGGCGTGGTCGCGAGCTCGCGCCGCGTGCAGGCCCAGGATCGCGGGAAACGCGTTTCGTCATGGCGTCATTATAGGCGCACTCTCTTAACAGTGTCAAGAGAAGGCAAACCGAATGCCAGCGTCCTAACGGTCGCTACCATTGACGATATGCTATACTGCCGATCGTTGTAGAAATTGAAAGCAGACACGGAAATGGCCGAAATAAACACAAAATCTTCTCTTAGAATTTTACTTGCATCTGCAGAAGTTGCCCCACTTGCGAAGGCTGGTGGACTGGCAGATGTGGCGGGCGCTCTGCCAAAAGCGCTACGCGCGCTCGGCGCTGATGTTTGCATAGTAATGCCTGCCTATCGGATGATCCTCGACAATCCCGAATATTCGATCTCTGGAGTCATTGACACGTTCCCGGTAAGGCTGCGAGAAGGCAGTATTCACACAGCTTGGGTACGGCGAACATCTCTCCCAAACAAGAGTGAATTCGGCAACATTCCAGTCTATTTGATAGGTGAGTCCCGAGTATCAGCCCCGTCAGCAGCTTTTTTTGAACATGCGACCACGAGCACCAGAATCTATGCCATGGAGCCAGACCCCTACCTATTTTTTGACAGAGCAGTCGTGGAATGGGTTTCGCGAATAAATCAAACTTGGCATCCCGACATCATCCATTCTAATGACTGGCACATGGGCCTCATCCCACTCTTTTCGCGCCAGCACAGTTCCCTGGCACACGGGTTACACCGTCCAAAGCATGTCTTCACGGTCCATAACCTGGAGTACCAGGGAGAATTTGGCCACGATCAGTGGTTCGCAACAGGCTTGGCAGAGGATCTCTATAACCTCGATGGCCTGGAGTGTTATGGTAAGTGGAGCTTTATGAAGGGCGGATTAAACTTCGCCGATTACGTAACGACAGTTAGCCCTCGCTATGCCATTGAAACCCAGACTCCTGAATATGGAGCCGGCCTCGACGGATTGCTGCACAAACTGTCGGTCCAGGGCAATTTTTCCGGAATCGTTAACGGAATAGATACATCCGTATTCAACCCGGAAAGCGACCCCAATATCTTCGCAAATTATTCAATCTCGAGCCACTCCGGCAAAGAACTGTGCAAAGCCGAACTGAAAAGGGAGTTGGGCCTAGACACAGCGGGCCATCCCCTGGTTATCGGTATGGTAACAAGATTTGTGGAGCAGAAGGGATTCGAGCTCATCCATGCAGCCGCGGAACGCCTGATGGCTATGAACGTTCAACTAGCGCTCCTGGGCACTGGCGATCCACGATATGAGAGATTCTTAGTGGAGCTCTGCGATCGTCACCCTGGACGGGCTGCAGTGAAAATTGAATACAATGCGGCCCTCGCACAGCGGATCTACGCCGGTTCTGATCTTTTCCTCATGCCGTCCCGATTTGAGCCCTGCGGCCTGGGACAGCTAATTGCACTTCGGTACGGAGCAATTCCAATTGTTCGAGCAACCGGCGGACTTGCCGACACGATTGTGGATCTTGATGAAGATCCAGCGTCTGGAACCGGATTCAGTTTCTCTGATTACACACCTGAATCACTTCTAAACGCTATTTCAAGGGCGTGTAAGGCCATGTCCAACAAGCAATCGCGAGATCGACTGATTTTGCGAGCAATGCAGTCAGATTGGTCCTGGGACCGCTCGGCACAAAAATACCTGGACATATTTGAAACACTCTCGGGTAGACATCTTATCCGCAACGAAACTGGAAAAATCACCGTATAAGCCATTATCCGCCAAGACTCGAATAATGGCGCAATCACATCATCGCTGTCGCATCTGCCATAATACTGGTTGAACCAATAGAATTGTCAGGCCCATTCTAATCGATCTGTTGCAACCGGCTGTCAGGGCAGCGAAGCCAGATTTTGGATCGAACTCCGGATGCGCCGTTCGTGAAGGAGAGACTACCGCATTGACTCAATTAAAATTTCGCCGCGCAGCGTTTGCAATTTCTACTGCTGCTGCCGCTCAACTGCTTCTCGGGTGTCAACCGGCGCAAAAGGTAGTTGGCAAAGTTAACTCGCACGTTATCACAGAAGAAGAGTTTAACGCTCGCGTTCAAAGAGTTCGTGGCCAGGCGCTTCAAAACAATAACATGGATGCTGGCAGCGTCACACTGATGAGCCTGATTAAGGCCTCTCTGATCGATCAATGCGCAGCGGATCCTTCCGTTAAAGGTGTTCCCTCAGAACAGTCAGTAAAGTCTTATACAAGCCAGGTGCTTCGCATGTTCCCCGATCTTTCCAATAAGATCAAGACGGGAGAACTTTCCCTTGACGAACTTTCGGAGCAGGTGCGCACGAACCTAGAGCAGGTTGCGATTGGCACGGACGGCGCAAAGGTCGACGAGAAGGAGATCCAAGCGACTTACGACGAGCTTAACGCACGTCACGCAGCGGACTACCCGGCACTCTATACGATCCGTGCAATCACACCTCCGTCTGCAGCTCAGGCTAGCGCCGCGCTCGAGGCAATTAAAAAGTCGGGAGACTTTACCTCCGCAGCAGACGCGCTTCAGATTCCCAAAGACGTTGCTGGACAGCTTACTCGAACGACTGTATTCTCGTCGAAACAGCTTCCTGCCGAGGTCACAACAGTCTTAGAGACACTCAAGCCTGGTGAATTCACTCCTCAGCCAATCACCATTACCGTGCCAGATCAGAGTAATCCGCAATCACCCGGCGCACAGCGGTTTATGATCGCCCAGCTTGTTGCGAAAGAGCCAGGCAAAACAGCTAAGCTCGACGAAATCCGTGCCCAAATGACGGAAATGACGCTCGAAAAGAAGTTCCCGCAATGGAGCCAGCATGCTGCCAAGCAGGTTTCCGAGTTCACGTTGAAGGCCAAAATTGAAGTAATGGTCGATCGGTACAAACCTCTCGTCACAAACTATATTATCCCGGAAGCGAAGCGAACCGCACAGACTGCGGCTTCGCCAGAACAGAGTCCATTTAGCGGCGCACCCGCCGGCTCTGCCCCCACAACTGGCGCGCCTACACCGGGCGCTACCCCGTGATAACACTTGTCGGCCTGGGACCGGGAGACGCGTCTTCGCTGTCTCTCGGCGCCCGGCAGGCGCTTGAACGTGCATCACAGCTGCACGAGGCAGGCGCTGGCATGCTCTTTCTGCGCACAGAGAGGCACCCAGCTGTTGATATGCTTCGCGAATGGAAGCTCTCCTTTAGTACCTTCGACTCACTCTATGATTCGCTTCCGGATTTCGGATCTGTCTATTCATCGATTGCCGCCACAGTAATCGGCTCCGCGAGAGCGAAAGACGGAACCGAAGTCCCGATAACGTTTGCGGTGCCTGGTCATCCACTTTTCGCTGAAGATTCTGTCCGACAGATCCGTGAAGAGGCTCGAAAGTGTGATATACCGGTGTCGGTCGTAGCCTCCGGAAGTTTTGTCGAAGCAGTGCTTACCGCAGTCGATGCTGATCTTGCTGATGGCTGCGATATCCGGGATGCGCTTTCCCTGCCGCTTACGGACGTGCTGGATCGTGACGGCTCTCGCCTATCCGGACGACCCGACGTTGCTCGAAACCTCCTTCTGTATCAAGTGTTCGATACGGCATCCGCATCTCATACCAAGCTCGCATTAATGCAGGACTATCCCGATGAGTGGAATATTCTGCTTGTGCGGTGGGCTGGCGTGCCAGATCGCCAGGAAGTCAAGTCACTGCCGTTATATCGGCTCGATCGCGAACCCGTCGATTATCTCACGTCCGTTTTTGTGCCTGCTCTTGCGCCGGAATTGCGCAGACCGCGTTTTCCAGAGCTTGTCGGCCTGATGCGCCGCCTCCGCGCTCCAGATGGATGCCCCTGGGACAAAGAACAGACATCTCTCTCACTTCGCAAATATTTCATCGAAGAGACCTACGAGGCGATAGAAGCCATCGAGGCAGACGACCCAGAACTCCTGTGCGAGGAGCTCGGCGACGTGCTGCTGCAGGTGGTTTTTCACGCTCAACTCGCCGCTGAGGTTGGTGATTTCAACATCGATGATGTAACTGAAGGTATTGTACAAAAGCTGGTGCGGCGCCATCCACATGTCTTTGGCACGGTAGCCGTAGAGGACAGCGAAGAGGTTCTGCGTAACTGGGAGAAGATTAAGAAGGCAGAAAAGCAAGACCAGGAGCACCGTAGGAGAGACTCGGTGCTTGATGGAATTCCACGTGGACTTCCTGCGCTCATGCAGGCAATGGAAGTAAGCAAACGTGCCGTCAAAGTGGGCTTCGAATGGGGAGCTCTATCTGAAGTCCTCGAAAAGCTCGACGAAGAGACCATCGAATTGAAAGCAGAACTTGCTAAAGCCCATGTAGACACTGTACGAGTTCAGCAGGAGTTGGGTGATCTTCTCTTCACTGCGGTGCAAATCGCTAGATGGAACAAAATCGATCCTGAAGAGTCACTGCGCTTGATGATTGGCCGTTTTGAACGACGCTTCAGACACATGGAAATGGCATCGTCACAGCGAAACCAATCTCTTGCACAGCTTTCTGCATTCGAGCTGAATGAGTTGTGGGAAGCTGCAAAAATGCAGACCAATTGACCTCGCATTGACCCGCTCTACGTACGCTTGACTCACCGGCGACATTAAAGTATACTTAATTGGTCTGATTACAAAAGTATCAGGGAGATGGACTGTGAGTTTTTTCAACTCTAAGCTGCGTTACGCGCTTTGCGCTGCGATTGACCTCGCTATGCAGCCATCACACGAGGCCTGTCAGAGTCGCGAAATCGCCACACGGCAGAACATCCCTGGCCCTTATCTGGACCAGATTCTCGCTTCCCTCAAAGGCGCAGGGCTTATTCGCAGCGTCAGGGGCGCCGGAGGCGGTTACAACCTCGCTCGGAGCGCAGAAAAGATTAGTGTCGCCGATATCGTTCAGGCAGTATTACGAACTGATAGACTTTTCTCCAGCTACAGCGAAGAGGAGCCTCCTAACCTGGATACCCCAGGTGTTACCTGGATCGTTCGCGATTTTGAAGAGCAAGTTGAATTGATTATCTCACAACGCCTGACAACCACAACACTCGCAGACCTGGTTCGACGCAAAGTGGATCTCGACGATTCCTTAAGCATCATGCCGGCAATCTAGCCTGAATTCGCATGCATTCGCATGCATTCGCATGCAAATATCCGGAGTAACCCAATGAAGATCGCAGATAACGTTACCCAGCTCGTCGGTAACACACCGCTCGTTAAGCTGAACCGCGTTGGGGCTGGCACGGGTGCCACCATCGCTGTTAAGCTTGAGTATTTTAATCCACTTTCCAGCGTTAAGGATCGCATCGGCGTCGCAATGATTGAGGCAGCTGAGCGAGATGGTCTTCTCACGGAGGGTATTTCAATACTGGAGCCAACAAGTGGAAATACCGGGATTGCTCTCGCCTTTGCGTCCGCCGCAAAGGGCTACAAGTGCACCCTTGTGATGCCCGAAACGATGTCACAGGAACGTCGCAGTCTCCTCCGAGCCCTTGGCGCGGAGCTTATTTTAACCCCTGGCCCCGCTGGAATGCCAGGAGCAATTCAAAAGGCAGAAGAGATTTCGGCCGCAAACCCGGGCAAATACTACATTCCACAGCAGTTCAACAATCCTGCCAATCCCGAGATCCACCGAAAGACGACTGCTGAAGAGATCTGGCGCGATACGGATGGAACGGTAGATTACCTTGTTGCCGGTGTCGGCACAGGCGGAACGATTACCGGTGTCGGAGAAGTCATCAAATCGCGAAAGCCAGAGTTTAAGGTTATAGCAGTTGAACCCGCCGCATCTGCAGTTCTTAGCGGTAAACCGAAGGGCCCCCACCCGATCCAGGGCATTGGCGCCGGCTTCGTTCCCAATAACCTGAACACACACATCTATGATGAGGTTGTTGCCGTTGAAAATTCGGACGCCATGGAGACCGCTCGCCGACTTGCTAAGGAAGAAGGTATCTTCGCAGGAATCTCGTCTGGCGCAGCAGTGTGGGCTGCGACGCAGATCGCGGCCCGTCCAGAGGCTGCTGGAAAGCTTATTGTGGTGATTATTCCATCCACTGGTGAGCGTTACCTGTCTACGCCTACGTACTCAATCTACGCAGACCAGCCATAAGGTCCAAACGCAGGTCATAACCGACGGCATTGAAGTTTATGCTAATCAAACGAATGGGCGACAGCGCAATAGTTACGCGCTGTCGCCCATTTTAGTCAAACAGGAAGCTACCCCGCCCGGATTATATTACAGTCCGGTTTATCCCAGCGCTCCGAGTAAACAAATTGCGATTTAGCCGGTAAACACTTGGATATAGCTGCTGCGATACATCCCATTTGCCCCAGTATTACCATGATCTCTGAATTGTGACGCAGTACATGAAATTCGGCTCGCCATATTTCTGTGAACCGTAACGTTACGCTGTTTTTCGAGTTCGCTTTCGGCGCAGAATGGAACCCGATAACAATAGCGTTCCGGCAAATACGAGCGATGAGGGTTCAGGAGTTCGAACGTCATAACCTATAACATCGAGGTTAGTAACGTCTACACCTGAAAATGCATGCGCCTGATTCTTAGGAGTGGAAGCATTGTACGGGTCCGTTGCTGTACCGCCATTGTAATCTTCCAGGTCCTTGGTTGGGTCCGTATTGAAACCCATCAAGTTGGTTGTGCCGCCATCAATCGAGAGGTACGGATTGGCGGCTCCCACGGCAAAATTTGGATTGCCACCTGCAACGGTGTAACGGAACAGATCATTGACCGTATAGAAGTTTCCTGGCGCCTGATTCAGACCATCGACGCGACCCATGACTTCCGAGATCTCATGTTCCATGATACCAATGAAGTCAAAGGCGCCTGCAGCCGCCCGCGGACCAAATGTATAGGTCTGAGTTCGGTTAAACGAAATCGTACCGTCAACATTGTTGTTGTTGGCAATAAGGCTTAGCGCCTTTGCCTGAGCTGTGGTCACACGGAAGTTTCCACCGGTGGTCGGATCAGCCCCAGGCAGATTTGCGATCGAGGTGGTCCCATCCGGGCTAGGGTGGGCTGTATTATCGTTGGTAAGCGCTGTCTTAATCTGCGCGTAGGTGTAGTTGCCAGGCTGCAAGGCAGAACTGCTGCTCGCAAGGCCGCTAGTATTGCCCACAACATTAATGGTGATGGTAATCGGGTCATGAAAGGAGTTCTGCAGCTCAAACGCTGCAGTATTGAAGGCCCCCTGAACCTGGGCTACCGAATACCCACCGTAGGTTGTGCCATTGAACACCCCTACTATCCGCAACTGCGCGAAAGCAGGAGTTGCGACTGTTGCCACAGCCACAATTGCAGTTGAAGAGAGCAGCGCACGGTGTCGAAGAAGGAACCTGTTCATACGCGGATGTTTCCCTTTCTCCATGAAGAGGGTAAGAATTGCGTCACGGCCTCAGAAGATCACGTCAACTGACGCTACATAGTTGCATATTGTTCATTTTTTGTATATCGCACATACGCAAATAAATGAAACATTTGTTGTAAATTGTATTTATTGAGATAAATGAGCTGCAATGCACAGATAGTGGAACCTGTAATGCCGAAGTTCAATAGAAAACAAAATCACCGTATCTAACTGATTTCAAAAAGCAAGCAATCGTAAGCAGATGGCCTATAAACAGAGAAAGACCCCGCCAATGGCAGGGTCTTTCACATTGCTACGTTTCCTCGTGTGGCCGAAACTACTCTGGTCGGCTCGTACCAGGAATAATCTGTCCCACACCGAATGACCGTCGAATGTCAACAATTTTGACTTTGGTTCGCTGGCCTATAATTCTCGCGCCATCTTCAAGGTCCACCATGTATCCATCGGACCATCCGACACACTTACCAGCATCCTTCAGCTGCGAACGAACTACGCGGCACTCAACAACTTGAGCTCTTTTGTAGTTCAGCTTCTGATGGTCAAAGTCCGCAATTTCACCAGGTTCAATCGTGTATTTCTCAATATGCGAATCCATATGTGCGCGTACATAGATGGCTCGCTGCAGATGCTGTTCCATCTCTGCAATTGTGGTGCCATCTGGCCCAATGAGGAGTTCGGCAACATCGGGATGACACGTTACGAGGAAGGCCTCTTTTCTGGCATGCTGCCCGCTGATAACGGAGCGCCTTAAGTCGCGCTCTACTCCCAGGCTAACGCTTTCTGCAGACGGAAGATGACCGCGTCCGTTGCAATAAGGGCACTCATCGGTAAGAAATCCGGAAAGCGTTTCGCCTGTCCGCTTTCTCGTCATTTCCACGAGGCCCAATTGGCTAATGGTGGAGATCTTCGTTCGGCTGCGGTCCCGCTTTAATGCCGCTTCAAGCGCCTTCACAACTGCCTGCTTATCTCGGGCATTGTTCATATCGATAAAGTCGATGACAATAATGCCACCAATGTCGCGAAGCCGCAACTGGCGAGCAATCTCATTCGCCGCATCAAGGTTGGTCTTCACGATGGTCTCTGCAAGACTGCTGCCACCCGTAAACTTACTGGTGTTAACGTCGATTACCGTGAGAGCCTCTGTCTCATCGATAACGAGCGATCCGCCCGACTTCATGAGTACCTTGCGCTTTAGAAGACGCGAAAGTTCTTCCTCAAGCTTATAGTAATCGAAAATTGGCTGTGACCCATCATAAAGATGTATTCGGCCCTTTAACCGCGGCGAAAGCCGGTCCAGCAGTTCATTTGCCTTCTCGTACTCAGCGGGATCGTCGATAATCAGTTTCGAAACGTCAGAGCCAAAAACATCGCGGATCGTTTTATACAGCAAGGTAAGATCGCTCTGGACCAGGAATGGCGCGCGAACCGACTTGGCTCGCTCCTGCACCTCTCTCCAGGTTTGCATCAAGAAGTCTTTGTCCTGGCGAAGCTCCTGTTCAGTCTGATCCTCCGCTTCAGTGCGAATAATCAATCCGAATCCCGGTTCTCTCAGCTTCTCGCCGATCTTCTTTAGCCGGTCACGCTCCTTTGAGTCTTCAATTTTACGAGACACGCCAAGATTATCAGCCTCAGGCATCAGAACGAGATAACGCCCCGGAAGCGAGATACGTGTCGAGACGCGGGCGCCCTTTGTGCTTCTCGGTCCCTTAATGACCTGAACCAACAACTCCTGACCAACCTTCAACACGTCTTTAATGCGCTGTTGACGCAGTGCCGACCGTCGAAAATTGCGACGCGCAGGAGTCCCTGGCTTGCCTGGCTCCGGTTCAGCAGCCTCATCGTCGTCATCGTCATCGGCCTCGTAGGTAGATCCTGCAATCAGATCTTCGGCCTCCAAGGCAGCCGCTGAAGCCAGAGTTAATGAACTGCGTACGGTGTCTGGTCGCCAAAGCAGTGATGAGAGTGCC
>CAIXIX010000516.1 GCA_903919615.1 uncultured Chthonomonas sp.
GGCGAGACGTTTTCGAGGTAAGAAATCGAGTCTCATCCACATAGAAAGTGAACTTGCACGCACTATTGTGGTCAGCGCACATAGAAAGTACAAAGTGTATGCGAAACCTTCCAATCCCGGTGCACTGGGATTGGTTCCAGGAAGGACAATCTGAAGCCCGCCTCGAGTAATGATCCACTTCCAGAGGTAGCCGACGATTACGAGCGCCCATACAGACCGAATCGCCGCCTCACCACGCCTCCTGGCTAGGTACGTGGGCAGAGATGCCAGGTCTCGATAGGACCCAACCTGCATGAATTCTGCTGTTCTAACCAGGTTAAAGTACTTTTGAGCGAGCGCTAGCGGCAGAGCGAATACAATCAGTGGAACACGCAGGCTGAACCAGCTCAGCGGCGTTATTAGCAGTCGCCCTAAAAGCAGTGGCCACGACACCATCGACGAAGGTAGAAGCGCAATTATGCGTGAAGGTAAATATGGATGAAGGAGGGCATTTGCTCCTCCCGGTCCCCGGCCGGAAGCTAGTCCGATCACGATCGAAAGCATCGGTATTATAAACGCAATCGCCATCCATCCGCCAGCGCTATTCGTGTTCCCTGCTCCAGACTGAAATTTCGAGTTTGGCGATAGCATAGCCGCACTTGCAGCCTGCTGGCGTTGGGGTAGCGAAGCTACGACCGGGGCCATATCGCCAAGTGCAGGTCTTCGAAGCAACGGCAAGGCGAGAGCTGAGCTTGAAAATACGGCATAGAGCATTACCAGGTCGAGTAAGGAAATCCTATCCATGGCAACACCCATCGCGTAAACTGGCAACATCAGAAGAGCGACACGCATCGCAGCACACCAGGGATAGACAATAATTTGAAGCACAACCTGGAACGTTGGGGTCGGCAGAGTAAGCAGGTGCATCAGCGTGTTGCGCGATGCTTCCTGCCCGAGGATGAGAACGGTACCCCGTTGAGCTGTAGAAGAAATAAACCAGACGTGGATGCCACTGACGAGAACCAGCAAAGCAAGCACTGGGTCACCCGTAAGGTACCAGGGCACCCCACGAGTGATTGTTACGAGCTTTTGTAGTCCGATGAATGCTGGTATGCAGACAATAGCCAACATCAGGCTGAACCAACAAATGGTCCTCGTAAGCTGAGAGCGTCTAGCATCGCGACGAGCATCCCGCGAAGCAAAAGGATTGTCGAACCAGGTCGCAGTATCTCGTAGCGCCGCAGCATGATCCGGAGCAAGCAGCCTCATCTTACGCGGGTGCCCTTCCTAATTTCAGGCAAGTAATCGGTTAGTAGATAGAACGTTGATATCAGTAAGTGACATTCTACAGGTATCTAGCGAACTCCGCCTGACGGTTTTATGCCAGCGTCTGAAGATGAACTACGTTTCAATTGGCTTATAGCTTCACCAAGGCTCTTGATGTCCGTTCCGTATCCGGCGAAATCGCCACTCTTGAGTTTTGATTGGGCCGACTCATAAAGTTGATTTACTTTATTGATCTGATCCTTGAGCGTCGCGTGGGAGCCAGTCGGCTGGGCAACAGGGTGTTCAAGCTGTTCGGTTGGTACCGGACTTGCGCCTTCTGTTGGGAACATTCCCGCAAGCGCCTTCTCTAGTGTATCCTCCATGATGACCTTTTGGCCGAACGCAACAATCACCTTTTGAAGTTGGGGTAATTTGTTGGCGGAGTTAGTTGCTTCAACGTACAGTGGCGCAACGTACAGAAGAGATTTCTCCACAGGAATAACCAACAGATTGCCGAGGGTTGCATTTGATCCGCCACTGCGCAGTAGCGATAACTGCGGGGAGATAACCCGATCTGAGTTAATTAGCTGGACTATTTGATTAGGGCCCGAAACCGACGTGCTCTGAGGAAAACGGTACAGTACCAGTTCACCATAATGTCCGGGGTCGCAGCGGGCGCACATCCAGCCAAGAATGTTCTGCTGTTCTCGATTTACGGGAGCCAGCGGGCTCATCAGCAGGAATTCTTCGCGGGCTCCAAAGCTGCGATCAGTTTCGGTGTTGCGTGCAACATCAGGAAGGCGCATGATGACATAGTAAGGCTCCATGCGTTTGCTCTGGTTAGATGGCGCGCTCTGATCGGCGTTTGGATCTACCGGAACTGCCCAGGCGTCTTCCTTCTGGTAGAAAACGCGCGGATCTTCCACGTGATACATCGCATACACTCCGCGCTGTATGTGGAATAGATCCTCTGGATATCTTAGGTGCTGCACCAAGCCCGCAGGCATGCTTTCCGCAGGCTTCAGCAGACCGGGATATATCTCGGAGTAGGTTTGAGCGATCGGATCTGTTTTATCGATAAGGTAGAGAGATACCGTACCGTCATATGCATCTATTGTGGCCTTTATACTGTTTCTAATATAGTTTGGCGCCAGATAGTTTACGGGGTTTACATTTATTTCTTGCGGCGTTGAGTAAGGGAATTTATCTGATTGTGTGTAGCAATCGATAATCCAGATTAGCTTCCCGGTCTGGGGTTCGATAACCAAATAGGGATCGCGATCCTGTTGAAGGAACGGAGCAATTGTCTGCAGTCGCTCGCGAATCTCACGTCTGTAGAGGATTCGTGTTTGCGGCTTGAAACCGTTTTGAAGCAACATGAGCGGGTCGCTCAGGTGCAGGCTGAAAGCCAGCTTGGCCAGGGGCGCATCGCCGATCCGGATACCGCCCTTTCCTGTATAACTGGAGTAATGATCTTGAGCGCCACCTGTGCTTGCTCCGTCAGTAGACGGGTAATCGAACTCCTGCTGTGCGGTGTTTACAAATACTGCCTCATTAGATAGCTGCCCATAGTATATATCCGGCTGAGTAACTTTGAGATCCTGAGCATCGGCGCTGGTGTTCAGGGGTAATCCTGAGACAAAATAATCCGGCGCGCCTTCGACAATTCTGTTTACAGGGCTCACAACAACGCCGTAGCCATGCGTGTAGCTCAGCTTTTGATTTTGCCAAGTCTGTGCGGACTGTGGAAGGCTGTTGGTGTCCATCTCTCTGGCGCCTAGCATAACCTGGCGAAGCTTGCCCTGAATGCGGTATCGGTCAATGTCAATGTCGTATGCTGTTGTGCCTTCGGCAGTCGTCTTTACGAACTTGTAATATGGCTTGATGGTCTGAGACTGATTATAGACCTTCCCGAGGTAATCGTAATCCCAAAGACGCACGTTGCGCATAGTATCCTGGTTCTGATTGATTTGCCCTGACGTAAGCGATAGGTTGGCAGGAAAACTGTCAACTTCCTGCACTTTCTCAAGCCCAAACCCTTTGCGCGTAAATGCGATGTTTTGCTGAATGTACTGCTTCTCGAGAGCAAGTTGGTTGGGTTCTACCTGTATTTTTTGAGCGGCTATCGGAATGGCGTTGCCTAATAAAATTGAGGTGAGTATCCACGCGCCAGCCCCAATAACGGGCCAACGGAAATCCTTGGACGCCTTGATTGAAATCAGGCACATCAGAGCTGTAACGGCAAGAATGGCGATCTGTATCTCCATGCCAAATAGCTTGTAATGGACATCCACGTATCCTGCCCCAGTAAACACGCCGTTTTCAACAGTCAAAAGATCAAATTTTCCAAGGTAAGCGCCGAAGCAAAGCACTGCAGATAGTGATGCGATTAAAAAGAGAATTTGAGCCCTTACGGCTGGCTTCAGGTCCGGTATGCCTGCCCATGTCTGTACAGCTTTGCTTGCGACGTGGATGAGAATTACGCATATGGACGTTAGCACCAGGCTAGTCAGCAAGAAATCGTAGAGCATTCCGAGAAATGGCAGGCGGAAGATGTAGAACGAGACATCGTTGTGAAACAACGGGTCCGCGATATGAAACATCTTCCCGTGGAAGAAGTTGAGCGCATCCTGCCAGGAGGTGGTCGCAGCACGGCCAGCCCACAGGCTAAGGAATAGAGAACCAAAAAGCACGAGACGCGAAATCCATTTGTGAGCCGATTTACCCCAACCAGGGCCAAGCTTATCCATAAGGTCTTTCCGCGCTTCGATTGGAGAAAGCCTTGTTGCTATCAGTATGTTGGGATAGAAAATTAAGAGGAAAAGCGTGCCGAAGGAGAAGAAGAGGGAGACCTTGGTCTGGATAATTGTCCAGAAAACGCCCCTGTAGGCAACTTCGCCGAACCAGAGATAGTCTGTATAAACTGGCACTGCATCATGGTTAAGGATAAATAAAACAAAGAGAACAGCAATAACTATTAAGAGCCTGATCGGTAGCCCTCGCTTTACCGGAAACTCTTCAATGATTATTTCTGGTCTCGGTCGGTCGTCAGCCATACGAATTATTTGCCTTCCACCCACTCAAATCGCCCACACAGCGTCTTCATGGGACATCTTACATGCTTGAGTATATCACACATAGACTTATTAAAGCAGTGATCTTAGCACGTGCGGTTGGCCCGTTCTTGACAGATAAACGGGGCACAGGTACACTACAAAATCGGTGTTAGATGGGGGCCCATAGCTCAGCGGCAGAGCGCCCGGCTCATAACTGGTTGGTTGCAGGTTCGAATCCTGCTGGGCCCATATTTCCGATAGCTCCATTGTGCTTCAACAGTCTTCTCATCTACGTTTCAGGGAATAGAGTATGTCTTCCATTAAGAGATTACCGATCATCAGCGCCGTAGTTTTGGTGGCTGCTGGTGTAGGGTCAGCCTTGGCCCTGCCCCATTTTGCTGCTAAAAACCAGCTTGCCACTATTACCGATGAACGCGAAAAGCACTTCAGGAATGTTACACAGTTGACATTCGGTGGTGAGAACGCAGAAGCCTACTTCAGCAGCGACGGCAAACAGCTGATTTTTCAGAGCCAGCGTGATGGTTATCCATGCGATCAGCAGTTTGTGATGAACACAGATGGCACGAATCTGCACAGGGTGAGCACGGGCACCGGACGAACAACATGCGGCTGGTTTTTCGACCATGATCGTCGTGTACTTTTCTCCTCGACCCATGGATTTGATCCCGTACCCCCGATTAAGCCAGACTATTCACACGGGTATGTATGGCCAGTTTACAATACATATAGCATTTACACGGCTAATGCAGATGGAACCAACCTGAAGCCACTTTTTCCGAAGGAGGTTAAGCTTGGTCAGCCATCGGGCTACAACGCAGAGTCTGTGGTTTCCCCTGATGGCAAGAAGGTGGTATTTACGAGCGACACCGGCGGTGACCTTGATATTTGGGTGATGAACATCGACGGCAGTCGTGCGAAACAACTGACCCATACACTTGGCTACGATGGTGGGCCATGGTGGTCTCCAGACGGCAAAAAGATCTGTTACAGAGCATATCATCCAGAAACCCCAGAAGAGATCGCGGACTACAAAGGACTTCTGGCACAGCATCTAATTCGCCCAACAACGCTGGATTTGTATGTCATGAATGCGGACGGCTCGGATCAGCACGCTGTAACGCATGAGAAATCACAAAATATAGCCAGTTTTGCGCCGTCTTGGACGCGTGATGGTAAGTCTTTGGTGTTCTCGTCAAATCGCGCGGACGATAAGAGGCGTGCGTTTGAGGTGTATAAGATCAATTTAGATGGAACTGGCCTTGAGCGATTAACATACGGCGGACAGTTTGATGGCTTCCCCAATTTCAGCCCGGACGGAAAGAAGATCATTTGGGCGTCGAACAGGCATGGTAAAGTACCGCACGAAACAAATCTTTACATCGCAGATTGGGTGCCATAAATTCGTATAAATCTGCTTTTCGTGGCGCTCGCCGTGGCAGGATGTGATTTGTGTGACTACATCTCACGGCTATTGCGAGCGCCAGTGCGTTTATGGAGAAGATATGCAATCTTGTGTTTTCTGTAAGATAGCATCTGGCGAGATTCCCGCCAATATAATCTGGCAGGATGATATCTTTGTTGCCTTTAGCGATCTCAGCCCACAAGCTCCAGTACATGTCCTAATTGTACCAAGGAAGCATACAGTAAGTCTGATGGATTGTGACGGTCCTGAACTGCTTGGCAGTGCCCTTGTGGCAGTTCAAAAGGTTGCAGTGCTCCTAGGCGTTGCAAGCGATGGATTCAGAACTGTAATCAATTGCAGAGACAACGGTGGCCAGACTGTTCCCCATCTGCATTTTCATCTTCTCGGAGGTCGATTTATGCAGTGGCCTCCTGGTTAGGCACCTTTTCAGAGGACACAGTCAAGCCAAATTGTCGCTGACCTTGCGAGCCATTTTTGAGTGTGATATACTGACGAGCGGAGCCTGTACGGGCAAGCAGGATGATGCGCAGAGTGCTGTGAGTGCGAAGATTGCCCAGACTATAACTCTGTAATATGAGGTTGAAATCTGAAATGAGTGATCAAGAACAATCCTCGTTTAGCGTGGTAGACAATCGTTCGAAATCAACAACGGAGGACGATGCCGTTACTCCTGAGTCGCCAGATACAACAACTGATACCGACACGCAAACTGACGATTTTCAGTTTTCTGGCGATAACGGTGAGGAAAGTGAACCGCGCGGCTTGCCAGATCCTGGCTTTTTGCTCAATATGGCTGCCGTGCAGATGGATGCATCTGCTCTCAGCAAGGCGCTTATACCTATCTTTGACCAGTACGCGTGGAGTTCGATGGGATTTGTCGCAGATCCGGTGTCGGGCGAGATTAAAGTGGACCTACCAGCCGCTCAGTTATCGATCGATGCTGTCAACCTGTTTCTCACGCGAATCCAGGGATCTCTACCGGACTTAGAGCGTCGCGACCTGCAAAGGCGGCTAAGCGACCTGCGTATGAACTATCTTGCGAAGGTGAAAGAGCAGTAGTTCAGCTGACAGAATGCGTGTCTAAACTAGTCGCCATGGCTTCCATGTGGACTTTTGATGGTTGACTCCATCGAGTACGCCCAGTTCGATCGGACTGGGCGTACTTCATGAGCAAGCGCACCCGAAATGAGCA
>CAIXIX010000517.1 GCA_903919615.1 uncultured Chthonomonas sp.
AAAGTCCACTTACGCTTGGTGCGCTTCTTTCCCGTAGGCTGGCTGCGTGCAAGGTTGCGTGCAAGCTTTTCGCGCGCGTAAAGGTCTAACTTGTGAAACACCCGAGAGCTGTTGCCGTGGCGATAGTACTGCCACCAGCCCTGCAGGAACCGCTTGTAGGCTGCGAGGATCGCCTTCCACTTAGGACGCAAGCGCCCGGGTGGACCTAGCCGCTCTTTAACCTGAGCACGAAATTCTGCTCGGGTCTTGGAGGACGGCCAGCGTAAGACGCCTCCACTCTCTCTGCCAGTCTGTTTACCGTGACCGATCAGCACCCGTCGATGGTAGAATCCCAGGAAGTCGAAACCTTCTTCCCGGTCATTTACAATCTTCGTTTTCTCTGGGTGCAGTTTCAACTTGAGACATTCAAGTTGTTCAGTTACCCAGGCGAGTGCCTGCTCTGCGTGCCCTCTCGTTCCGCGCTGGATAACAAAATCATCCGCGTAACGGGTCAGTCGCCCGATAAAGCGCTTCTGAGCCTTGAAGGCACGGTCAAAAGTATGCAGGTATACGTTCGCCAACAGAGGCGATAGGACGCCACCTTGCGGGCTGCCCTGATCAGTATCGTGATATTGACCATCCAGCAGATATCCCGCCTTTAGCCAGTAGTAGATTAGGCGCAGCATTTCGCCGTCGCTTATGCGTCGACGAACTGCTGCCATTAGCTGCTGATGGTCGAGAGTATCAAAGAACTTCTCGATATCAGCATCTACTACATAGCGAAAGTTATCCTTTGAATGCTTGGCGACTGCATCCAAAGCGTCATGCTGGCCGATCCCCGGACGGAACCCGAAGGAAGAACCCTCGAAATCTGCCTCGAATATAGGCTCTAACACGAGCTTGGCTGCAGCTTGCACCATGCGATCTCGGAGAACTGGAATCCCGAGCGGGCGGAGCTTGGTTGGATCTCCATTCTTAGGGATCTCAACCCGCCTTACCGGTTTGGGACGGTAGGTCTTATCGCATAACTGTTATGCCGTCTCTTCTATGAAACGCTCTTCACCATACTCAGCGAGGCTGGCGATGGTTTGCCCGTCTATGCCGGGTGCACCATTGTTACGTTTCACGTTGTCCAGTGCGGTGCGCAGAATGTACGGCAGATAGAGCTTGTCGTACAGAGCATGAAACCGGCGACTGGGGTCGTTGACGGCGGCTTGATGTAGCTTAGTTTGAAGTGCGGTCGTTTTGTCTATGGGCTGATTAGTCTCTTGGACACTCACCAACGGTACTCCTTTACTAATGCATTGCTGAACTGCAGGGCCTTCCCTCAGATGAAGTTATTCTGTCTTCACCCTGATGACGGTACTATGCCCCGCTCCGACTCCCTCTGGTTAGCTCTCGACCTATGCGTGTGAATGTCCCCGCCGTCTCGCAAGGCACCGCATGTACTTAGCCCCCGCCAGGAGGGTCTCTCCAGTTCCGAACTTGACTTTCCACACATTCCGTCACCCGTACGCCGGTGAGTTCTTAGGGAGGTGCTGTTTCAAGATCTTCCCTCTCGTCTATTGCCTTCGCCAGGCAAAACGTGGCTCGGCTCTCACTTGTCTTGCTTTCACAAGGGGATTAACGACGCGGCAATGTTCGCTTTATGCTACGGACTGCGTGTTTGCTCGACCCCTTTCAGAGCCTTTGTCACTGGGCTTCAACGCCGGGATTTCGCCCGGACTTCGACTTTGCATCGAAGTGCTTCGCCGCCAGTCAGCTACGGAGCGGCTTGATCCTTACTCCGACCGGACTTACACCGGCTAGCCAAGTCCAGCTTTGCTGGACACACTTTTCCCTAATCCCTGCTCCCTAATCCCTTCCGACGCTCATTTCTTGATTGCGTATGGGCAGCCGGTTGTGAGTGATTTGGGTGCGGAATCGAAGCCTTCGGTTGCCGCTTTCGTGCCGGTTAGGGATGCGATTCGCGTGCTGAGATCCTTGAGCGTCGATGCGCTGTAGCCAGGATAGGTGGTCTGAATTTTGCCGCCGGGGGCGATCAGGCTGGTGTAGACGCTGCGCTCGGCGTGATATGCGTTGATTACCTTCAGATCCTGGTCTGGCACAACTCGGAATTTAGCGCCAGTCTGCCGCTGCCAGGCGCGCGCCTCCGCGGCGCTCCCGTTGACGATACCGATCACGGTGCAGGCATCGCCGTATGCCGCCTGGATACTGGATAGATACGGTGTGGCATCGCGTGAACAGGGGCAGTTGAGCTCTATGAAGAACAGAACGACTGGCTTGCTCGCGGTCAGCATGCTGAGATTGATTGTCTTACCATCTGCATCCACAAGATTGAATAACTTGGCGCTATTGCCTGTCTCAAGAGACGCAGTAAGCAGCATGGCGTTGGTTAACGGATGCTCACGTCGCTCTCTAAACTCGATGGCGCGAACCGCTGCGCCTCTCTTTATCTCCTCGGCTGTCGCGACCACGAACTCGCCCATCAATCCGCCATCTTCATGGTTGGACATGTGGCAGTGGTACATGTAGGGCGTAGTGGAATCCGAGAAATCTTCAAATCGTGCTACAAATGTCACCGACTCTGATCGCGGTACATACAGAGTGTCCTTCCATCCCTTCTCCCACTCCTGCACCGGTCCGGAGCTGCGAGAGACGATGGAGAACTGCACATCGTGGATATGGAAAGAGTGACCGAACACCTGATTGTTCACTATGGTCCACGCCTCGGTGTCGCCAAGCTTCACGACCTCCGGTTTGGTATGCATCGAGTAAACGACATTGTCGAACGCGAAAGGCGATCCAGGCTGCCCGGTGATGTGGAACGTTCGCTGCTTTGTTGCATCCTTCTCGGTCCAGTAGCGGTTATTGGCCAGCACGGCTGGCGCCGACAGCACGGGATGTGCTGTGCGTTCACCCACATTGATATGCAGCATCGGGAAGTTGATGTTGTTAAGAAAGCTGCCATTTGGGCGACCCGTGCCGGGCTCGCCGCCGGGAAAACCGAAAGGATGGTTGGCGTTGTTAGCCAGAAGATCGAGTGATGAGCCGACCCTGTCTTTACTGAGATCCACCAGGAGCTCGGCGCGCTCACCGGTCATCAGCATCATGCGCTTCAGCGGCACGGGCTTGTCAACGAGACCACCGTCGGTCGCGATCAGGTAAAAGGTTCTCTTATCCTGGAATGCGATATCGTAGCCGCGTTCGGTTTCGGTATTCAAAATACGAAGGCGTACGAACTGCGCCGGGAGCTTCACCTGCGGATCGAGCACACCGTTCGCCAGCAGGAAGTCGCCGTACTTGTCGTTGTCAGCCTCAAAGCTGAACTGGTCGTTCTTATAGAATCTGCGGCTGGTGAAGACGAGGGGGATATCGTCTATACCGTAGGTGCGCGGCAGCGGGAGAGCCGCCTCCTGAGGATCGCGAATGATGATCATGCCGCCAGCGCCGTAGGTGAGCTGCTTCTGGGTCTTCTCATGCACATGCGGGTGGTACCAGTAGGTGCTCGCACGGTTATTGACCGTGAACTCTGCCGAACAGCTACTGCCGGCCGGAATGATCTGATGCGGACCGCCATCCGCTTTCGCCGGGATGTGAAGGCCGTGCCAGTGCGCGGTGGTCTCTTCGTCCAGACTGTTGTGGACATGGATCTTCACATGCTCGCCCTGGTTCAGGATGAGGGTTGGCCCCCAGAACTGCTGCTTGTTGTAGGCGTAGGTGGCTGTCGTCGCGCCCTTCCAGAAGGAGCGGCTGGACTTATGCAGATCGAGATTGAAATCGGTTCCCGTTAGAGCCTCGGGGATGATGAGCTCCTGGTACGGGCGGCCGGCAGCGTTGAGGGCGGGAGATTTCTGGGCCTGGGCGGCAATTCCCAGTGTGAGGCAGAGCGCGGCGGCGGCGTCCAAACTGGCAACACGAGGGGAAGTCTCACGCAAAGAGCGCAAAGACGCAAAGAAATGCAATATTCGATAATATAGGTGGTTGCCGGAAATTGAATTCTTCATGTTGTTACTCCTAACCTGGCATAGCCAGAACCAAAGCGGTTCTCGATAGATTCGTTGTTAGCGGTTATCTTCGATCTAGACCGAAGTTAGGGCATGACAGGCATTTGGTACGACAGGGCCGCTATCTGATCTCGGAGATTCGCCCCCCGTGTCCTCTACCCGCGCCGCAGCGCAGCAAGGAGTCAAGCGGGAAAGAGCCCGACCTTCCCCCGATTCCCTCGCAAGCTCGCTACACATGACTCATATCTCGGGAGCCATTTTCAGGCACACAGCGAAGCGGAATGTGTTAATATCCCCCTCCCCG
>CAIXIX010000518.1 GCA_903919615.1 uncultured Chthonomonas sp.
GCTCGGAAGCGCCGCCCTGGGCCGGTGGGTTTAAATTGTCTAATTGGCATCTAAAACTCCCCGTAGAACGAAATCGATGCTCCTACACGGTTGGCTATCTACCCACGCGTGCAGGGTTAATGTCACTAGATACCCTCAAAGAGGACGAGAGCCACGTCGGTTGTTACAATGGCCTTCTTCCAGTTCGGCGAGTATCCGGGCTTGCCCCCACGCGACATAGCACGCTTCTTCTTGCCCTTCACACGCAATGTGTTAACCTTAAGAACCTTCACGCCCTCTTTCTGATAGATGTACTCTACAGCATGGGCGATTTCGATCTTATTCGCGTCCAGTCGGACACGGAAGTGGTATTTATTCTCAGCAGCCTGGTCGGTGCTCTTTTCTGTGAGCAAAGGGCGCTCTATAATTTCGTGCGGGTCTCTCATTCCGCTGCCTCCTCGGCCGTTCCGGCTGCGCTGTTCGGCGTCCAGACTGCCTCGATTCTGGCGACTGCATCCCGCACCAGAACGATCTTGTGTGCGTTAAGCGCGTCGCGAACGGAGAAATTTGGCGCGAAGCGTAGTTCTACACCCGGCAGGTTGCGTGTCGACTTGGTGACGATCTCGCTATAATCCGGAATGATCAGAAGTACTCGCCTCGTATTGGCCAGGCCAAGTGCCTTAATGAGCGCGACTGCGCTCTTTGTCTTAATGCTGTCAAACTGAAGCGTGTCCAGTCCAATGACAGAGCCATCTGCGACTTTGCCACTAAGAACGCATCGCATCGCACCACGGCGCATTTTGACCGGGAATGCCTTGCGATAGTCTCTTGGTGTCGGGCCGCCAACAACGCCGCCATGTCTCCAGTGCGGCGATCGGGTTGAACCCTGTCGTGCGCGTCCGGTGCCCTTCTGTCTCCACGGCTTTCTGCCACCGCCGCGTACTTCGCTGCGGGTCTTCGTCGAGTGGGTACCCTGTCGGTTATTGGCTTCTTCAGTTACAATTGCCTGATGAACCAGCGCTTCGTTAAACTCAACGCCGAAGATTGCATCTGGCAAAGGCAATGATCCAATCTCCTTGCCCTCATTATTAAATAGAGGTACGGTTGCCATTGTCTGCAATCTCCTAGCGCTGTTTCAGGCGCTGTATCGTAATCAATCCGCCATCAGAGCCAGGAATTGCGCCCTCGATCAGCAGAATATTCTTGATAGGATCCACACGAACAATACGCAATCCGCGTACTGTTACCTGCTTATTACCCATCTGTCCTGGCTTTCGGGTGCCCTTGAAGGTTCGAGCGGCATCCGTTGCACCACCAGACTGGGGCTTGCGGTGAATCATAGAACCGTGACCCATATCACCTCCGTGGAAGTGGAAGCGCTTCACTACGCCTGCAAATCCCTTACCCTTAGAGGTGCCGGTAACCTTTACTCGCTGGCCCGGTTTGAAAATTTCGCAGGTGATGGCATCGCCCAGCTTATAGTCGCTGGTATCGTCAGTACGAATTTCTCGTATGTGACGAAGCGGCTCAACGCCAGCCTTGTTAAAATGCCCCTTCTTCGGTTCGTTGACCAGACTCGGTCGTATTTCGCCGAAGCCTACTTGAACAGCTACATAGCCGTCCGATTCAACACTTTTGAGCTGCGTGACAATGCAGGGGCCTGCTTCAATCACGGAAACCGGGACGATCTCGCCCTGATCGTTGAAGACCTGCGTCATCCCGATTTTCTTGCCCAGGATTGTGTCTACCACGTTATTCTCCTGATTAAGTTCGCTGGATCAGCGCTTACGCGCCTAGAGTCCCGCAGACACAGCGATATGCCTTGCAGTAACTAGCGTCAAGGACGCAACACTGTAGCTAAAACTACAGCTTGATTTCGATGTCAACACCGCTGGGCAAATCAAGCCGCATCAGTGCATCAATCGTCTTTGGACCGGGCTCCAAGATATCGATAAGGCGCTTGTGCGTACGCTGCTCAAAGTGCTCCATCGATTCTTTGTCAATTGTGGATGCCCTGTTGACGCAGAATATCGCTTTCTCGGTTGGAAGCAATACGGGGCCCGCAACGCGTGCGCCTGTTCGCTTCGCCGTATCGACGATCTTCTCCGCCGACTGATCCAGAATTCGGTGATCAAACGCTCTAAGGCGAATTCTCACTTTATTCTGTCGTGCTAGAGTAGCCATCCGTCTCCTCTTTCGGGTAAGCCGGGCCGCCGGATTGCGGCCTTCGGCGCCGAATTTTGCCTGTTATGAGCAATTTGCTATCACAGACTATCGGCTTCGTTTCACACATGCGAACGGGTCGAGCCCTAAAACTAGGGCCCGACCCGAACTTAGATCTATTCGAAGATCTTGGTTACAACACCAGCGCCGACCGTTCGGCCACCTTCGCGAACTGCAAATCGAAGACCTTCTTCCATTGCAATCGGCTGAATCAGCTCTCCGGTAATGCGGATGTTATCACCC
>CAIXIX010000519.1 GCA_903919615.1 uncultured Chthonomonas sp.
CGCACCGATAGGAGCCTTTCACCTTGAACGCCCAGCTCGCAACGGGAGGTAACAAGGCAGTGCAGCAGCGGTGCGCGCGACAGAAGTTCCGAAACTAGCGCTGCACCGGTCTCAGTAAGCTGCTCGAAATTGTCGAGCACCAGAAGCGCAGTCTGCTCCGATAGCGCTGAAACCAGCGTGGTGAGGGGGCTACTATCCGTGCTCTTCGGAACCCCCATCACCTCAAGAATCGCCATTGGGACAGATGTGGGATCCTGTACGTCGGCAAGCTGGATGAACCAACTCCTCCCTTGGAGCGACGAAGCCATTCTGCGAGCTACTTCAAGTGCGAGCCTGGTTTTGCCAACGCCTCCGGGGCCGACTAAGGTCAACAATCGTGCGCCGAACCTATCGTCCGCGAGGGAACCCGTATCGTTCCATCCAGCGCCAAAGAGTGTTTCCGGTATTTGCGCCAGTTCGCGTTCACGCCCAAAGAAGCGGGTTAGCGGAACCGGCAACCTGGAAGGTGGAAGCGATTTATGCTGTGACGCCGTTGTTTCACGATGGACAAGGAGCCCCTTTTGCCTCTTCGAGGAGCGAGCCGCTGGCAGGCCTGTAATGAGCGACTTCAACTCATCGGAAGGCTCGCACTCCAGCTCTTCCCGCAGCCGCAATACAAATGCGTCGTAATGCGCGCGGGCAGCTTCTGGCTGTTGTGTCGCGAGATACAGTTGTATTACTCGCGCCTGGTCTGCCTCTTCTAGTGGGTCGATTTCAGCACAGATCAATGCGGCATTTAGCGCCCGGCCAGGCTCCCCGATCTCTAGCCAAGCATCGGCAAGTCGGTTCAAAGACTGACCATAGAGCCCCGCCAGTCGACGACGCTCCATCAAAACCCACTCTTCATAGTGGCCAGGCAGGAGTTCACCCTGATAGAGGGCTGCCGCTTCCTCCAGTGAGCGTGCCCGCATGGCAGGATCGGCAATATCGGCTGCAGCGCGACTTAAGATTTCAAAGCGCAGCGCATCCACTTGAACCGTTTCTGGATTAATGCGAAGAGTGGTTCGGTCCGCAATGATAACGCTGCCATGCGGAGTGCCAGGGATCTCTAGCTGACGGCGAAGAGCCGCGAGCTCCTGTTTGAGAGAGTTTCTGCCAGACTCGATCGAGGCATCCGGCCAATACTGCTCGATCAGAACTTCACGGGGATGAACGCGGTTTGAATAGTACGAGATGAATGCAAAAATGCCTGCGGCCTTCTGCGTGCGGAAGCGAGTCACCGCGATATCGCCGCATCTAGCCTCAAGTCGTCCCAGTAGTTGGATATGCCAGGGTGGCGCCAGCAAAATAATCACCCCATGGGAGGCGCGTCGTTCAACTAAACGATTAGCTGTGGCCGAATGTTTCCACACGAACAGGGCAACATCCTTTGAAACGCCACACTATCCCGTAATTGTGTCGTCACCCGGGTAGTTCAGCGGCACGGCATCACTCACCGGTCGCTGTTCCGGGAAGTCCCGGCGTATGCGTTCAACATCCTCCGGCTCCATAGACCATCCGACTGCCCCAAGGTTCTCATAAAGATGTGGCAGGCTGCTGGTCTTTGCAATTGCCACTACCGAATCCTGCGATATCAGCCAGTTGAGCACAATCTGTGATTCGGTTTTGCCATACTTCGCCGCCAGGCCAGAAATCAAATTTGTCGACGGTAGCGAACCCTTCTGCAATGGCCGCCAGGCGACCGTCAACACATCGTGCTGCTGGGCGTATTCAAGAATGCCGCTTACCTCCGGCTCGCGAACCTGTACATTATAGTGAACCTGGTTGCACACGATCGGATTGGCAGTTCGTTTCTGTGCTTCCGCCATTCTGGAAACGGAGAAATTGCTGGCTCCAATCCACTTCACCCGGCCTTCGGCAACAAGCAGATCCAGGGTCGCCATCGTCTCGGCAATAGGAATACCAGGCTCAGGATATCGATGTAGAATATAGAGGTCGACATAGTCTAAACGAAGCCGTTTCAGGCTAGCCTCAAATGACCGAAGCAGGTCATCCCGTCTCTGGTTGTGCGCTGAGACCTTTGTTGCAATCGTTAGCGATGCGCGCTCGACTCCCTGAATCGCAAGACCGAGCAGCTCCTCCGAGTGACCAGCGGCATAGCTCTCCGCAGTATCAAAGTGAGTTATTCCAGCAGAAAGCGCTGCATCTAGCGCGGCAATCTCGACTTCATCACGGCCCGTAGCGGCGACCTCTCTGCCACCCACTTGCCACAGCCCTAGCCCATATACGGGCAGTTCAAACCCGCATTTCAATCTCTTAACCGCTATGTTCATGCATCCAGAATAGCACTTTTACGCACTGCACGTGATGCCTTCCAATATGACAAGGTAAACTGCAGATGCGCCCTGGTGTTTTACGGGCAGTGCAAACTCGGGACTACACGATGTTAACAAAACCCAGATATGTTTTGCTGTCAGCTCTTTTCGTAACCGCTTCATTTGTGGCCTCAAAAACTACCGCTCAAACAGTTTCCGGTGGAAAGCTACCGACACGCTGGAGCACCCAGGTAAGCACTTCGTTGCCGCTTCCCGAGTACCCACGGCCGCAGTTCGTGCGCAAGCGGTGGCTAAATTTGAACGGGCCGTGGCAATATGCCACTTCCAGCACTCCCGCCAACGTACCGCAAAGCTTCCCGGGTTCCATTCTTGTCCCCTACCCACTTGAGTCGGCGCTCTCCGGCGCGCACTCAGGGAGCATTCCAACGAAATGGCTCTGGTACAAACGTACCTTTACGGTACCCTCCGCATGGAACGGATCCAGAGTCTTGCTGCATTTTGGGGCGGTAAACTGGGACTCATCCGTACTCGTTAATGGTCAGAAGGTCGCATCACATCGTGGAGGTTACGATGGTTTCGATACAGATATCACCTCTCGCCTCAAGAGTGGCGAAAATGAACTGGTCGTATCGGTCTCGAACCCACTGCTTGCCGATGATCCCGCCAACCAAATCCTTGGCAAACAGCGCCTCCATCCCGAGGGGATCTTCTATACAGCAGCCACGGGCATCTGGCGAACCGTGTGGCTGGAGCCTGTGGCGACCGCTTACATCAAGAGTGTTCGAATCACGCCGAATATCGATTCTAGTCGCTTAACGCTGAGCGCCGATGTCGAGAATGGCGCCAACTCGGGCTGTAAAGTGCAGGTATCTGTGCTGGATGGTTCATCCGTGGTTGCCACCGGCACATCAGGTGATAGTGGTGTTCTGGATATCGCTATCCCATCTCCTAAGCTCTGGACTCCCGATACCCCGAATCTCTATGGTCTGCATTTGACGCTTACCAAGTCCGGCCAGACTGTGGACCGTGTGGATAGCTATTTTGCAATGCGCAAGGTTAGCCTAGGCAAAGATGACAATGGTACAACCCGAATACTGCTTAACAATAAGTTTGTCTTTGAGGTGGGTGCGCTGGACCAGGGCTACTGGCCAGATGGCATCTACACAGCCCCAACCGACAGTGCGCTCCGATACGATATCGAGGCTGCAAAGAAATTCGGACTAAACCTGCTGCGCAAACATGCGAAAGTTGAGCCAGACCGCTGGTACTACTGGGCTGATAAGGTAGGCATGCTCGTTTGGCAGGATATGCCGCAGGGATACGCACCGGCAAACCGGATGACAAGTGAAGTTAAGAAACAGTTCGAAACTGAACTACGGTCGCTCATCGCAGGTTACTACAACCATCCCAGCATTATCGTGTGGACCACCTTTAACGAAGGATGGGGTCAGCACGATACCGCACAGGTTGTCGACCTCGTAAAGCAGCTTGATCCCACGAGACTGGTTAACAATGCCAGCGGCTGGACGGATATGAAGTGTGGCGACATCGCCGACACGCACGACTATCCGGGCCCGGGCTCCGGACCGGCAGAAGCGACACGCGCCTCAGTTAACGGCGAGTTTGGCGGCGTAACAATGAGGGTTCCCGGGCATATGTGGACCGATGCCGTCATGGGATATGGCGCAACGCTGAAGGACGCTCACCTGGTAACAAAACGGTACCAGGCTCTGCTTAAAAAAGCCTACGAACTGCGCGATAGCAAAGGCACAAGCGCTGTCGTCTATACGCAGCTTACTGATGTCGAGCAGGAGAGCAACGGCTTGATGACCTACGATCGCGCAATCATTAAGCCTGACGTGAAGATCCTCACCGCAGCCAATCAGGGGCAATTCCCGCCGCTGCCGGCATTCCACAGTCCCGATCTGGTTCCGACGTCGCTCGACGAGCCGCAGACATGGAACTACACCATCGACAGGCCCAATGGCGACAGCTGGACAAAACCCGGATTTGACTCCTCGGGCTGGAAGAGCGGTCCGGCAGGATTTGGCCACGAAGTTGGAACCAGCCGAACTCCATGGCGAACAGATGACATCTGGATTCGGCGCGAGTTTACGCTGCCATTGTCAATACCGGCGAAGCTTGCCTTCAACTGTTTTCACGATGAGGATGTTGAAATATACCTGAACGGTGTGCTCGCTGGTACCGCCACCGGATACGTTGGAGACTATGTGACGATCACGATGAATGCTGCGGGTCGTGCTGCTCTGAAACCTGGAAAGAATTTGATCACAGTACACTGCCACCAGACAATCGGCGGACAGTTTATCGACGTGGGAATCGTCAAGGAATAGGACCGTAAAATGCACCGCTGCACGAATCCCATTACACGGATTGTCATCATAAGCGCGCTGGGGCTATGCGCCCTGAGTATAGCTCCTGCAGCCACCGCACAGATGGTTACTGGCGCAGCGATGGATGGTTTCGACAAGGCTTTTCAGCTCTCAGGTAAAGACGTCACGGTTCAGGAAACCGATTTCACTGCCTCAGGAAAGCCATCGGCAAACGTGATCTGGCCAGGTCAAGCTGCAGCAATCACGTTCCATATCAAATCCGACCGCCCCTACGCCGGCAAGGTGCGATTCGAGACAATTCAGTACGGAACGAGAGCGCTGCCTAACGATATATGGAAGCCGCACGTGTTTGCCATAAAACAGATCGGCGCGGTCATTGCACAAGTCGATATCACGGCCTCCGGTAAGTTCGTTACAATAACTCCTCCTGTTGCAAGCGCATACGGCGGATATGCGATTGTACTCGATGTTCCCGGCCGTGGGCGCTACTTTGGCGCGACCTTAATTCGCTCAGTGTCGCCCGAACCCGGACGCGTCTACATGCCCACATATGCGCTCGATTTGGGCTGGCCCTTTGAGATGTCGCCCAGAGTGTTTAATGCTTTCAAGAAGATGGGGATAAAGGGCGCGCGCGTCGAAGGCGGATACAACACTATCGCAGACGCGCATCCAGACTGGGCAATGCAAAACGACGTGACGCTGATGCTCTGCGTTGGTTGCGGTAGCACTCCGGCTGCCTGGCAGCCGACTGGCCGCGGTCGGCCATATCTCACCGCTGATGGCGCGCTTAAGAACGGCGAAAAAGAGGACCTTGCCTGGCTGCCGCAGTACGACCCACAGATCAAGACTTATTTAAAGGGTGTAGTGGAAGAGTACGGATGGCCAAAGGGTCCGGTGAACGCGGTTGAGCTTTGGAACGAGCCCTGGGAGGGAGTCTCGATCTCCGGCTGGGGAGCAGACATGCTGCGCTACCGGCAGCTTTACCACATGATGGCGGATGCAGTGTTGGAAGCGCGCAAGGAGGCTGGCGTAAAAGTCATGATCGGCGGCACATGCTCCTCCACCAACACGCGGGACAAGCTGTTTTGCGACGGTAAATTGGAATTTCTGCCGATCCTTGATTTTGTAAGCATCCACTATCAGGCGCTGGCTGCTGACCCGGCACTGGAGCATTTGTGGATGAACCGCACCGGCGAGTATGGCCGGGTAAAGGTTTGGGATACTGAGAGTTGGGTTGGTAACAGCGACGACCGAGTCGCCGCGATTATAGCCTCCATGAGATCGATGGGTCAGGATCGCACAGCGGGCATCTTCTATGGCAACGTGAATAGCTCACAAAAGCCAGTGATTGATGGCAAGGAGTACGCAGTGTGCCAGGTCTGGTCGCCGGGCGCAGCCGTCGCAGCAGTAAACAAAATGATCGGCCAGCGCGCCTTTAAGGAGATCCTGTTCAAGAACGGACTGCCCTGGGTCTACGTTTTTGATGGTCTGCCCGGTAAGTTTGGGAGCACTGCAAATCCTGAAGACGCAACCATGGTGATCGTCGGGGACCTGGGCAAGAGTTATGAACGAGGCAGATGCCTGTTCCGGTCAGTTGGTATTGCGCCGGACGCGCATATGGAGATCACCGATAGCGGTTTTGTAAACTACGACTTTTATGGCAATCCGCTGCCTTCTCACAATGGTAAGATTTCGATCCCTATCAATGGGCTCGGATACTACCTACGAACGAACGGCAAACCTGGCTCCTTCGCGAAACTGAGACACGCTGTCGAAACGGCGCGAATAGTGGGCGTTGAGCCTGTTGAGATCGTTGCGAAGGACATGATCACTTCAATTGATGCGCATCCTGCTGTTCGCATCCAGCTTACGAACGTACTTAATCGCCCGGTTTCGGGAACACTATCGGCACAGCTTGCAGGATATTCACTCAATCGCGCGGAGCAGAGCGTTCGGCTAGCGCCGCATGAAATGCGCGTGTGCGAGTTTACCGTTCATATGGGCACAGCCACCCCCGAGAACAACTATCCCCTTCTGGCGAAGTTCGCCTCCGAGGGCGCCTCGCCTGTGCAGCACTCGGAAGTTATCCACGTTAATCTGATCTCACATCGAACGATCGAGACGATCGACGGAAATCTGGAGCATTGGAAGGGCGTCATCCCCCAGAAGTCAGCTCACCCGGTTGACTACAGCATGTCTGAGAAGGCCTATTTGCCCTTCAAAGACTGGACCAAGCAACCGGAGACCGGTCCGGTGACCGCCTATCTGGCATATGACGATCACTACTTCTACTTCGCCGCCTCCGTACCTGCCATTAAACAAACGATACGGTACGGCACGCGCGACGATGACAGCTACTTCTATCCGGCGGTATCGCAGGACAAAGATAAATCGCTCACGTGGCCCGAAGGCGTTCGGCGATACTCCTATCGCAAAGATCCGGATCTACCCGGCGGCCACAACATTCAGATCGCGTTTAACGTGATCTCAGAAGATCACAAGATCGATATGTGGCCCTTTCCTGCTGGAACGGAGCCGCACTACTGCAGCTATCACGATACCGATTATGAGTTCGCATTGAACCCGTGCGTTGATGGCGGCGCAGAGATATTCTGCCTCAACAGAATAGGCGCACCCCGCAAGAATTTCTATCCGCGCCAGCCTAAAGCCCCAACTGATGGTGGCCCGATAGAGGGCAATGCAAAGCTCGCCTTTACGGATCACGCGCTGGAGTGCGCCATTCCGTGGACCGAAATGCCGGAGGTGTGGGAAGCGATTAAGCACGGCAAGACGGTACGATTTACCTTCCGTAGCAACGAAGGCAGCGCTATGGAACTCGCGGCTGGCCGAAGCATCTCCAAAATCAACGCTATGAGTATGCACCCGGATTGGAGCACGCACTGGGCAAATGAGCTCGAGTTTGGTGCGGAAAAATTGAGTCGGTAATTGGGTAACGTGGTAATGAGGTAAGAGGTTGCACCATAGCAGCGAACATGCCTGCAACTGTGGTGGGCGAGCCAGCTCTGAAATTCATCTGGTGCTGTCCCATTAACCTTGTGGCATATGGATAGACTAGATATGAAAGACGAAAATATCGGTATCACTCGGCGGACTGTACTCACAGCGGCGGCAGGAGTTTCGGCAATCGGGCTGGCCGGACAGGTTAGCGCGCAGACGCAGCCCCCAGTTCGTGAATTGTATGTCCTTGATCACGACTCGTTGAACCCGGCAGACCAGATGCTGGCCCAATCGATACAGGGCATTACGTCCGCTCAGGAGAGCGGAGTGTGGCTTTCGGGCAGGGGCATAATTGGCATCATCGAAGGTGAATTTCGGGGTGACGGCATTAGGGTACGGCGGGCAAATAACGTCTTCGATCTCGTTAGGCAGTTCAAAAGCGTAATTGCAGGCGCGGTAGTTTATAAGCTTGGCACCCCAAGCGTTAATGTAGCCACTTCGATCTGTGGGGGAATGAAGGCCGTCGCGATCGATGAGTCGCTGCTCGATCAGGCAAAGACCGCAGGACTTTCGCTGCTGGTGGACGTTCGCGACATGAACGAGGCTGAAGCCTATGTTAAGTATCGGCGGCTGTTTTCGCACGGCATCCTGGTTGAGCAGCCTGTTGATAAGCCGGGACACCTGCGAGACTTCGCGATCGCACATCGTGCGTTCACCTTCTTCACCCACGATTCGGCATTCCGACATAAGGTGATAACGGATCTTGGGCCGAATGCGATCGTCTACGGATGGGGACCAGACGAATTCGGCTGGATCAGCGACCTGAGCGCGGCGCAATCGACCGCTGGTCCCGCGGACTGGTCCACCAACCTATCGATGCTCGAGAGACTGGCCGTGACGGGCATCAAACGCCCGTTCAGGACATCGCTGCCAAAAGAGGATGGCGTCAAGTATATCGCCTTCGTCCTGAGCGATGGCGATAACCTGCAGTGGCTTGGCGGGGGCTTTGCTACCAGTGAAGCGTTTTGGGCGAGCCCACTTCGGGGCACTTTCCCGATGACCTGGGAGGTTTCGACGCTGCTCTCGAAGGTTGGCCCGCGCGTGCTGCGATATCTTTATCGTCACGCCACTCAGAACGACGGATTTGTTGCGGGCGCCGGTGTTCCTGGCTACACCTATCCTCACCTCCAGCCGGATCGGTTCGCGCTCGCCCAGCAGGCAGCGCCAATGCTGGCGGAAGCAGACCTCTCCATCGCAAGCGTGCTTAACACCAATAGTGGTTCATTGAGCGAGACAGCGCCAATCCTGGATTTGCCGCATATAAAGGGCGTCATCTACAAGGACTATGCACCTTACAACCGCAGCCAGGGCCGCGTGTTCTGGCACAACGGCAAACCGTGCGTCTCGTATCGCTATCTTCTTTGGGAGGGACTGCAAGAACCGGCAGAAGTCGCCCGGAGGTTTGCGTTACAGCCGGCTACGCCGCTAAAGGACGTCAGCAGCTATGCGCTGGTTCAGGCGCATGCGTGGTCATACGGCAAGACTGGCGGTCCGCTTGAGGCGATTCGAAGAACAATTGAGCTGCTTCCTCCGAATACTCGCGTTGTGACGGCAGATCAGCTTGTAGAGCTGATGGCGAGGAATCTGGGGAATAGGTAAAAGGGTAATAAGGTACGTCGGTAATGGGACAATGAGGTGGGCAAGTGTTAGGTTTCTGGTTTTGGACGTCGGGACGGGCATGTCTCCTATGGGATGCCGGCCAAACCTACTTTACCCAGATGGAACATCCTTAAATGGAGGGATCTCAACGGTTGAACTGTCTGAGATTCCTGATCCCTTTGTAAACTCCTGGGGCGTGGTGAACGTGCGGCTTTTCGGGCGCCATGGAACTCCATAGAGATAATTGGGCTTGCCCGCCAAAGGTGCGAGCTCATTGCCCTCAAAGCGAAACCCAAGCTTGGATGGATCTTCGAATATGGGACGATTCGTGTCACCACCGGAAGGGTGCGGGCCGAAGAAGTTCGTGTCCATCCACAGCCCTATGCTGAATGCCTGCGAGTAGGCGATGAAGTTATTGCGGATGATGTGGCCACGGTTGAAGATGCGCACCTCTGGGGCGCCGGGGGCAGCATCTATCCTCGGCGTAGTCCGCTCCTGCTCGCGAAAGTCGATGCCATCGCGGTTGCCAATGAGACGATTGTTCTCGATCGTGCAGTTCTCTGAAGAGGAGAGCGTTATACCCGCAGATCCCCACGCCCCTCCTACGCTCTCGCCGTTGTTTGCGTTGTTAACAATCACGTTGTCGTGCGCGGAGAGCCGATACGAGATTTCGCAGAAGATACCGGCCTCATCGTTATCCGCAATATAACAGTTCTTTACTTCGCACTTTTCGTTGCCGATATCGAACCAGATCCCCGTGCCCCTATTATCGACAGACCGGCAGTGATCAAAGGTAAAACCGCGAGACATGGTGACTTTGAGCCCCCCGGCCTCCCACCCCGTTGAATATCCCTTCAGGTTATTGCGGTATATGCCGCAGTTGATCATTTCCGTTTTGTCGCAGCGGGACGTTCCAAATCCAAGCTGGCCATTGTCCTGAAAATCACATTGGCGAATTGTATGCATCTCGCCAGTAAATGAGGCTCCGGGACCGTTTGCACGCTCGAATATACAGTTTTCGATTAGCCATCCTCGGCTCACATCGTCGTTATTCCTGTTCCCTCCGCCGATGACGAATGCGCCTCGCTGCGCATGATTGGCGGCATATCGAAACCGTATTCCCTTTATCTCGATGAAGGACACGGGAGACGGCGCCTCCAGCCAGTTGGTTCGGGTGCTCGCCTCGATCTCTGTGCGATTGGGGTCGTCACTGCCGCGAAGCCACACATAGAGCAGCTTCGCATCCAGATCTGAAAAGAAGGTTCCCGGCGCAAGCTGCGATTGAACAAGTACCTGCCTCAACAGCCTTCCCGCGTGGATCACCTGTTCGGCCCTGCCCGTAAGCTGATGCTCCAGATCTCCGGGATGGGTAAGGTCGTTCGGACCATTGATCGGGAACCGATGGTCCCACACATGACGATAGATTCCCGCCGGCAACCCGTTGGCAGCCTCCCATCCTCCTGCAACCATATCTGCGCCAGTTACGACGACGCGTGCACCGGGAACAGCGCTGATGCTAATTGGCTGAAGGGCAGTGCCACCACGCTTCAACACAATCTGCTCACGGTAGGTGCCAGCACTGATCAGGAGTTTATCGCCCGGTTTCAGCAGGTCTGCTGCATGCTGAATTGTTCGCCACGGCGCGGCGATCGTGCCACCGGCGCTATCTGATCCGCTAACAGAGACATATCGAGTTTCGGCAATGCTCGCGTTTTGAATGAGAACCACAGAAGCCATCACGGCAGCCGAGTAGGCGAATTGTCTAAACATCTGGTATTCCTTAAGAACGAGTGATTCAACATTACGCTCTAATACGAGCCGTTCCTGCATATCATGCACAATGTTGCAGCCACAGAGACTGCCAGGCGGGATCAAGATCCGCGCCATAAGGTTAAATAAATTTTGCGGAGCGTTGGATGAGATCCCTTGTAGTCGCGATGCTGGACGAGCGGTGGAACCACGCCGATTTGCCTCGAAAGCTTACGAATGGCACGGAGAGCTGGGTCTATGCCCTGAAGGGTGACTTCCATGGACCGACCCTCCCGTCTCTCAACACGCTTGCATCCTACAATCTTATCATTGCTAACCTCAATCCGCCGCTCATCAAACATTATGCGGAGGTCATTCACCAGAAACCCGCCGGGCTTAAGTGGGTCAGCCTCGTCGAAGGCTGCGGGACCGACTATTACGATCCCTCTCCAGAACTATTACACGTTCTCAATCACTCCGATCTTGTCGTGAATATCAATCGCCTTACTACCGACTATTTGCAGCGGCTAACAACCACAAAGACCGAGTGGATCGGCATCCCCTACGATTTCGAACGTATATCTCAGTTCCAAACGCCTCTCCAAGATCGCAGAGCTGAGATATTTATCTGTCCTCGAGCTCACAAGCACCCCTCGGTCGTAGTGGCGGAGGCGCTTGGCCTCACGGTGAAGACCTACTTCCGTGCAACATCGCGAAAACCTCGCAATCTGCCCCTTTTTATTAAGCACGGGTACTACAAGAAGGACCTTGCGATGCAATCCTGGCTTAAGTCCCCATCGCAGGTTCAGCGAGTTGGCGCGCTCGAGACCAACCTGACATCGCTATGGAGAGATGCCGGCGGCAGCAAACTGTGGATTAATCTGGATCCCAGGTTTACCTGGGGACGCTGGGTACTGGATGCTGCTGCGCTTCGTGTACCAATTATCACGACGGAGAGCACCGGCAATGGCGCGGATCTGTTCCCGCAGACCACGGTGAGAGATATCTTTGCTGTTGAGGAGGCAATCGAGATTGGGAAGAGGTTGCTGGCAGATCCGGAATTTGCACGCGAGGTTTCTGATTGTGCATATGAACGGCTATGCCACTACGGACCTGAGGCGACGGTTGCACGATTGTATTCCGCCATACACAATGCAAAAGATAGAAATGGAGCGCCCTGAGGTGAAGTTGTTTTCGATGGCGTGTTGTGTTCTCGCGATGCTTCACATAATGTCCTGCGCAGCTGTGCCTCGGGTGTTTGCGCAGCCAAACGCTATTGTCCCCTCGCCGCGGCTACTTACGCCTGGCGTCGGCAGCTTTCATATCAAGCGAAACGCGCGAATTCTCGCGACATCGCAGGAGCTTGCGCCACTTGCTGCAATTCTGTCGGATGAGACCACGGCTATCACTTCGATAAGACTTAAGCCTATCGTTTCATCCAACGTCGTGAAGGGTGACATCGTTCTGCAGATCTCTGGATCGCTGCACTCTGAGCAGTATGAGATCAACGTAACTCCGAACGCAATACAAGTTTCGGGCGGCAGCTATCTTGCCGTCGGCAGCGCAACGGCCGCACTCCTGCAAATGCTCCCGGGCTCGGGCACAACAATTGCCGCAGTACATGTTGAAGATGAGCCGCAGTACAGCTTCAGGGGGGCGCTGCTCGATCTGGCTCGAAAATACCACACAGCAGCTTCGATCGAACAGATCGTTGAGTTGTGCCGGTTCTACCGTATCCGTTACCTGCATCTGCACATTACCGACGATCAGCTCTTTATGTTCCCCTCATCGCGTCACCCAGAACTGGGACGGTCGAACAGGGAGTTTGCGCGTTTCGAACCAGGATCAAACACTCCAATGCAACCCTACACATCGCAAGAGTTACGCTCCCTGGATCGCTACTCAGCAGAGCGAGGCGTTTACCTTGTGCCTGAAATAGATCTGCCTGGGCATTCAGGCCGGTTGATCGCCGACGCCCCGTCGATTTTTGGCGTTCCAGGCAACGATTCAACGGTTAATATCGCGTCGGAAGAGACGGTTAGCGAGCTGAAAGCTCTGTTGAACGAGGTGATGGATACATTCGCTTCGTCACCGTTCGTGCATCTCGGGGCAGATGAAGTGGGCCTTTCTGGCATCGATCAGACGGCCCAGTACCAGGCACTTGTAAAATCTGGAGAGGTATCGAGCGTTCACGAACTTTACGAGCGGTTTGTTGTGCAGATGCACGATACCATAGCAGCGCGAGGCAAACGTGCGATCGTTTGGGAAGAGGCAGCAAACACAGCGGGGCGGTATGCACTCCCGAAAGACACCATCGTGATGGAGTGGAACCATAGTCACGATCCTGCCAATCTCGCTGCACTTGGTTACGACATTGTTAACGCCTCGTGGACGCCTCTCTACATTGTTCGCAACAACAAGAAGACGCCCGAGTACATCAGCAGATGGTCTGTAAACCAGTTCGGTCAGGAAGGCTCCACAGATTACCAGACTGTAAAACCGGGCCCACATCTGCTTGGAGCTCAACTCTGTTCCTGGGAAGACTCGGAGTGTATCGAGATACCATCGTTGCGTTCAAGACTACCTGTGGTTGCCGAGAAGCTGTGGCGCGGACAACATGCCTCGTCCTTCGCAGTAATAACGCGAAGGCTGGCCCAGACAGATCACAATCTCAATGCACTAATCCTGCCCATAACGATTACTGCAGAGGGATCCTTTAAAGACGATGAGAACAGCTTTACTACTCCTCTCACGATAACTCTCAAACCGATCCATTCTGCGGCTGGACTGCATGCTCGATATACGCTCGACAACAGTCTCCCCTCTGCGGCATGGCTGGATTACAAGGGACCGTTTAGGCTGGAAACGACGGCACATCTGCGTGCTGGACTGTTTGATTCCGCCGGTAAACAGGTGGGTTATCTTTCGGGTGCTTGGTATCTGGCGCGAATTCCTACGAAGCCCAATCTGGCGACCGGCAAGCCCGTAACGGTTGGGCCAGGGCCAGACCGCACAGATTCGTGGGCTTCGAAGTTCGCTGTCGACGGAATTTTAGATAATCCGGACAGTCACTGGGCATCTACCGATGCGGCACCGCAGTGGCTGACGGTCGATCTGGGGCGAACAGAAACGATAAACCACATTCGACTCATCACATACTGGGATAACTCGAGGTATTACCAGTGGAATGCAGAGATATCAACAGATGGAAAGTCGTGGCGTAAGGCGCTTGACTTTGCTGCAAACACAAAGCCTGCGACCTCGATTGGATACGAAGGCTCTTTTGCAGAAACCAGAGCGAGATACGTCCGGATCAACATGCTGAAGAATAGCGCGAACCCTTATGTACATATCGTTGAGCTGATTGTGGAGCGGGTGCGGGAGACAACGAAGTGATTTGGATCCGAAATGCCCTGGCCGTCAGGTGATTCAAATGTCCTCACGCTTCCTCTGCATAACCGAGAGCGTTACCAAACTGCTGTCTCATTTGCTCGTGGAGAGGCCAATACAGTGCTTGCCGAACGGGAGCGGCGTGCTCATTTTTTCCGTGGGGCCCAGATTTGGTGATCAGACATCTGCAGTGGCAAGTGCGTACCCGGGAAAATCGCTCGTTTGGGCATGTGGCAGTTCACGCATCCGTTCGTTGGGTTCACTTTGCAGGTGGCCGCGGTTACTGTCTTATCGTCATGCTTCGGGATCTTCGATCCGGAATGGCACGTGAGGCATATCGTGTCGTAATGCTGGAGGTCTGTGCTCGCATCCGTATGCGGATCGTGACACGTGATGCATGAGAGCCGATCGCCACTCTTCTGGAAACACGGGCTGAGCTCCAGCCCGTACGGTTGAAAACGCGCAGTGTTATTGGCGTCAGCTCCTGTGAGCGGTATTGCACTGAATGATCGATGACATCTACCGCAAACCTCATTAACCCGCTCTCCACCCCATTTGCGTGAATCTTGCATCTTCAATTCGCTGCCCGAGCCGGATTGCACTGCTGCAATATGATCCCTCCCGGGCCCATGGCACGACTCGCATCCAACTCCATACGAGCCCTCTGCCGGGGCTGCAGATTTATCGTCTGTTTTGTCGGCGTGGCACAACACGCACTTTTTCGCGAGCCCCATTTCGTATGTGCGTCCGGTGTTTGCATCCGGAACCTCCACCTGGCTTGGCGTTACATACCATTTGCGTGAATTTGGGGCATAGGACATTCGGATCTCTGTCAGGGTATCCTTGCCAATCGCGCCTACATATGTGGAAACCGCCTTGCCCGACCCGAACGCGTATTCGAGATCGGTGCCGATTTCGGGACGATCAGTGCGAACGAGTCGAAACCCGGTATCACCCTTCTTTACCACACTATACGGTGAGCCTGGAATCTCACCGACTGGTGGCGCGAGAGAGCCAAGCGTCTCCGTATCGGCACGTCTCACCGTGTGTGCATGGCTGCTGTTGCTCTGAAGCTTGCATTCCGATGCATGGCACGCTGCGCAAGCCGCGCTTCCGACATAACCAACCGTAGTCGCGGCGTTGTTCGCCGATAATAAAGCAGGGGCTTGATGCGTACAGCCCGGCAGAATCGCCACGGTAATGAGAAGCGGCAATAGCATAAGTGCAGCTGAGAGCGCTATTCTGTTGGTGTATCGAGGGGTCGTCATTATTGCTGCACCGGAGATAGCGTGATCGATGAGTCTTTGAGTGCGCTCAATTTGTTCTGAAGCTGCCGCATTGCTTGCTGGATCTTAGCGTCGTCAGGGGCAAGCTGAGCGGCATGCTGCATCGCGCCTACGCTGTTCGCAATATCACCACTCTCGTAGAGAGCGTCCGAAAGCTCCCGGTAGATTTTCGGATCGTCCTGATGCAGAAATGCCCGCTGCGTGAGACCCACTGTACGCTCCTTCAACTGCATCAATTTAGTTTGTCGGGCAAAAGCTTTTTGTGCTTCCGCCTGTTCACCGCATCTCATGCACGAAATAGCTAGGTTGAGCCACAACTCCGAGTCTCTGGGGCGTTCGGTTGTGAGGCGCTGGAGCTCTTGCCTCGCGCTCGCATATTGACCGGCACGCATGTACAGGCCCGCCAGTACCTCTGTTAACTTACTAGCCTGGGGAAATCTTATTCGCAGTCGAATAAGCTCAGCAGCAGCCGTCTGGTATTGTACGTCAGTGCGCGCATGGTAGGCATGGCCAACTGCAGGCAAAACGGCAAACTCGGACTGCTCTGGCGCAAGCGCGGCGGCAGCGGCCTCTTCACTATCAGAAAGCGTATATTGGCCCGCGTCACCAAGCGAGTCGGCCAACGATGCATGAGCCTGAGGGTCATTGGGAGTTAGCTTTACTCCCTGTTCAAGGGCTGCAACGGCATCCTCGGGCTGCCCGAGCAGCGTGTATGAGGCGCCAAGGCGGGACCACGCTTCGGCATTTTGGGGCTGCAGACGCACGGCTTCACGAAACTCAGTGACGCTGCTTCCAAGCTGCTGTCTGCGGCGCGCAAGTATTCCCCGAGCAAGATAGTAGTTGGAGTCGGCGCTGCCGCCAATGGCCTCGGCCGATTTTAGAAGGCTCTCAGTCTCGCTCTCCACCCCGAAGAGGGCCGCCAGGCGCGCGGCATAGGTAAGTGTGCGAAGGTGTAAGGCTTGACTGTCGTTTGATGTGAGCAAGAGGGCGGCGCGGACGGCCGGTTTGTAGGCTGACTCTTTACCGGTCTCTTTCTCTAATCGCTGCGCCATCACGAGCAGATTAAGTGCATCTGGATCTGTCTGCACAGACATCGCCTTGAGCACTTCTGTTGGCTGAGCCAGCAGGAACGCTTCTCGAGTGACCTCACGCCGAACGAATCTAACAATTCCAATTCCCGCGGCAGCCACGGCGAGACAAGTCAAAATGATAAGCTGAAGCTTCGACGCTTTGGCCGGCGGTGCGTTGGACGGTTTGCTCATGTGGGTCTACTCTAACATGAACCAGCCAATATCCTTCATCGCCCGTACGATTGTGTGGATCTGGGAATGGATCAGCATGCACATTGCGCGACCCATCTTCGGCAGCGCTGCTATGTGTGATAGAATTGTTGAGGTGTTTACATCGTAATCGATCCGGAGGCGAGATTTTGCGAGGTTCAGTTTTATCGTGCGCGATTGTATCATTAGCTGTCCTGTTATTGACTTCTCTTACGACAAATTCGAGAGCGGATAACACAACGGATCTATCTTCGGCCACAGTCGTTGTAAGATCGGGCCGAGAGGTGCCGGTTCCTGAGGTCACTGCAGCAGAAATTCTGGTTCAGGAAACTCAAAAGCGCACAGGTTTACACCTAAAGGTGACCGATACGTGGCCGGAATCTGGCGCGGTGATCGCGCTCTATTCCGGACAAGAAAATAAGCTGCATGGTGTGACTGCACCGGAAGCGGCCCACGCCACTGCACCGGAAGGCTACGCGTTAGCGACTGACACAACTAACTCTAAGCGGCCCGTTGTGTGGATTGTAGGCGCCGACCCGCGTGGGGTCATCTACGGTGTCGGCAAACTGCTCCGCGCCGCTGAATGGCGCCCAGGTTCCTTGAGGCTCTCCGCTCCGCTCAACGTAACCAGCGCCCCGGAGAAGCCAATTCGAGGCCATCAATTGGGTTACAGAGCCACCGCCAACAGCTACGACGCCTGGAGCCCCGCACAATTTGAGCAGTACATCCGGGACCTGGCGCTCTTCGGTAGCAACAGCGTCGAAGGTATTCCATTTCAGGATGACCGACCTACCGTTAGCAGCTACCCGCGTTCAAAAATGAACGTCGATCTTAGTAGAATTTGCGCAAAATACGGCCAGGCATATTGGCTCTGGGTACCGGCGGATTTTGATCTGAACAAGAAGGACCTTCGGCAGAAGGCTCTCGACAAGCACGCCGAACTGTTTGCACAAAGCCCGGAATTAACAGGGATATTCGTGGCTGGAGGCGACCCTGGCGACAACCATCCAAAGCTCGTGATCCCATATCTTGCCGATCTCGCAAAACTACTTGTGGTTCACCATCCCAAAGCCAGGGTATGGCTCTCGATGCAGGGCTACGATCTCGAACAACAGCAGTACGTTTACGACTGGATTAACAGGGGACGACCGACTTGGTTCGGTGGTATCGTCGCGGGTCCGTCCAGCCCGCCGATTGCGGAACTGCGAGCGAACCTGCCGGAAGGCATGCCGATCCGCGACTATCCGGACATCACACATAGCGTACGCAGTCAATTTCCTGTGCCTTACTGGGATCCTGCTTTCTGCTTTACGCTTGGTCGGGAATGCGTTAACCCGAGGCCGAACTTCTTCAGCCGCGTAATTCACGATACCGGCCCTTTCACGAGCGGTTTCATCAGCTACTCCGATGGCTGCCACGACGATTTCAACAAGGTGCTTTGGAGCTCTCTCGCCTGGGACAGCAAGCAGGACCTAAATACGATCGCTACCGATTACACACGCCTCTTCTTTGGGCCTGATGTGGCGGATGATGCGGCAGCCGGGATTTTTCAATTCGAGCGAGACTGGATGGGAGCGCTCAAGGACAACGGAGGAGTAGACGCTAACTTCGCACTTTGGAAAAGCCTCGAAGCGAGGTCTCCGCAACTAAAAAATAACTGGCGATGGCAGCTCTACCTGTTACGAGCCTACTACGATATGTCGGTCCGCAAGAGGCTCGCCTACGAAACTCAGTTGGAAGAGGATGCAAACGGTGTTCTGGCGACATCTTCTCGCATTGGATCTGAGACTGCAAGCGCCAGAGCGCTGGCAACACTTGCAAAGGCGGATACATCCCCTGCTCGCCCAGAATTAGCTGCAAAGGCGGCACAATTGTGCGACGATCTGTTCCATTCCATCGGGCTCCAGACGAGCGTAGCAAAGTATGGTGCATCCGGCTCAGAACGCGGATGCGTTCTAGACTTTCTCAACTATCCTTTGAATAACCGCTACTGGCTCGAAGACGAGATAGCTAAAGCACGCAAACTGCCGACGGAAGAGACGAGAGTTGCCCGCCTGAAAGAGCTGGCTACCTGGGAACATCCGGGACCGGGCAGCTACTACGATAGCCTAGGTAATGTTGCTAAATCTCCTCACGAAGTTCGGGCCGAACAGATCGTTGGCCCACTTCTCGATGTCGACAATCTGAACCTACCTGGCGCAATGTTTTGGACTGGGAACGACCCGAAAGCCCGTGCAAGGCAGTCGTGGTTTACGAGCGAAGCCTGGCCAACGGCGGTTCGATATCCGTATGTAGACAAGAATGCGGATTATACAATTCGAGTGACTGGAATGGGTGACGTACTTCTGAAGGTCAATGGCATTCGTATCCAGCCCAAAGTAGATGGACGCAACCTGGGGGAGATCAAGGAGTTTCCGGTCAACCGACTGCTGTATCGTGACGGCCAGATTACGGTGACATTTGATCCCACATTTGAACCGACCCTTAACTGGCGCGTTCAATCCAGGATTACTGAAATCTGGCTCCTCAAAAAGTAGTCGCACAGGTGCAGAGGCAGAACAACATCCTTATACGGCTGCCCGGCCCGAAGCTCGGGGACTACCTGATGACGACTCCTGCGCTCGCAGGCTTGCGTTCAGCGTACCCCGGTGCCCGGATAACGCTTCAATTGTGGCCCGGCAGCCGGCCGGGATGGTTAGATGATGTTCAGCAACACGGCAACCTGTTTGACGCTACAATTCACGACGATACCAGCGGAGAGTTCAAGGGCCCTATCGGCACTACACGATGGATTGTGGAGCTGAGGCGTGGTAGATATACCGCCGCGATTACGATGCATGGGGGAACTCGCGCCGCCTGGACGTGGTGGTCGGCCCGGATACCTGTACGCATTGGCAACGCGGTGAAGCCGGAATTGAAGCCGCTGTTCACATATAACGAAGACCAGGGTCGATTGCGACCAAGCAAGCACGAAGTCGAGTATAACTACGAACTTCTCAGACCGCTCGGAGTTACTGGCAAGCCAGGTCCAATGCTGTTCCCATCCTCGACGGGTGAGGTTCGGGACGCTGCTACACTGCTCGCTTCGAATGGAATTGACCTCAAACGCCCCATCGTAATAGTTAATCCCACACACGGGGGTTCCTCTCGTCCGTGGCCAATCCATAGATTTGCTGAGGTCGCGAGGATCATATCGCAAAGCAGGAATGCACAGATCGTTCTCGTCGGCGCAGAGGCGCTGCCAGAATCGCGAGTACTTCTAAATCGCATCGGTGAGAGCGCATTCGATCTATCCGGTCAGACGCCGCTGCCTCTACTTGCAGCAATCCTCCGTTTAAGCACGATGCACATTAGTGTGGACACTGGCACGATGCATCTCGCTGCTGCGTGCAGAACTCCATGTGTAACATTGATACCTGTCGGCAACCTGTGGGACCAGAAGGTTCGGTGGCGCCCGTGGAGCGTTGAACACGCGCTGATCGGTCCGATAGAGCGCTGTTCCGACTGTGTTTCGCCATACTGCACTCGCACACAGACTGCCTGCATAGATAGCATTACCGTCGATTCCGTTGTCAAATCTGCATTGGGCTTGTTCGGCAAGGTTCAAAGTCAGCCATAATCGCAGCGATAGTGACACCGTATTCGGCCTTGGAATTGCTTAGTAATAATTAATAATTCCCGATATTGGCCCATAAAGCCATGCAACAACGATCACTACCGGTGTTGAACGGTCAGATTAACATGCCGAGCACCGCCACCTAATTGCAACTATTAACATCCTTATATGTATCTAACGCAATATTCTTCGCTATCAAGAGCCTATTACTATTCCAATCAGATTAATTTAAGGGTAAACCTAAAAAAATTTAACGTTAAATTGTTTTATTAGACCCCTCAACATTATTGCAATCAATTCACAGCTATGGTACGATAGCATACGACGTGTGTAAAGGCCCGTGGAGCGGATGAAAATGCCCGTCCGTCTTTTCGTACCGACATATGCCGAATACAAAAGAAAGGAAGTAGTTCTAATGAGACGAAGATTTGCCGTTCTCGTGCCATCTGTAGCACTTACAATTGCCATAGCTTCTTCACTTTGTGGCTGCAAGAACGGCAATAACATGTCGGATAAAGATATTGCCGATATAAAGAAAGGTCCTCCAAAGGAGATGCCCGAAGAGGCCAGAAAGATCATGCAGCAATCGGCAACGCAGCGGGCTGCCGCTACAAATGCGCCACAAGTCCAGCCCCCGTCAAACTAGAAGTTTGCCGGGAATATGCAAAGGAGCTACCTATGAATCGGATTAAATCAGGTTTCACCCTGATCGAACTGCTAGTCGTCATCGCGATAATCGCTATACTTGCCGCCATTCTCTTCCCCGTTTTTGCGCAGGCGCGTGAAAAGGCCCGTGCAATCTCCTGTTTGAGTAATCTTAAAGAACTCGGTCTCGCCAGTTTGATGTACGCGCAGGATTACGATGAAGCATTTTCCTACGGTGCACCGAATAGCTGGTGGCAAAACACATGGATGTATAACCTTCAGCCATACATCAAGAACGTACAGATCTTAAAGTGCCCAGATGACTCGCTCGCCGGCGTATACTCGTGGGCTGGTCCTCGCGTCTCCTATGCAAGCAACGGACTCATCAAGTGGGACGGATCTGCATGGTCGATCTTTGGAGTCATGGGAATCGCTCAGGCGAAGGCAGATGGCGGCTGGATGGGCAACGTCACACAGACGCTCGCCGGTGTAGGCCGATCTGCAGAAACCGTAATGATCGGTGAGAAGCTGGCGGCGGAGAACCAGTTGTGGTTCGGTCCGTTTGGCGTCATCAGCGGCATTCCAAACAGCTGGGGTTGGGGCAACAGCGAAATCCCAGATGCCACGCGCAACCCAAGCTATGTCTATCCTCAGGGATACCCGGAAGGTCCTACCGGCGGCATCACTCCCGTTCACAACCTGATGAGCAACTTTGTGCTATGCGACGGCCACTCCAAGGCGATGCGCCCAGCGGCGACGGATCCAGATCCCGTTCATCAGCCACAGAACAACATGTGGGATGCAACCCGCCAGTAATTCGCGAGTTTAGGCATTCCACCTGAATATTGGAGGCGTCCCCAGCGATGTGGACGCCTCCTTTATTTTGTTGTCTGGTAATTCTGCAACAGCTGCCCCGATGCTCACGTACTAGTGATAGAAGTTCTAAACTGCCCCATCATGATCGAACGAAGGGAAGCAAGCGTTGACTGAGGAAGCTGGAGAGCCGATCGTTTTCGAATTGACGATTAAGATAGAGCCAAATGACATCGACGGTCTGGGGCACGTAAACAACGTCGTCTATTTGAGGTGGGTACAAGATGTGGCTGCAGCGCATTGGAACAGCGCCGCAACAGATGAGCAACGTGCGAATTGGGCTTGGGTTGCAATCCGACACGAGATTGACTACCTGCAGGCAAGTTTCCTAAGTGATCAACTGGTCTCTAGAACCTGGGTTGGCGCCGTTTCAGGCGTTCGATTTGAGAGATTCGTTGAGATTGTCCGTACCACAGACGGAAAACCTGTGGCACGTTCGCGCAGCATGTGGGTCGCGGTCGATCCGGTAACCAAGCGACCCAAACGCATCGATCCAGCGCTAAACGATCGGTTCAAGGCTCAGTCAGAGAACGGATGCAAGGCGCCACATTAGGGCTCTTGCCGCGTTTGCAGCACTATGGTTTGCGACTTGCTCATAGTTAGAGTTAACGCTGGCCCGATGCCTATCTGCTCGCCACTCATCATATCTACAACCTTCCCACTGCTGCCTGTGTTCACAGAAATAGGGCCGTCACTAACTGCGTGGAGCGCCAGAAATGGACCGTTAGCGTAGACACAACAGTCTTGTTGCGTGTAGAGGTGGACTTTTGCCAGCCTGGCAGCAGTTCGCAGCATTTCGGAACTAAGGCCAGGAACCCCGCAAAATATCGTGGTTCCGCCATTTCGCCGCCGCAGAGCGATCGCAGCGGAACCATCCGGATACGTCGCGAGGATCTCATCGGGTTTTGCGTCCGCGCACGCGTAGAGAGGGTGCACTTTGGGCGCAGCAGTCAATGCATGGGTTAAGCCTAACGAGAGGCCGAGAGGTGTTGGCGCTGCCACTGGAGCCACATCGGATAGCGCTGTAAATCTGAACCCTGTAATGTCCCGCATCGAATCCATAGACTCTCGCCAGCCGTCGAAATGGCCCGGTGCATAGCAGTACAGCGATACCGCTCCTCTTGTTGCCGCAAGTAGCTTCTCTCGCGTTGTCGCTGTCATCTGAAATGCGTCGGGAAACACATAGAGCTTTGCATGTACCTTCCCGTTTATAACATCTTCGGAGAGATACTGACCATAGGGCGTGCCCAACTTCCCAAATGCAGATCGCGACTCGTATAGTAGCGGACGTGTTGCTGCATCCCCACCTTCGGCGATCAGCAGCATTGAGCTTGTGTCGATCACATCCGCGACTTCGGGCTTAAAGGCGTGCGGGTGTTCGATATTTGCAGTATCAAGCCTGTTCAGCCGCGCCATCTCTGCCCACATGCCAGGATCGTCAAACCAGCCGGTTGCGGGTAGATCCATCCACCATGTGGCGAAATTGCGCAGCGACTCTTGCGCCACGTTGCGAACCAGCTCTCGATTTGTCGCCTCCAGGGTCAAAACGACATGTTCTGCGCCAGGAAA
>CAIXIX010000520.1 GCA_903919615.1 uncultured Chthonomonas sp.
CTACCGCTGGGTGAAGACCCTGGGCGGCGAATTCCCCGTCTACGATTGGATGGAAGACGAGCGCAACCGTCGCAACGGCATCCCCAACCTCAAAGACCTCAACAACTCAACAGACATCAAAGAAATGACCGATTTGATTTCTATTCCCGACAACCCGGCGCTAATCGCACAGCTCTCAATGCCGGTCTTCTTCTACACCGAGACAGGCAAAGTACAGCTCGAAAGCAAGCAGGACATGCGGAAGCGAGGCATCTCATCACCAGATTACGCCGATGCGCTGGCCCTCGCGTTCTCCTACACACCGGCAGTATGGCCGGACTACGATAGACACCCTGACCCGTTGTACAAAAAGTGGCAAAATATCCAGTGGTGAACCCGAAGCGGCACACCGAGCGTAACAGTCACGACCTGGCTGCATTAAGAACCACTCATCTCGGACCAAGGAACCAAGAGCTGAGCCTTGCCAACCCGAGCTAGTTAAGTTGCGGACAGAGAGATAACTTTGAACGTTCCCAGCACAACCTATCAAACCAACAATGTTTTATCGCAGCGCGTTCGTGCTATGACCAATTCGCCGCTGCCGAGCCTTACCTGCCAAGGGTACAATAACTGCACAACGCGCGCACTTGGACGCAGTGCCTTTCCCATGATGAAGACGATAATCTCGCCTGTTTTCGTCAGGGGGCACTTAGAGTTATCTCGCGGCGATTACCGTCGAGCCGAACGGACTGAGGGGCATAAGCCCGCGCAGGCTCTAGAAGCCCTTTGAGCCGCTGGCCCCGTTACGCGCAGGCCCCCCACTGAATTTTCATCCTGGAATGGAACTCGGGCAACTATCCCGAACAAACAAGAGGTCATTTAAGTCGCATGGAAAGAACTGCAAGCATATTGATAGTTACGGTTAATCGCCCGGATCATGTTAGGCGATGTCTGGAACAAGCTTTGGGACAGACGCCGCAGCCTGACCAGGTCGTAGTAATCGATGCTTCAGACAACGATCAAACAAAAATGGTCGTATCACAGTTTCCTTCCGTCGAATATATTTACAATCCATCTGGTAGGGGAAACACTCCGAATTCAAGAAACGCGGGGTTGCGCGTCGCAAAAGGTGAGATCATCGTCTTTCTTGATGATGATGCCTTCGCTCACCCAGGCTGGCTCAAAAATCTGCTGGCAACCTATGACGAACCGAATGTTGGCGCCGTAGCGGGACGCGCGCTCGACCTAAAGCCAGGTGAGGACCAAAGAGGATTAGACGAGATCGGTAAAGTGATGCCTAATGGGCGTATAACGGGCTTTTTTGCCGCAGATCCAGGGGGGTATGTTGAAGTTGACCACATGCTTGGCGCCAACATGTCGTTCCGGCGAGACGTCATGGCGCAGCTTGGAGGCTTTCGCGATGACACGCCGGGCGGGTCTTCGATTGTCTGCGAAGAGACTGAAATGTGCCTTCGAGTTAAGCAGGTGGGTTACCGAATACTGTTCAACCCTAAGTCGGTTGTAGACCATATACCCGGGCCCCTTTTCGCTGGCCGGAGATTAGACTATCGGTGGGAGTTCAACAAGTGCAGAAACCAGCCGGTTATGTTTATCCGTATCTACGGATTCGGTCCACTCGTTTTTAAGTATGCGTTTTACATTTTTGGTAAAACGTTCTGGGATTTCGGGCGCAGAATTTTTGAGGCGTTTCGGTATCTGTCGTACTGTGTTGCTGGGAGCGTGATCGGTTTTTTCGTGGGCACGGTCTACTTGCTCAAAGAACGGCGTAACCCGATTAGAAACACGCCAGGTGGCGAAGAGATCCGAAAACTGTTGTCTGCTGCACCAGTTACTAGCCCTCCTGTTCCTAGTGACGGTAATGCAGAGTAGACGTCACCGTGTATCGTTTGGTAATACGGTACTTCATAAGGCTGTCCGTTATCACGGCACTCCAACTATGCGTGCGCTCGGTTCGTACTTTGGAATAGAAGCCAAAGTGGTCGCAGGTGCGATCCGACGGCCAGATGGAGGTTAACCTATGGCGCTCTACATTACCGAAGCGCAAGTGGATACACTTGTAACGATGCCGGAAGCGATTGACGCTTTGGAGTCGGCGTTTTTCCGGCAGGGTGAGGGAGCGGTCATTAACCAGTCTCGGCGGCGGCTTCATATGCCAGATGGCACATTTCATCTCATGACGTGCGCCGATCTTGAGCTGCAGACGTTTAGTGTAAAGCTATATGCATCGTACGCGCCGAAAACTCGATTTCTTATTTTGCTATACTCAGCGATTAACGGAGACCTGCTCGCGGTGATCGAGGCGGACAGATTGGGGCAGATACGAACAGGTGCAGCGTCTGCTGTTGCCTCGAAACGCCTGGTTAGTCATGATGCACTGGCGACAGGGCAGATAGATATTGGAATTATAGGAACGGGATGGCAGGCAGAAAGCCAACTTGAGGCACTATGTGCCGCGCTGCCTGTGAAATCGATAACCGCATATGGTAGACATGTGGAACGATGCAGCGCATTTGCCGACCGGATGACACGCAAGCTTTCTGTCGTCGTAACGCCAGCCAGCGAGCCGGAGGAAGCCGTAACGGGCAAGGCAATTGTAACAACTGCGACGACATCGAAGGAGCCTGTTTTTGAAGGTGAATGGCTCTCGCCCGGCACGCATGTAAATGCTGTGGGCAGCAATCTGCTGATGAAGCGTGAAATTGATATTGAGACAATTCGGCGATCCGGACTCGTCATCGTCGATTCGATCGAACAGGCCAAACAGGAGGCTGGCGATCTGATTCCTGCGTTCGAAAAGGGTGTCCTCAGATGGGAACGAGTGAGCGAGCTTAACAAACTCGTGTGTGGCGAAGCGCGCCGAGAATCTGCGGATCAGATCACGCTCTTCAAATCGATTGGCATCGCACTGGAAGACACTGCCGTTGCAACTGCCGTCTATCAGAGGGCAGTTGAACACGGAGTTGGTACGTTGTGGCCCATGTGGCAAGGGAATTGACTAACTTCCGAGGCGAGTTAGTTAGCGACCGGGTCGCGGTTGCGGTTCCGCGAGGCCACGATCGAGCGCAACGCGCACTGCTTCTGTTCTATTGCTAACTCCCAATTTGCCGTAAATATTTGCGAGGTGGTACTCTACGGTTCGCGGCACGATAAATAGCTGATCGGCAATTTCTCGATTTCTTGCGCCTCGAATGAGGAGAGTCAAAACCTCCTGCTCACGCTCGTTAAGGGGTTCGGTATCGGACTTTGTGGAGGCGCTCACGGCATATTCAGACAGGGCTGATCGCACTTCGTGGTCGAGTAGAACTTCACCGCGGCGGGCCGCCCGAATTGCTGCAAGCAACTGCGCTGGCTCAGCATCCTTAAGCATAAAACCACGAGCTCCAGCTGTCAGTGCTTCCGATACGGCTTCGTGACTTTGAAATGTCGTGAGGATAACTACCGGCAGGTCCGGCATTGCCACTCTCATCTTGCGCAGGCCCTCGAGGCCGCCAACGCCAGGCATCTGAAGGTCCATAAGAACTACGTCGGGCCGAAGCCGCAAAGCTTCTGTAACTGCTTCTGCGCCATCCCTTGCTTCACCCACCACTACGACCTGCCCGGTGTTTTCAAGTGTGGAGCGCACTCCCTGCCGTATGATCGCATGATCATCTACCACGAGAATACGTAGCTTCTCTTCGTCATCTCGTGTCGAAACACGCCCATCAAAGGCCCCTATTGACGACGGGGCGGTCGGCTCCGCCCTTGGGGAATTGCTGGCTCCACGCCATTGTGATGTAGGGCGATACGGCAAGCTCACGACAATTCGCGTTCCCCACCCTGGCGTACTCTCAATTTGAATCTCTCCCTCGAGTAGCCTCACGCGCTCTCGCATTCCAAACAGACCGTAACCAGACGCGCCACCCGGCGCAGGCAGAGCTAACGGATCGAAACCAACTCCGTCATCCTCCACTCGCAGCAGCGTCGTCTCCGCTGAAAACAGCAGGCCCACCCTAACACGCCGTGCATTTGAATACTTGCGGGCATTGTTCAATGCCTCCTGGGCGATCCTTAATAGCCCAAGCGACTGCTCCTGGGAGAGAGGAAGCTCCTCGCCAGAAAGAACAAACTGTGTCGCGATGCCTTCTTGAGACTCGAAAGACCTGACGAGATCGGCTATCGCTTCGGCAGTTGACTGCTGTTCCAATGAAGTCGGGGCCATTCCCTGCACAGCCCTTCTGGCGTCTTCCAGCCCTTTTCGTGCTTGCATGGTAGCGCTATCGAGAATAGTTCTAACAGAATCAACGCTGCCGCTATCCAACTCGGTCCTGGCTGTTTCCATCTGCAGCACAAGTGCCGCCAGCGATTGAGCGACGGTATCATGAATTTCACGAGCGAGACGGTTGCGCTCTTCGAGAACAGCCGTCTCTCGCTGCTGGCCCAAGAGGTTCTTTACTGCGACAGCCATTGCGGCAAGTTCCGCAAAGCTTTGGAACACAGAGAGTTCAGCAGGAGTAAAATCTCGATTATTGTCTGGGTATACGGCAAGTGCGCCTGTATAGCTGTCTCCGTTATGCAGAGCTGCGATCAGAACTGAACTGATCTTCTCTGCAACAAAGATCTCTTTTACTTCAGGGCCGTATTGAGGGTCGTTCTGTATATCTCGCGCAAAGAACGGCTGCCCCGCAGCGACGGCCCTTGCCATCACAGGGCCAGGGCGCTGAAGATTCATCATTCGGTTCGCATAATCAAGAGAAATGTTGCGCAGCGCTCCCGTGCTGTAAACACCGTTCATATCACGAACGTAAAGTCCAGCCCTGTCTACTTTCAATCGCTCGCACACGAACTGGAGAATCATGTCACCAATTTCTTCGATTGGCTTGTATTGAAGGATAGCGCTAGCGAGAATGCGGCGCGACATACGCATTCCAACCTCATCGTGATACGCGGCGGCAACCCGTTCCAACTCTACAACCAGAGCCGCACGCGCACAAACTTCGGACGCACCCTCCTGCCAGGCCGCAGATCTGGATACCACCCCTTGCCTGATGAGTCCAATCAGCACAGCCAGCGTGCGGTCGCCGAGGCGCAGAGGCGCTACAACGGTCTCAGATAAATAGGTGGACCGGAACGGTTCGGGCAGTGTTGCGCCTGAATCGAGAGTCTGAATTCTGCCAGTAAGCAAAGCCCGCTGAATTGCATCGATCCCATGAGATTCGAATGTCTGATCTCGTACGCAGGGTGGGTCTGTATCTGGAGGATAGCAGCCAACGCCCCGTAGTTGGTTTTCACGTGAAAGATACGAGAACGCTGCCAGTTGGTCGCATTGCAGCCCATGTGCCATCTGTTCAATCGAATCTGCAATTACTCGGCCAAGGTCGACAGGCGACATTGCCGTTCCGACGACTTCTGGAAATTCAAATCGCGGTATCTGCTGAGACCCGATCGCCCTGCTTACCGTTGTGCTCTCTGTCATTTAGCTTCCTGACGCCCTAAGTCGACCGTAGTAAGGGGTTCGAGCCCAGCACAATACAAATACCCAACCAGCCATCACAATTCTTCTCGAACAATCGCCGCAGGGAGCAGCGGAACGCCGTTATCAATGAGCGCTCTATTTCCGTCACGACCGGTTGCAGAAACGAACACCTTCTTACCCTGACGGTAAGCACGGAGACATTCTGCATACATAGCGCCATTTGGAGCGACGTCCAGCGCTATCACAACATCACTCAACGAAAAGATCAGACTATCGCGTTTTCTGTTGTTACCACCAAGACAATGGTCTGTCAGCCGAAACTGAGATAGCGCTAGATCACGCTTTAGCTCAAATTCAACATCGCGAATACGTGCGGCCGCAAACGGTGGAAGGTTGAATTCGGGTCCTAAGGCCTCACGCAGACCTCTGTCGAAGACGTAAATTGTAGGCGCGTTTCTTCTTTGCGCCGAAAGCGCAAGACGCTGATACTCTGCACGCTCATGCCCGGTCACAGGCACGCCGCCGGCAATAACGAGCTCGGTCCCCAATTCATCAAGCTTTACTAAAGTACCTTGAGCAGCGGATCGCGATACTGCAATTGTAAATGTGAATGGCGATGTTACTCCCGGCGCAGCGCCATTTGAAGTGCTCTCATCGAGCAATTGCAAATTGCCAACAGCGTAGACAAGCGGAGGAGGAATAGATGCATACCTATCGATACGCGAGGGATAGGCGGCACCGGAGAACGCGAGAAGCTGTACGGGATAGGAGCGAATGTTGCGTGCCAGTTCGGCGCTTTGCTGCACCAGGCTTGCCCGGTTCGCCGCCAGATACGCTGCAGCTCGCGCGTCGAGCTCAAGTTCGCGCTGCAGTTCTTCGGCAGACATACACAGGATGGCTTCTGGCGTAAAACGTCGTAGGGCAGCGCCTGCTAAAAGGCGTGTTAACGCCTTCTCGCCCACTTGAGGCAAACTTTGCAGAAGCAACATGAACTGCGTGCTTCCTATCTCTAATTGCGGTTCAGAAGGCGGAGTTCTTACCATAAGGGGCTCCGGTTGAACAGCCATCGACCCTTGAAACCGGTCGTTTACATGCCGATGGCGCCCAGCACTGCACTTTTGTCTGCAGGAACGACAGTATTGGTAGCTATGACGCTGTTGACGGCAGTTTCCGGGTCTTTGAGCCCATGACCCGTTAACGTCACAACGATGGTTACGGGCTTTGTAAAGAAGCCGGACTTTCCGAGCTTTATGATCCCAGCAAGGGGCACTACGCTGGCCGGTTCGGCAAAGATACCTTCCATCGAAGCTACCGCAGAATAGGCATAGAGGATCTCTTCGTCCGTTACGGCAGCGATGATGCCGTTCGATTCTGCGGCGGCATCGACTGCGCCCTTCCAGCTTGCGGGATTGCCTATTCTAATCGCGGTGGCGACAGTTTCGGGCCTTTCGACGGGTGCGCCGTTGACGATTGGAGCGGCCCCAGCCGCCTGGAAACCGAGCATCGCAGGCAGATGGCTTGCCTTGCCAGCAGCATGGTACTCTTTGTAACCCTTCCAGTATGCCGTTATGTTACCCGCGTTGCCAACTGGCAATGCATGATAATCCGGCGCATCCCCGAGATCATCGACAACCTCGAAGGCAGCAGTCTTCTGCCCCTCGATACGCATGGGGTTAACCGAGTTAACGAGGGCAATTGGATGCGTTTCGCAGATGCTTCGAACCAGCTCGAGAGCTCGGTCGAAATTGCCCTCAATCGAGATCACTTTCGCGCCATGAATAATAGCCTGGGACAGCTTTCCAAGCGCTACTTTGCCAGCGGGAATGAGCACATAGCATTTCATTCCCGCGCTTGCCGCATAGGCCGCAGCGGAAGCGGATGTGTTGCCAGTTGATGCGCACATCATGGCAACCTGCCCCTCGGACTTCGCCACGGATACTGCGAGCGTCATACCGCGATCTTTAAAGGAACCTGTGGGGTTCAGACCATCGTATTTCGCGTAGAGTGTGACCTCCGGACCAACCAGTTTTGCAAAGCGCTTCAGCGGAATCAGCGGGGTATTGCCTTCGCAAAGCGACACCGCCAAAATACTCTCTGATATCGGCAACATCGACCGATATCTGTGAATCAATCCGGAGTACAACCCTGTATTTCCCCTCTTACTATTACGCGCGTAGCTTCTTGAGAAGCGTTACTCTTCCAATGGGAACCCACTCCGCAACGAGAATGTCGCCATTATGAAGGTACTTTACGCAGTGCGGATGAACAAACTTCCCGGCCAGCCAGTCGGCGCGCGGATGATCTCTCAGTTTTTCCTGATCTGGAAGACCATCGCCAAGGTACACGATAGGCTTGCCATTGATATCCAGGATGGTAACAACGGCGGTTAGATCTGCAATGGCCATCTCATGGCCATGGATTGAGAAGTAACTTGGAAGTCTCATCCCCTCACTCTGCATGCGCAGAAATTTGCCTTCGAGCGTGAAGTACTGGTTTCGTCCAGAGGCTCGATCTGTAACCACCAACTCCGGGTCTTTGCGTCGAGTATCTACCAGGATTCCGTGGCAGGTTTTAAATTTACCTGGGCCATCCCCTCCGCCTCCAAAAGTACGGATCCAATCCCCTGCGAGATTATACTGGTGCACATAGTTTGAACCGTACCCATCCGCGACATAGAAATCTCCATTGGGCGAGAATGCCACGTTGGTTGGAATAAACGGGGAGTTGTCCTTGTAGACACCAGGCTCTTGCGGAGTGCCCTTTTCCCAAATGACTTTGCCTGTTAGCGTTGTCTTGACGACCTTACGATGGGCTGTATCACAATGGTACAGATATTCGGCGGCATCGTCGCCTTCACCCTCTACGCGTAGTTCGATGCCGTGGCCGCCGCCTACAAACTGGGCTCCCCACGAATCCAGATACTTGCCATGGCGATCAAAGACAACTATTGCATTCTGTTTTCTGCTGCCTGAATGCACCGTATGCGAAATGTAGATCCGACCCTTAGAATCCTGCGTGATCCCTTGAGTGTCGCCCCACAGTATGTCATCCGGTGGTGTGAGCCAATCGTGGATGCACTCATACTTGTGATCCCCACTGCCGACGACAACTGGCTTTGCTAAGGTCTTCTGCTGGAAAGCATAGGCACGTACACCCGAGAGGGCCAAACTTGCTGCAGCGGTTCCGGCTGCAGTTAAAAGCTCACGACGATTGATGCCCTGGGCGGCCTTGCATGATTCAGACAACTCGATGTTCATCCTTTCAGGAAACGCTCCTGGAGAGTTTTCACGTACACAATGGGTGGCCTAATTTGCTCTAGCGATCGGTGACGACCGCGAACATGAATATGGCACGAGATGGGGATATCGATCGGCGCCGCCACAAACAACATGGTCGCACGGAGGCGCCTTTCTCTGCAACTAATTGTAGCATGATGACTGATTACATGCAAGGCTGGAAGGTGGTGCAGTGAAGAGGGCAACCCTTTTCCACATGGCTTGGGTTTTACTGTTTTGAGTCGCGGTAGGCTGCCTTTGGCGCCAATCGGTTAACATGATAGGCGGCGAACTCGCGAATTTTTACTTCTCCGATGCACTCCAGAACAGTAAGCCGTAGCTGTGACGTAACGATTGGATTGACGGGAAAGATCTGTCGGTTTCCAATTTGGGAGCCAGTCACGAGATTAACCCAGTTACCGTCAGTCATCTTCCCCTCGACGATGAACTTACGGATGTGCTCGCCATCGCGAATATCTTCTCGCAACGAGATATGATCGATTGGCTCTGCCTGGTCGAATGTAAGCGTTGTCACCTTCCCGCGCCCATGGGCCGAATATAGTGGCTTACCGAATCGGGCATCAATCTCATCCCCAAACTCTTTCAGTCGTTTAATCTGAGCATCTGGGATTTCGCCGTGGTTATCCGGTGTGATATTGAGAAGCAGGTTTACTCCTCGCCCAACCGACATGTAGTAGATCTCAATAAGCTGATCGAGGCCCAGAATATTGCGATCGCTTCCTTCGCTCCAGAACCAGTTTGGACGCAGGATCGAGACGTCGCACTCTGCCGGGCACCAGAGGTTTCCAGTTGGCGAGCCCGCGCCTTCCTGTGCTGTTTCGCCCTCCTTCCATGGGATTGTGTTCCAACACGGATAAGGCGCAAAACCCTGTTCATTACCCACCCAGCGCGTGGAGTTAGCGCGTCTTCCCTGAAATGTGATGATGTCTGGCGACAGCTTAGCGATAAGGTCATTGACCGGAACGATATTCCCGCCATCAAACCACATTTCGAACATTGGGCCGTAGTGAGTTAGAATCTCGGTGAGCTGCTGACGATAGATCGCATTGTATTGATCTTGTTTGACCACAGAAGTGGCATGACCGCCAGTGTCGACTTTATGGATGTCGGAACGAGGCGAAAGGTAGACCCCGAAGCGAAGCCCCTGTTTGCGGCAAGCTGTAGCTAACTCTCCCACCATGTCGCCCTTACCGTTCTTCCAGGGCGAACTCTTAATGGAATAATCAGTTGTTGCTGTCTGCCAGGCGCAGTATCCGCCAATATGCTTGGCCACAAAAATCAGGTAGCCGGCATGCGCGGCTTTCGCAGCACGCACGATACTTACGGCATTAAATCGATCAGGGTCTATTTTCTCGTTTGGCGTCGAGAGGTTATCGCCTTCCGATCCCTGATACACATTTGGAGCCCAGTGAACGAAAACTCCAATTTCTGCGTTCTGCCATTCTGCTTGCGAGCGCGATGGTCGTGGTAAATCAGAGCCGCTCAGAACGGTAACTGCCACGGACGCCAGAATAGCCGATAATAGTGGAATCATTGGGTTCTCTCCAGACAAGCTGTCTTATTAATTTAGGGATGTAAATCAATGTTCCCTGCTCATCTGTGAATCGGGATTGGGGGTGCACGCGGGGGCTACTTGCTGCACATTCATTATGTCGCATTCAAACAATGAAGCATACGGCCTGTTACCAGCCATGGTTGAAAGCGACAAGCACAAGTTAATCTGGAGCTTTGCTGTCCCTGTTTTGAATGTCCAACTCAGTTTGGATCCTCATTCTAATCCGTTCGGCCGTAGTCTGCACATACGGCTCGGCAATCAAGGAAACATGATCTCCCGGAACCTCCACGATTTCGCTCAAATCAACCAGGTCGCCCCACCAGAGCTTTGGATCATTATCGTCTCTGAAGGGGCTCCTATCGCGTGATCTCAGGATTATTTTAGGGCAAGAACACGGCAGTGGGTTGTAATTCCACATTGCTTTTATATTGGCGGATTGTATCCCGTCAAGTAGTTCGGGCATCGCATCGGGATAAACGGTACCGTCGTCACCAAGGAGCTCGCCACCGGATCTGCGTCCCAGGACTTTCGTCTTTAAATATTCAAGTTTTTGCGGGTGTGGCATTTGAGCTAGCAACTTGAAGTGTACGGCGAGCTTCTTCATCTTAGACTTAGGACGCCTCAATCGTAAAGCAGCCGGAGCAAACGCATCGAACATCACTAATAGCAAAACGTTGCCCCCACGAGCTTTCAATTGTTGAGCGACCTCGTAGGCAAGCACACCACCGAACGACGATCCGGCAAGAATATATGAAGTATCTGGAAACTCGGAAACGATCTTGGCTGCACACTCCGCGCCGATCTGTTCGATCGTTAGACCGGTTCTAGCCGCGTGACTGCTCCAGGCAGGATCGGTGAGGCCATAAACTGGATAATCGGGACCCAGCGCCATGGCCAAATCACGATAACCCATTGCGAGCCCATCCAGTCTGTACATACAGAATATAGGCGGCAAGGATCCGCCTTCTGTTATGGTATGCAGAGACGGAGAATTGTCGACGGTTTGCAACGATGACAGCCGTTTTGCGAGAAGGTTTATTGTCGGCGCTGCTGTGATCAGTGAGATCGGTGCTTTGATATCTAGACGCTTGTTTATGTGAGACAGCATACGGATTGCTAAAATGGAATGTCCACCGAGCTGAAAGAAATTGTCAGTAATACCTATTTCATCAGCATTGAACAACTGTTTCCAGATATCAACCAGTGCAATCTCAATGCGCGTGTGCGGCAAACTATCAGCACCAGTTTTTTGTTTCGTTCCGGACCTCAAACTCAGTGATTTTCTATCCACCTTGCCGTTAGGTGACATCGGAAACGAATTCATGAAAACGAATTCTGCTGGAATGCAGTACCTTGGAAGAATGCCAGCCAAGTAACTACGTAACGTGACCTCTGTACCTTCAGAATACTCGTCTGCAATTATACAGGCTACCAGACGTTTCTCTGAGTTGGCCCCGTCAGCGGCGATGACAACCGCTTGCCGTACGCATTCGTGTTTATGAAGTGCTGCCTCGATCTCACCCAACTCAACCCTGAATCCTCGAATTTTGATCTGACTATCGTTTCGCCCAAGAAATTCGATGTTGCCGTCGGATCTCATTCTGGCCATGTCGCCAGTCTTGTATAATCGAGTCTCAGCGTCTCCTTTGATAGGAAATCCAAATCGTTCCGTTGTTAGTTCTGGGCGATTGAGATATCCGACAGCAAGCCCGTCGCCGCCAATGCATAGCTCGCCAACTTCACCGACGGGAACGACCGCGCCGCTCGGGTCAAGAATGTAAACACTGGTGTTGGAGATCGGCACTCCTATCGGCAGGATGTCCTCTACATCTTTATCGCTCGACATCACGTAACAACACGCGAAAGTTGTGCTCTCAGTCGGCCCATACCCGTTTATGAGTGTACAGCCCTTAACGGCTCCAAAAAAAGCCTGAGCTGCAGCTCCTGGTACGACGTCACCACCCGTCAGCATGTACTTAAGCCCACATAAACAGTCGACACCCTCAAGAACTGTCAGCTGGAACAGATTTGACGTCAGCCATAGGACCGTGACCTGGTGTGATCTTATGTGTTGAGCGAGTTCGGCTAGAGTGGGTATACCTGGCGGCACAAGAACTAATCTCGCGCCATTCAATAACGCGCCCCAGATTTCAAAAGTTGACGCGTCAAAAGATATTGATGCGAACTGGAGAAAGACATCTTCAGCGGTAATCGAGATGTAGTTCGTATTTCTGACAAGTCGCACGATGCCGCGGTGAGGAACACAAACACCCTTTGGCGTTCCCGTGGAGCCCGACGTGTACATAATGTATGCTACATTGCCGGCATCCGGGTAGATTCCTGGATTTGTGCTTGAGATTGCATCTGTTACCTGAGCACCATCGATACAGATAGATGCTACACCTAAGGTTTCAAGGCGCTCGGCAACAGGTGAGTGTGTGATCACCATCTGAACGACAGTGTCCTTGATCATGAAATCGAGCCGTTCCGCTGGATAGTCCGTGTCGAAAGGAGCGTAAACAGCGCCGGCTTTCAGGATGCCGAGTATGCCCGATATCATTTCGATAGATCGGTTCATGAAGAGACCAACCACGTTACCCGGACGTACACCACTTTCAATTAACCGGTGGGCTACCTTATTTGCCGCGCTATTTAACTCGGAGTACGTTACTGTGGAATCGCGAAATTGAAGTGCAACGGCGCCCGGAGCTCGACCAACCGTCGCCTCAAAGAGGCAATGTACAGAGGTACTGGATGGATATTCCGAGTGGTTTGAGGCGAACGAGTGGTTCGATTGGCCCTCGCGTAAGTCAAAGTTAGTTTCGCTGCTTGAATTCATTGGGCTCTGCCCTCGGTACCCATATAAACGATCTTTAACGGCGCACAAGATTGCGTAATTATTAGGATTAGAATTGCGGCTTGGTAGTGAGCTCGCTGCACAACGCCATAACCCTCATGCATTCTAAGAGTTGAACCCTTAAACTGTCCGTATTCGGCTTCGGTGCAAAAATATCACGAAGCACCAACGATTACATTGTCAAATAAACGGCTACAATTTATCCAATTAGGTTCCTTCGCGGAGATACAGAAAACTCCCGAATCCGGTCGCAGTGGAGTGAACTCCCATTCGCGTAGTAACAGACTCACTGAATTTCTTGAGTATTTCTTAAGCGCACACTTAAGAATACCTTAAAGCCAGATAGTTTGTTCTTCGGCGTCACCCCAGGGCGAACGCATCTTAATAGTTGAGTAAAGTGGGAATCTTTTGATTCATGTTTTCGTACGCTTCAGAGTCTGTTGGCGAAATCGATGCCAGCAAGTCCACTTCTGGAGTGTATACATGGCTTTGGGCACCACTACGGGCCAGTTTGAGGATGTTTTCGGTTCCGTTTC
>CAIXIX010000521.1 GCA_903919615.1 uncultured Chthonomonas sp.
CACCATCCGCCTACCAAATGACTCTGTGAAATCCAAAGATTTTTTTACAAATCAAAATTATCGACAGGAACCCGCTCGGATATTATCACGAGTAGATGCCTGAGTAGTAACAAAAAAACATAAATATTTTTTTATGTTGCGAACTAATCGTGCATATATTGCATCGCTCGCAGTTCGATTTAGCATGCCTGCACCATTCAAATTGCGAGCGATTACGCGCACAGGCAGAATCTGGTATCATAAAGTATATATAGATGATTGGTTTAGTCAAGTCATAATAGGTTTGACTGGACCTTTTGCAAGACTTCGAGTTCGGGTCAAAAATTAATCGGTACGAACCTGTGCGTTGAACTGTGCAGTTCGGCCGCACATCGAAGCTAATGGAGGCGAGAATCATATGGCAATTCAACTCGGCGATACGGCGCCGGACTTTACCCAGGAATCGACAATTGGGCCAATTAACTTTCACGAGTGGGCTGGAGATAGCTGGGTAATCCTATTTTCTCATCCAAAGGATTACACTCCTGTATGTACCACCGAACTGGGAACCGTCGCAAAACTTAAACCGGAGTTTGACAGTCGCAACGTGAAGCCGATCGGGCTGAGCGTAGATCCGCTCAAGGATCATGAAGGTTGGTCGAAAGACATTGAAGAGACACAGGGCGCCGCGCTGAATTTTCCGCTGATCGCAGATGCAGATCGCAAAGTCTCGACCCTCTATGGCATGATCCATCCGAATGCGGACAATACGTTCACGGTACGCTCGGTGTTCATTATCGGTCCGGACAAAAAGGTAAAGCTCACGCTCACCTATCCAGCCAGTGCGGGCCGCAACTTCAATGAGATTCTGCGCGTTATAGATTCATTGCAGCTAACCGCGAATTACAAAGTCGCGACTCCAGCGAACTGGAATCCAGGCGATGATGTGATCATTGTTCCGACTGTGTCAAACGAAGAGGCAGCCACCCTGTTCCCGGCAGGGTTTACGCAGATCAAGCCCTACCTTCGCACCACGAAGCAGCCGAACCTGTAATTAGTTCTGGCCAAACCTGCAAGCGGCATCAGACAGCAACTGCTGTCCGATGCCGCTTTCTTAGTTTGTACCGCGTTGGCTAAAACCTTAGTGTTTGCCTCTCGTGGCTCCATGCTGCTTCAGCAGCGCGATGACACCTGTCGCCTTCGCCTCTTCCGCTCTATCGAGCGGTGAATCGCCGTGTGGTGTTTTTAGATTGACCTCTGCGCCGCGATTAATCAGCACCTGAACGTCCGCTCTATTGCCGAAGTAGGCGGCGTCAAAGATAAGCGTTGAGCCATTAAATGGTTTGTTCACCAGGTCGGGCCTCTGTTGCAGCAGGCTGTCGAGGAGGTCTGTTCTTGGGCGCGCGAGAGCGTCTTCGAGCAGTTTATGGTTCTCAGGCGACATCACATCTTTGCCAAAATCGGACGATGTTAGTGCGGCGCTCTTGGAGATTGCGCTGTTCATCTGTCGATGGCAGCCCGATCCCGAAAATGCGATCGCCACTGTGGCCGAAATCCAGACAATACAGTTTCTGCTAAGGTTGTTTTTGTGTTGCATAGGCGCCTTACGCTACACCGGCTGGTGAAAACCCATGCAGTCCACGTAGATATCCTGAAACTCTGGATCTGCAGTGAGAGAGATATGCGTCGACTTACTCAATATCTCCTGCTGCTCATCACTTCCTTTTTCGCCAGCGAACAGGGCAACCTTCGCTCCCAGCAGTGCAGAGTTGCCAACGGGCTGCACACGATCCGGGTCAAATTCCAACAGGCCAATCCTTCTCGCAGAGTTTCTGTCGATGTAGTTCCCGAAAGCGCCCGCAAGATAGATGTGTTCCAGATCCTCGGATGTTGTTCCCCACTGCTTTAGCAGGATCTTGATTCCGGCAGCGATAGCGCCTTTGGCTAGCTGCAGTTCTCGAATGTCGGTCTGTGAGATTTCCACCGGGTCTCGCAGAGGCAGACTGTCTCCTTTGATCAGACGGCCGCCTGGTTTTATCTGTTTTAGCTCCAGGGCCACAGCAACGGCATCTACAAGCCCACTGCCACAGAGGCCGGTTGGTTCGGCATTGCCAAGAACCTCGCAAGTGATCTCTTCGGAATCGCCTACACGGGCAACTTTCCATATTGCGCCGGATGCCGCTCGCATCCCCATCGAAATTCTCGCGCCTTCAAAGGCAGGGCCGGCGGCGGTTGAAGCACAGAGAATGCGATCGCGATTGCCTACGACAATCTCCCCATTGGTGCCTAGATCCACAAACAGGCTCGGCCGCTCGAAGCGATGCAGGCCGGTGGCAAGTAATCCTGCCAGTATATCGCTGCCCACAAAGCCACCCATGCAGGGCAGAAACTCAATTACTGCATCAGGCACCGAATCCCAGCCAAGGCTGGCAGCGCTCATCGTCTGCAATCCGTCATTAACCGGTTCAAACGGATATGCAGATAGCGGAGTGAGGTCGATTCCGCAGAAGAGGTGGTGCATTACCGTGTTGCCTACAAGGCTCACTCTCCGCACAGATTCTGGTGCAACCCTGGCTGAGGTTGTGAGCTGGTGCAACAGCGCTCCCACCTGGCGAAGGATGACCTCCTGCAGCTGTTGTGCGCCATTCTCAGCGACCGCGGTCTGAACGCGGCTCATCACATCCCCGCCAAATCGCGCCTGTGGATTCAATCCGGTGCGCACGCCCAGTACCGCTCCGGTCTGCATATCCAGCATTTGCGCCACGACCGTGGTGGTGCCTATGTCTACAGCCACACCAATTCCGTCTTGTGGCGTAAAGCTGAACGCGGTCTCATTGGTGAGGATAGCAGCATCCCACTGCCGCAATTCGAGCGTTGTGTCCTGCTCAACATGGCACTGGCACGCGAGGCGCCAGCCATCCTTCAACTCAGCCTCGGTTAGCCTCTCGCGCTGCGCATCGTTAATTTCGAGATTTCCGGAGATAGTTCGTACGCGGCATCCCCGGCAGCGCCCCTGGCCGCCGCATGGGAATTCGACGGAATGCTCAAAAAGAATATCCTTCAGCGCGGCGCCGTGCGCGGCTTCCAGCGTTGCGCCAACGGGATTGAGCGTTATTCGATGCTGCAATTGCTGCTCCCAGCTAGAGTATGGCTGGCGGCATATTGCACCAGCGCTTTCAGATTTTCATGTGGCGTGTCCCGCACTACTTCGCAGCCAGCGCCACAAATCCAGCGGGCGCCAGCCTGCTCGTGGCACTGTTGCAGGGCTGAAAGGACCTCATCGGGAGTGCCATTTCTCAGCACTCTCACCGGGTCGATATTACCAAGTAAAATCTGATCAGGCCCCATTGCCTGCCTGCCTTCGCCTACCGGGGCAAGAAAGTCCAGGTCTACAATGTCGCAGCCGAGCCTTCCCATTCCGGCGAGAATCTTGCGTGTGTTTCCGCAGATGTGCAGGCGCACGCGAGCGCCGAGCGCATGCACGCCATCGACCATCCGTTTTTCGAACGGGTAAACATACTTTTCGTAGATTCTCGGGCCAACCAGGGATGCAGCCGCATCGCCAATTCCGATGCTTTTCGCTCCTGCCGCAACCTGATGGCGCGCAAACTCTAGCTCCATGGCAAGCACGAACTCAAAAAGGTCGGTCACAAATGCCGGGTCATCAATAAAATCGACCATGAGATTATTGATGCCGCGAAGGTCTGCTGCTTCAGCGCACGGGCCTTCGATCCAGCCTTCAACCTGCTTCTCACCGCCCACGCGCTGCTTCAATAGTTCTAAGGCTCTTAGCCGATTTAGCATTCTGCCGGCCGTACAATCGGGAATCGCTAACGACGTAAGTGCCCGTTTATCGATAAGCAACGCGTTTGATTCGTCAATTGCGGGAGGCGAATTGGGATAGAAAACCACTGTGGCGCCACAGTCTGCTGCCTCGGTCGCCGGGTCGGACATCGTATTGACATAGTCAAACCCAAAGGCTTCCGCTGTTCTTACCTGACCCTCTGCCATCACGCGATAGTCAGTGGCATAGTCCAGATACTTCGCGCCAATAAAGTCACAGGCAAACTGCATCGTTATAGGCATACAGGGAAGCTGGTCCGTTCCACTTCCGTTCAGCAGCGCCTCAATACGCTCAACGCCGTTCATATCCACCTCTGTATGCGCGCCAGTCACATTGCGCGCTACGCATAGCTGCCCAACTCTTTAGCCAGCGAAACGATATTCTGGAAATCCTGCAGGCTAACACTCGACGGCACCGAATGGTCCGAGGAAAAGATGTAGCCGCCGCTCTTCTTCATTTCGGGCACAACAGCGCGCATCTCCGCTTCAATTTCGTCCGGTTTATCCCACAGTACCGCGTTGATTCCGCCATGAAATACGAGCTTGTCGCCGAACTTGCCCTTGAGCGCAACAGGATCCATCCCTGCCTTTACCTCGAGAGGATTCAGCGCATCCAGCCCGATCTCAATTAGGTCCGGAATGAACGGATTTACGTCTCCGCACGAGTGCAGGTGGGCTTTGATACCCTTCGAATGCGCCCATTCGATAGCACGAGCGTGATAAGGCTTGAGTACTTTACGGTAGGTCCTGAGCGAGAAGAACTGACTATGCTTATAACCCATGTCGTCTGGCCACATAATGCTGTCAAATCGATAGCCAGCATCCCATACCGCATCCAGCAGTGCCAGATTAAGTTCGAGCATGTGCCCGAAGATATCCATTAGCCATTCTGGCTGCTCTATCAGCGCAAGCAGCACTCGGGTTGTTCCAACCGTCCAGGAGTGGGTAACGTCGAAACCGAACCAGAGGCCACCCTGAATCCAATCTCCACGTTCTTTCCATTTCGGGTAGTTCTGTTTGAGATGCTCCCAAGGAATCCGGTCCTGCTGAACCGACATGCGTGCTTTTGCGGCATTCCAGCTATCCCAATCCACGATCGTGAAATCGAGAAACTCGGGCACGCCGCCTGCGTGCTTCCAGTCCTTTAGCGTTGCTCCATATGCCGTTGTATGGATGCGATACTCCGTGGTCTCCTCGATCACCTTTACGGGATAGCGCGGGCTCAGATCCACGCCAATCCCAGATACGGTGTCCAGCCCAAAGAACTCTCTAAAGTCGACTCCATCGGGCATTCCTTCATGTCGCCAGCGCTCAATGGTCGATCCCCAGGGATCGTCGATAACTGGGATACGGTCTGCATCTCGATGTTCAAACATCCGTTTGAACCGTTCATTTGACGTCATTCGGTCTGCATCAGCCATATCGATCACCTAGTTTCTTGGTGAGCTCGCGCTACTCAATGCCAACGATCCCATCGTCGTACTTACCAATAACGTGTTTGCCTGGCGGAATGACGAGGAAATCCTCGTCGAGCCACTCCCCATCAAGCATCTTCTGAATGAGCCCCATATCGCCAGCGACCTTCTCAAATTTCCAACCGCGACTCTCAGCGTCCATTTTGGTCTGCTCTTCGTAAGAGTTATTCGGTTCAATACCCATCTCGATGAAGGTGAACTGCCCATAGTTATGCTTGTCGTCACCAAGCATCCCGTAGAGGTAGCGGCCGTTGTCTTCCCCGTACTTTCGGATAAACTCCTCAAGCTTAGTATTCATCCCGGTTTGCTGTTGAATGGAGAGCTGCATAAGATCTCCGGTTGCGGCGCCGCGATCAATCCATCCTGTCGTTTTGAAGTAGACGCCCGGGTTGGCGTTGAAGTAATCGATGTACTTTTGTCGGCTGCCCATAAACAGTGTGATGCAGTCGTGCGCTCGCGGCAATACAAGCGGTATGGTTCTTGCCTGCAAACCGGATAGGCCGTTGTTGCAGAGGCCGTAGCCTAGCAGGATCGCGTCGTATATCGACTCGTCCACACGATCAACGGCTTCTTGCATTCTGCTTAGCATGCCAGCAGCGCCGATATCGTGGAGACCCTTGGGCAGAAACTCGATGTCTATCAGGTGCCGAGACGTGCTGACGGCCCGGCACATCTCCCGGTAGAACACCTCGCAACTGATGAGTTTGAATCGCATAGCTATTCTCGTTTATGTGCGTTGTTCGTGGACTTCACGATCTAGGCGCAGCAAGCAGCGCCACTACCACCTGATGAGCCTGTGCAATTCGTGTCGCAGTATGCGGCGGCGTTACGGCCTTACTGGCCGAGGTGCCAGGAGTATCTCTCGCGGTCCTCGGAGGATGCATTTTCATCGACAACGCCTGTTGGCTTCAGATTTGGCAGTCCGCGACCCCATACACGCTTCGCTTCGTTTAGGTAGAAGATGTAGTTATCCAGCGGCACATCCGGTGGAACGCGATGGTCCGGCGTAGGTATAAAGCCACCGTCTTCGACTAGCCAGTTCAACCTTTCCACTTCGCGAGTAATGTCTGCGGTAGTGCCAGCTAACATGCGTTTTCCAACGCCTCCAACCATTAGCAGGTCTCTGCCGTACTCTTTTCGATAGGCGATAGGATCCGCGCCCCATGTTCCTATTTCGATCGGGAACATCGTATTGACGCCGCCCTCAAGCCAGAGCGGAAGAAGCTTGGACATGTCGCCATCGCAATCGAGAATTACAACATCGCAGCCGTATTTGCGGAGCAGATCGGTGACGCGTCTGTACTGGGGCACCAGTACTTGCTTGAAGACGCGCGGGGAGAGGAGCGGACCGGCCCGATAGCACATGTCCTCCCACATCATTGCATACTCAAACTTCACGCCAGATTCAAGCGCAGGAGTAATGCTCTCGATGATGCAATCGGCGACGGTTTCTACCATCTCTTCGAAGAGTGGTCGGTCATCGAAAACGAGCATTGAGACCGCTTCCAGCCCCATCCAGTTGCGAATCCAGCCGTACAGAGAGCCTGCGTTGATACCAAGCGGATAGTCTCGCGCCGGGTTCTGATACCGCACAAGCTGCTTCTGCCAGTGACTGCCGTAACGCTCTTTGCTGTTACCGTTCAGGCGCCACTTGAAGTCCTTCTCCCAGGTATCACGATCCTTGAGCGAATGGTCCAGGTGCCTCGGAATCGAGCCGAGAAACTTCCCTTGCTCTTTGGTTACGCCTTCCCCATCTCGCACTATTTCGCTGTCGCCCCTGTCTTCAATCACGACGTGTTGAAACGCTGGAAACAGATGTACATTCACGGGCGCGACGTGCCACTGTGGGTCCATCCCAAAGAAGGCATCCGGATCACATTCGCATGGCAGGCCGTAACGCTCCCAAATCACGAGCGTCTCGTCCCAGAATCCGAAATCCATAATCGGGCAGCGATCTCTGGGCTGGTAGTGCATGGTTGCTACAAAACGGTCTCTCGCATTCATCTCGATATCCTGTACCTGTTCAGCGTGCATTCGTGAGTTTGCCGATCAAACGGCAGAGATTTTTACCTTTAGCGCATGAAGATAGGCCGGGCTCGTGCCGCAGCATCCTCCGATAAACGACGCACCAGCCTCAACGAGCCTGTACGCGTTTTCAGCGAATTCTGTGGGCGATGTGTTGTAAATCGCCTTCCCGTCCTGCAAAATCGGCAACCCTGCATTGGGCTTAACCCAGATGGGAGTACCCGGCGCAGCGGCCTTAAGCCTGATGCAGATCGGCAGCATCTGCTCCGCGCCCTGGCCGCAGTTGGATCCGATACCGTCCGCGCCTTCGCCTACAAGCCGCTCTGCTGCCTGCTCTGGAGTGGTGCCCATCATGGTGCGATCAAGGTTGCGTCCGGCATCGTAGGTCATGCACACAATCACCGGGAGCCCCGTCGTTTTCGCAGATGAAAGAGCGATGCATGCTTCGTCCAGATCAGACATTGTCTCGATAACGATCGCATCGGCGCCACCCTCAGCCAGCGCAGCAGCCTGTTCCGTGAAGGCCTCACGCGCCTGATCTGTGGTGATCTCGCCCATTGCCAGCATCTTGCCAGTAGGCCCCATCGAAGCGAAGACGGCCGCAATGCTTCCCGTGGCCTTGCGTGAAATCGCGGCGCCTTCACGATTAATCTCGTATGCCTGTCCAGAGAGACCGTGCCGCTCCAGCGTAATGCGAGATGCCCCGAACGTGTTGCTTAAGATGACCTGGCTACCCGCGTTTACATACCCACTGGCCACCTCGCACACACTCTCCGGATTGGTTAGGTTCCATGCATCCGGGCAGGCGCCAAACGCGAGACCGCGCGCCTGAAGCTGGGTGCCCCACGCGCCGTCAGTGAGTATCGGTCCATTTGCCAGTATATGCTCAAGTTTAGGGTTCATCGTTTGCCTTCACGCCGCCACTTCGGGTCGGCTATAGATTCCATACTTACGTCCCGAATGGTACATCGCTTCTGTATTGGCAAGAGGCGTACCCGGAGCAAGGTTGTTGCCTTCTCGGAGTACAAAGCCACCGCCTCTCATCACACCGCATTCAAGAATGCGCTTTGTCTCATCTTCGACCTCCTGCACGGAGCCAGTTCTTAACAGCTCAACGTGCGGACCGCCGAATAGCTTAACATCCTCGCCGAGCTCTGCGCGCATTGCGGCAAAATCGATAGGGAAACCTGTATCGAAAGTGCGGATGTTCAACTCGTCCCGCAAGGTTTTGAAGTGGCGAGTAGCATTTCCGCAAAGATGAATCGATCCCGGTGCTTCGGTTCCAAAGTGCCTGTAAATTCTTTGATGATAGGGCAGCAGATGCTCGAGATACATCTTAGTTGAAATCAGGGCGATGCTGTCATCTGCTATACCGAAGCCCGGCTGCGGGATTGATATGCCGGAGAGTCGACGCCACGCCGACATGCGTACGATCGTGGCTTCCGTTATGAAATCGAGCAATTTATGCAGCCGGTCCGGCTCGCTTGCCATTGCCGTACAAACAAAAGCAGCGCCAAACAGGTTACAGGCTACCGTCATTGGCCCATCGCTACCGCATCCGAATCCGGCCGGATTGATCTCAATCGGCAATCCGAGGAACTCCTCTTTCTTCGCTCGGCATTTGAACTGATTCAAGTAGTCCTGACCGCGGGCCAACACTCCGCCGAAAGGATCCGGCAAGCCATGCTCCATCACCCGTTCCGGGTTATCTGCAAAGCAGGGCCGTGTGTCTGGCACTTCTCCAGGGCAGTAGGTAAGCTCACATCCAAACCAGGCAGCCTCATAATAGTTTTGAAAGTCGACGCCAATCCGCCACTTCTCGGGCAGACCGAGTTCCGCATCCTGAAGGAGATTGTGTCGGCTCCAGCGCGCGAACCTCAATTGGGCTTCGAACATGATATCGGGATTCTGCGTGTACTTTTTGAAGTCGAGCCCGCATGGATTCGCGTCCCTATTTAACATGAAATAGCGCGTGTTAGTGCCAAGGATGATTGGAACGCGAGCAGGCGTGCCAGCGTGGAAGGCGCTCCACGTTTCGCGGACCTCCGCATTGTGCGCTTCAAAATCGAATCCGTTTAATCTATCGTTCTCTCGAAGTCCCGTCTTCATCGCGGTCTCCGTTCGATGTCAATTAGCAATGCAGCCCGCACTCTTCAGCAGGGCTCTCGCTTCACGTTCTGTGGGGCAGCTTGTAATGATGAAAAGCCCTTCCGGGCCAACGGCATCGATTAGAGGCAGCACCTCGTGGGGCGCCACATCGATGGCCTGCACACTCTTGCCTGCTTTCTTTATCGTTCTATAGAGGTCATACCATTCTGGCGATCCACCGCCCGGAATGCCGGCCTGTGGCGTCCATTCGATTGCCTTGATGGCCTCAATCTCCAGCAGATTTGGAAGCTGAATGATTGCCTGTGTGCCATCCAGATGGTACATCGCGTAGTCCAGATAGTCGCACTGTCGAGTAAGTGTAGGCGTTACATATTTGCGGAACATCCGGGGGCTAATCATGCAGCAAAAATCACACTGAACCTTCGCCGTTTTGCCTGGCCCCCAGAGCTGGAAGGCATAGAAACTGATCCCTCCCCAGGGGTCCTGAACGATCGGCCACATCTCTTCATAACAGCGGATATATGCATCGCAGATCTCTTCCAAAGAGCGTTCCACCCACTGAGGACGCTCCACCAGATCCATCATCAGAATCTGCGAGCCCCTAAGCTGCGCAAGCGTGTCAATGTTTTCGACCAGGTCTGGGATTGTCACGAGGTAGCGGTCGCTGGAGTCTGCCATGCCTGCCTGCATAACCTCGATGTGCCGCTGCCACCACATGCTGTTTCGATCGAGACCAAGCGGAGGATGGTTTTCTGGATTATCGATGCAGGGGTCGTACCACACCGTAGTTTCGGCGATATGCCCCGTTGCGCCCATGAAGAGGCCGAGGCTGCCAGGCCCGCCAATATCCGTGTTGAACATCGGCAGCGCCGCTCCGCCGAAATAGGTGTTTGCAAGGCGATGCCGCTCTGCCGTAACGATATAGCGTGTATCCAGCCGTCTGCGCTCCGCAGAGGCGCCTTTTTCAGGCGCCTCTACGTTTTCCCATGGCGTATCAGCTGGTGATGTCACGTAGAGGGCAAGCCCTGTTCCGTTCCACCAGTCGGTTAGCGCCACTCTTGCCGCGGGCCAGTCGTCTTTCCACACTAGGCTAGTCCATACTCCGATGGAAGATAAGGTGCATCCTGCAACTGGTCGCGCATCGATTCACACATCGCCTCTTCGGAATCTGGAAGCGAGTCTGCCGCCCTGCACATCCTGTCCATCCACTTCACTTCGTTGCCGGCAATCCGCAACTCTCCGCTGGCCTGTGCAGACTTGAGCTCCGCCAGGGCTGCAGCGACCGCATTGCGTGTCCGAAGATAGGGGTTCTCCTCCTTGATAATCTCGGCGCTTATCCTCATTACAACATCGGGCCGAAGTACATACGCCTGCGGATCGAGCGCGGAGTCCGATTCTACAAGCCAGTTGCGCATGCGCAGTCGATCGGAGTCACCGCCGGCGGAAGCCCGATTTAACAGGCGGCAATCGTAAACAAGCTGCTCGAGGGAGACGGTGGGTGCGTATGCACTTAACAGACGCACGTTCTGCACCGATTCGTTGGACCAGCAGTCGCATACCGCCTGAGAGATGTTGCCCACGGAACTTAGGTGGGCGCAAGCGGCGCTGCGGCCTTCCATCGATATTGGTGCGCCCGTAATTGCTTTGATGTATGGACCCTCGTAGGCACAGTCTTTCGAAGGACCAACGGCTCCACATTCGTAGGCCACCAATCCTCGCGGCACCGACGCAACCCTGACAACCGCCGCAAATACACGCGGGACCATCCGTTGCTCTGCAAGCACCATCGCTGTATTTGCGAAACCGCATGCGGTGTCGCCAGCGGGCGTAATTCCCGCACCACGGCACACGGACACGATGTGAGACCACAGAAACTCCATGTCTCGTGGAGCAAGAACTCCTAGCGCAAAGATCATGGTACGAAGGTCTGCATTCATTAACCCCTCGTCACAGATCTCTTTGCCACCCGTAGATTCGATGGCGATTAAGTCCGCGCCAGAAGGGCCAGCAAGGTCAAATAGTCGGCACATCGAGTCCCAGTAGGGACCAGATCTCATTTTTGGCGGCCGAATATGGTCCCTGCTGTCGTTGGGAGTTAAGCGCAGCGCCGCCTTGAGCCCATAGCGATCCGAGGCTTCATGGATCCGCTCGGCGAGTATAGAGGTGATCTCTGCTCCCCACTCGGGTCGGTTGGTCATCGGAGGCAGAGTTTCGAACTCAACGAGCAGACCTGGAGCTTCTAACGCAACGGCGCGCGTGCATACTCCATCAATCATCGAAGCGTACTGTCTTCGGATCTCTGGCCAGGTAGTTTCGTTAATGTCGATAGGAGGGAGGGTGAAGTTAATCTCTGGCACAACCGTGCCGGAACCAATCTCAAGGCCGCGACCTACACAGATTGGGTTTGGAGCCTTACCGTAAACAAGCTCATCCACGCTGGCGACAGCCAGCGAACGGTAGGCGACCCTGGAGGGGGCCGCTGTAGTACTAAGAGCGCTCATGTGACACCTCGAATTACACGGGCCGATGCCTTCTGGCAGCTCGGCCCGGTTTAGATCACGCCGGTATCAGGCTGCGAGCGGTTCGCACTGCGCCACTGGCGTTGTCACTGAATGCGTCCGCGCCGATTTCATCTGCGTAGCGCTGCGTTACTGGCGCGCCGCCAATCATCACCTTCACACTGCCTCGGACTCCCTCGCTGCTCAGGGTGTCAATGATCGACTTCATTCCCGGCATGGTTGTGGTTAGCAGCGCAGACATCGCAACGATCTGGGCGTTATGCTCTTTGATTGCCGCAACGAACTTCTCAGGCGAAACATCGACGCCAAGATCGATCACTTCGAAGCCGCCACCTTCAAGCATGGCAGCGACGAGGTTCTTACCGATATCGTGAAGGTCGCCGCGAACCGTACCAATAACAACCTTTGCTACTGGTTCTGCTCCCTTTGCTGCGAGCAGTGGACGCAGGATTTCAAGACCGCCCTTCATGGCGCGGGCTGCGATCAACAGCTCTGGCACAAAGTATTCGTTCTCTTCGAAGAGGCGTCCAACTTCATCCATCGCAGGGATCATATAGTTACTAAGGATAGACTGCGGATCTTCGCCCGCATCGACTGCAGCCTGAGTCAGTTTACGTGCTGTCGGAGCGTCCCCTTCTAGAACCGCAGCGTACAGTGGGTGCTGATCGCTCATGATAATCTCCTCATCCGCTTGCTGCACACCGCGCCTTAAAAGTCCCGACATCTGCAAAATTGCGGTGACTGGCGCGTCGCAGGCTGAACAGCACTCTAGTTGCACCAGTGAGTGGCTGCCCAGACTGCATTATAGGTGTAGTCATACAATTCTGCTATCCACAGAATGGTGGATTCTCTTGAGACGGCTGATGAAGTTCGTGGGGCGAAGATCGGGATGCTGGCTCCAGGTCAATGCCCGTGAGCGTGGTATCGGGGTGCGAGCGGAAATTTCGCTCAAGTCGCGGCCTCGAGTCAGCTTCTCAACTCTAACGGAATGTGTCCCTGGTAGTTGTGGAAAAGCAGCCGAATGCAGTCGTGACTATTGGGATCGACATCCGGCGGTGGCGGAGCATAAGCGTAGCGATTGTAGACGTCAAGATCAATGCAGGTGATGCCGCAGTTGTCGAACGGAAATCGATTGTAACCGGAGGGAGGCATGCCAACTATCGTGCTAACAAAAGCGCTGCCAAATCTCCCATGTGAAACCACGATAATGTTAAAATCGGTTGCCTGAAGCGGCGTTTCGGCGTGGCGATTACGCAGATCGGCGAGAGCCCGCGCTGCGCGGGCATAGAATACACTCTCCTTTTCGTCTTCGCGTCCGCCCCACCACCAACCGCTTTCGGAAATCGTGTCATCTGGCACCACGCCGGGCCACTCAGCCAGAATCTGGCTTCGTGTTAAGCCTGCGTGCTCCCCCAGGGCTCCCGCTTCGCACAGGACAGGCAAAATTTGAGCCTGCAGGCCAAGCGCCTGACGAATCGGCTCTGCCGTTTGGAGGGTTCTGCGATGCGGGCTAACGTAGAGTGCAACCGCATTCAGGTTGAAATCTTGAAGCTGCTGTGCCGCGTATTGAGCCTGTTTGAAACCTAGCTCCGTTAGCGATGGGTCCGGATTAAAGACATCTTGATTGGCATTGTGAGCAGACTGTGCGTGTCGAACGAGGTAGATCTTCATCAGGTATCCATTGGAGTTTAATGCTGCGCTAAGATTGGACAGCGAGCGGGCGGAATCCTGTTGTTGCAGTACACAACGTGCATGTTGACACCACTTGTGAGTTGTTGTAGAATTGCCCGAATGCCAATACGATGGCTACAGGTCTGTGAAATCTCTAGTCTCAGATCGCGGATGGAGCCACTTGCCCTCAAAACCCTCAAATCTATCTCGCTCGATCCTTCCTATCGCGGCTATCGCATGCGGTCTGGCGATTTTTGTTGGCCTGCTTATCTGGAGCAATGGCTCCGACCGACGGAAGGATGCGTGGTTAATCACCCTCGATTTAGCGCACATCAAGGCGCTGGCGGATAGGGCCGACGCAGATTCACTGGTTCATATCGTCGCAGCGGAGAAGTTCGCGTTTGTTGGCAAGGGTGATCTGGCGCTAGAACAGGCAAACAAGGCGCTTAATCTGCTGCCAGAGGGCGACAATGGCGAAACGGCGATACGGGTTAAGCTGGCATGGACTGTAATTGCGGCTGAATTTGGAGACGACTCGGCAGCTTCAAAGTCTGCAGAAGCGCTGCGCAAGATCGTTCCACAGGATCCCAGGCTTCTTCTCGCCGAGGGCGAGATCAAATCTCGGGAACGTGAAGATGACCAGGGATTTCTGTTACTCGTGAAGGCGGCCAATGCGCTTCTGCAGAGTGCAGATGCCTGGAGACGCGCCGGAAGGGCCGCAATCACTTCCCAGCAGTTTCCCGAAGCTGAGGAGGCCTACACGAGAGCGGTTAAACTCGCCCCCAATGATGCCGGTTTGCGCGCGTCCTATGCGGATTCTCTTGGCAAGGTCGGCAAGTTTGAAGAGGCCTACCAGCAGAGCCTCATTGCTGCGAAGCTGGACCCCTTAACACCACGATTTACTGCTCTGCCGGCGTTTGGCAGGGCCATGGGCGCCAGAACCACCCAGGATTATGAGGCTGCAGTAGAAGTAGTGCAGCAGACCATGAAGGCTCAGCCAAACAATCATAAACTCGAGGCGATACTGGCCGGACTACACTATCGGTTTAACCACGTCGCGATTGCTCGCGATATTCAGATTAGCTACCTTAAGAAGGCGAGGCTCGATTATTCGGGGTGGCTGGACCTGGAGAATATGTGCCAGAGACTTGGAGATAAGGCGGGCGAGGCCGATGCGCGCGCCCATTTTCAGGCTCTAGTCGATATCGACGATGCAACCCATTCACTGGCGATTCAAACACGTCTCCATCCCGATGATCCGAAACTCTTCGTTCAACTTTCTACCGTGCTTCACAAAGCAGGTAAATTGAGCCTTGCGTTTGAAGCGCTGCAAACCGCAGCCAGGCTGGCGCCCCAAGACAAGAAGATTGCTGAAATGGTTGCGACGGTACAGCGCATCCGAGGAACAGCCTCTGGAGAAACGGTTCTTGATAGCACTGAACGAGGTCTGGCCCCAAAATGAATAGAACAGCCTCGAGCTTCCTGTACCTCGGTTCCTTTGTTGCTTTTGCAGCGCTTGCCATTGTGTCTGGCTGCGCACATCAGAATACCCAGCCACTCATCACGCCTGTGGCAATATCGCCGCCTGAGCAAATCGGATATGTCGGCGCGGAGAAGTGCGCTCCATGCCATGCCGCTGAATTCGATATTCAGAGTAAAACGCATCATGCCCTTACGCTCAGGCATGCGACTCGCAAAGAGTTGGGACCACTCTCACCTCCGATTGGCAGAGTAGGCGACGCACCTTACGTAGTGGCCGAAGAGAAGGGCGAATTCGTCTTTGCAAGCGCCGATGAGGCTGCTGGCGCTGCGCCTTTCCAATATGCATTTGGATCGGGAATCGCGAATATAACGTTTATTGGACAGATCGATGCCAATCGTATCACCGAGTTTCGGATGTCCTATAACCCGGGTGAAAAGCGCTGGTACACAACGCCTGGCCAGGAGACAAGTGAGGACCTTAGCATAGGGCGCGCGCACGCTGCAGGCATTGCGAGGCGCTGTATTCACTGCCACTCGGGAGCGAGGGCTGCGGATCGGCTCGCGCCGCAAGAGGGGCTGCTGGGAGTTCAGTGCGAATCGTGTCATGGACCGGGAGCGGCGCATATTGAGGCAGCGAGCCTGAATAGTCGACCGAAGGACCTAAAGATATTAAATCCCGGCCATATGTCTGCACATGGGGTTAACGAAGTATGCGGCGATTGCCACCGCACTACCAGAGATATCCCGCTTCAGGGGTTAGACACGGTGAACACGGGCCGTTTTCAACCCTATGCGATTGAAAACAGCCCGTGTTACCGGAAAAGCGGGGACGCTATTTCGTGCATTACCTGCCACGACGCTCACAAAGACGCTTCAACTGACCTAAAGCATTACGAAGCGATTTGCCTCTCCTGCCACTCTTCGAAGGCTGGACCACCGGCGAAAGCCTGCCCCGTGAACGCAACCGAAAAGTGCATCGGATGCCATATGCCTCAACGCCGCGTTCTTCCGGGCACGCATATCCCGCTAACCATGACCGATCACCTTATATGGGCCTATCGGCCCGAAAAGGGATCGGGTGGTTCGCACAAAACGGCTGCACGTTGAAGCGCGTGACTACTCTTCGATGATCTCGACGTTGGCGCGCGGGACAACCACTTTTCTGCCGTCCTGGAGCGTCGCTTCAAGCACGCGGACCATCGTTTCCGATTCCACCTCTACCAGCTCAGAAGGCAGCCCGCTAACCGTACCTAACAGGCCGAAATAGGGCTCACGAATAATTCGGATCGGTGTTCCGCCCGAAAGCTGACCCCCTTCAGACTCCGCTGATATACCCTTGTCGCTGGCCGATGCGGCCGAATCCATCGGGACAATCACCTCGGGCCGAATTACTCCTGCGCGTATCTGGGTGGCTCCATTCAATGAAGCAACCTTTCCCTGCAGCGATTTTAGAAGCTGGAAGGTTCTCGCCGCCATGGCAATGGTGCCGAAGCCCTCGGTTATCAGGAGAGAAAAGGGAATCGCTTCCTGGCCGGTAATCGCGACGCCGATATCGAACCCGGGCTGATTAAGCGCTTCAGAGAGGTAATCCATCAGGTCGCGATCGACGATCCCACCGCAAACAATTCCAATTACGCCGGCGCGATCTGCCGCCCGCAGCGCTCCTGCAGAGATATTGGAGCCGCCAATTACAATTTTGCCCTTCATAATGGGCGTAATGCTTGCTTCGGTTAAGGGCTGATCCGGGCCAGAGACAGCAATGGCGATCTCACCCAACCGCTCGCCGCCCACGCCGAAAATTCCCTGAATTAAGGCGCCTTCGCAGCTTACGACAACACCCTCTTCAGGGATGACACGTGTCACTTTGCCCTTAATATAGGCATCTTTCTCAATCGGGGTTGGCGCCTGCCTAACGCCGACATTGCCCGTCGTGCTGGAGATCAGCTCAATCTTGCCCGCAAACGGAGATTTCAATTCGCTCCGGAAGAACTTGCCAAAAAGGCCCTTTGTTTCAGCAATCACGTCACCAACGGCGATGCTGTCGCCCACCTTTATCTTCAGCGATCCTGCGAGATCACCCGGCTCGACGCCTAGCCGCTCCGCTGCCTTGATGGTCTGCATGATCCCTGGCAGTTCTGTGCGAGCGACGACAGTTCCCGGCGAGACCGTATCTCCAAGCGCAACGACGACTTCTCCCTTAAGTGGAAGCCTTCGTAACTTCTCGATGGTTGTGCGGGCGCTAACTTTTAGCCCGGGCGTATAGGCAGTTCCCATGAACAGTCAATCTCCTGAAAAAGCGATAGTCACTAATATTTTGCGAACTAAGGCTGTTTGAAATCTTTCCGCGTCCTCACCGATACTGCGCCGCTGGCATAGAGCACCACGGTTGCCGCGTTATCGGGATCATCCGAAAAGTGTGGAAAATCCAGAATCTTGTAGAGCGCATCGGCCGCGCTTGAGGTTCCCTGAACTGGCATATTCTGGTGAGAGTTGGACTGCGAGCCGGCATGCTCGATCAGCAGGATGAGCTGGTGCGGGTCGATCTTGTGCTTTTTGCCATCCGGGCCGATCTTCTCCTCATCCTGAATGTTGTAGCCGCCAGCGCTCTCGTTATAGATGTAGCCGACTTTTTCACCATCGCCGGGGCCGGCGAGATAGGATTGCTTACCTCCAGCCAGACCGCTGGCTGAAGGCAGATATCCGGTTGCCGCATCGGTCCACTCTTCGGAAGGGGGCAGTTTGCCATCCCAATCAAGCGAGTAGTGGTATAGCGCCTCATACAGCGAATGGAGATTGTTTTCCGCAATGGTGATGTCGCGCTTGGCCTTAAAGTTCAGTGCAACACGATAACCGAGAAACAACAGCGGAAGCGCAATAATCAGGATAAAGACAACGAGTATGGCGTTCAAACCATACTTGCCAAACCGCAGCGTCGCTTTACGAGCAGGTTTTGGCGGTGTCGGTTCTGGCGCGACGGTATCGGACATGAAGAACCTTTCAAACTGAGTGTATCTGGCGAATGCCACAGAGCTTGTACGGAAGCTCACGGTGCAGATGTCTCACCCGGCTCAACTCAACGGGATGTTCATCGCCTGCAGCCACTCTTTCAGCTTAGTAATACGGAAATCATCGGCGGTCGGAATCTGCAGCGGCCGCCCCCGCGTGTCAATAATCACGCCTGTTACGCCACCCTGTACTGTCGTGGTAATCGGGCTGCCTTTGCCTGCGCCAACGTCGAATCCGCGCGATGGAGTTACGGTTATCTCTGCCGATTCGGGCTCGCCATCCTTGCCATTTTTGAAGCCGAGCGGAAGCACCTTGATGGCTCCAAACGGAATGGCATGGGTCTCGCCCTTAAACTGCACGGATACGCAGGCTTCGCCTTCCTTTGCGGTGCCCACTGGCGCAATGCAGGTACCAAGGTAGACAAGACAGTCTCTCTCAAAGACCTGTGTAGCCGCTTCCGGATGCACTGTGGAGAGAATGCCCAACTGAGGCATCATGAAGATCGAGTCGACCGTGAGAAGGGTAAAGCCCTCGGGCTGATACGCGTCCATCATCATCAGGGCAGATTGTTCGCGCCGCGGAGCGTGCGAGAGCACGCCACCGGAGCCTACGATCATATCCAGTTTCATCAAGTTGACGAGGGTTTGGCCAGTGCCCTTCTGGTCGAAGATATTTCCGACGTTCTTCTCGGTCGCGAAACCTGTAAGCCCGCGCGCCAGTGACTTGTGATGGTCGAAGGCAAGGCGCAGCGCTTCGCGGCTTACGGCCTGTTCAATCTGCATGTCCTGCATGCGCTGGGGAATCGTTGTCGGGCGGATCATCTTGTTGCGCAGCTGATTCCGCAGATCGGCTTCCGAAACGGCGAAAGGGAGCCAGCGCTTAATGTTCGCAACGCCTGCTTCTGTAAGCACGTTACAGATCGAGTAGGACATTCCCAGGTTTGCGGAGACGGTGCGATTAAATATTTCGCTGAAGACTGAGAAGACGTCGGTGGTTGCGCCACCGATATCGACACCGAGGACATTGATCTTGCGCTGTTCTGCGATCGTCTGCATAATCTTGCCAACCGCGTTCGGGGTTGACATGATGCCTGCGCTGGTCCAGCTAGAGAGCTTGCCGTAGCCGGGAGCCTGCTGCATAACGTGCTCAAGAAACAGTTCATGTATCGCTTCGCGAGCAGGAAGCAGGTTCTCGTGCTCCATGGTTGGGCGAAGATTGGGGACCTGCCGCAGTGCAACGCGCGACTCCAGAAGCTCGGCAACCTTCGGATAGGCATCCTTGTTGCCGGCGAAGATAACGGGGAGATTTAGCCCGATCCCAAGCCTTGGTTTCGGGTCTGCCGAGACCAGCATTTCGCTCAGTTCAACCAGATGGTTTACCGTTCCGCCATCCGTGCCGCCAGACATCAGGATCATGTCTGGGCGAAGCTGGCGCAATCGTTCAACGCGCTGATACTCTTTGCGGCCATCGTCTACTGCAATCACATCGATGATGATCGCGCCTGCTCCGAGTGCGGCCCTCTGCGCTGATTCTGCGCTCATCGCCTTGACGACGCCTGCGACAGACATCTGGAGCCCGCCACCTGCGCTCGACGTGGAGAGGTAGAGGTCTACTCCGGTATTACCGTCTGTCTCAGGGGTTAGCGGCTTGCCGCCACCCTCGGAAAGAATGGTGCGGCCGCTCAGCTCTTCCACTTCACGTACAGCGTTAACTACACCAACTGTAACATCGTCGAAGGGCGCTTCCACGGTGGTGGGCGCCTCACCGCGAACGGTAAGACGGTACTGGCCATCGGGCTGCCGAACAATGAGAATGGCTTTGGTTGTGGTGCTTCCGCAGTCGGTGGCGAGGATGGATTTTACGTTGGAAACGTCGAGTGAGTGTGCGGTATCGCTCATGTGAAGATGTGTCCCGAATCCCAGAAAAAGGGATAATTAATAATAGGTCGCGCGAACGCGCTAAGTCTGTTGAGTATACCCTGCGAGCAGAAGGGGAAGTACGCCGCAATCGGCGAGCGCACCTATTGGAGCCCGCGTGTCCCCACGCGGTCCCTTTGCAGTCGCAAGCCGCTCCGGCGGGTGGCATTCTTCGGGCTGTAGCACAAAAAGGTCAGGTCATTGAGTCTACGAAGTTGATAATGTCTTTGAAGTCGAGGCGTGGTACGAGAAAGGTGTAGCCCAACCGTGCCGCTATAGCTGGAAATGAACCCGTGACTTCAACGAAGAACGCCATCGTTGTGGGAAGTTGCGTGTGGCGCTTTTCCGCGCCGCACACCGCCTCCGTTTCGGCATCCAAATCACCGCATTTCCCAACTACCAATCGTCTCGCATTCTGCCCGCAGGGCATCTGTTCAATGGCATCGCATTTATGCCATGTGTCTGCCGACACCCATTTTATTAACCCCGTTACCTCCTCTTCTTCCGCACGCGAGCGGCGTGTGGAAGAAGAGGACAATTAGGAATTGTGTCTGTTTTCACCGATCCCGGAATCTGGTAGTTGCTAAGAACGCCAAATTGTTGTGTGATGAGGCTTGGCGGAGTTAGTTGGCGTCACTGAGCTCAGGCAGGCTTCATATTGCTTGTTATTTGCTAAGACCGCCAAATTGTTGTGTGATGAGGCCTGGCGTCCTTAGGCAGTTGTGTAGCACAAGGCAGCGGTCACGTCTTTGAGGTTTGTGAAGTCAGTAGGTCTATAAGTCAGAGACCAGGTCATTCAGGCTGAATTGGTAGTTGCGCCGCTTGCTGCGCACTTGACGCTTCGCGCAAACCGCATTCTGCGAACAAAGAAGCGACCTCGCTACCCGTCGTTTCGAAGAAGCTGCGGAGGCCATTCAAAAGGGCGACAGGCAAACTCCCTACACCGCCATCCACCGCGCGCGCCTCACTTCGCGCCGTGCGCAAGCAGCCACGGGCGGACGTCGCGATTCGGGTTATTGGCCGATAGCCTCAAGCAGGTCCGTCCGTTGCCGTCACGGACATTTACGGCTCCCCCACGTTTGTAAATCGCCTCGACGAGTTTTAGCGGGCCAAAATTGCATACGTAGAGCATCGGAGTTTTGCCCGCACGATCGCGAACATTCACTGCTGCACCGTTATTGATCAAAGCCAACACTGTTGGCGTCTCGCGCAGTGCACAGGCATACAATAGTGGCGTTGCGCCGAACTTGCTGGTTGTGTTCACCCTGGCGCCATGCGAGATTAGCCATTCGGTCTGAGGCGAAGATGCAATCATCAGGGCGGTTTCCCCATCGGGGCTCGTCGCGTTCACATCTGTTCCACAGGCTACAAGTATCGGCAGATCGATCAGGTCGGCTGAACCGAGGGCTATCCATGGATTATCGATGTGTTTATGACTGAGCTCCAACAATCGACTAACCACCCGATGATGCCGGCACATGAGCGCGCAATTGAGGAGCGAATACTGGGGTAAAGGTTGGTCACGCACTAGGTCGCCAAGAGGTTTGGATTCTAGTGACGAACCTGAGCCCAGCAGCGCTAGCGCAAGGTCTTCACACTGGGGTTTGGGCTCACGAAACGAATTAATCCATGGATTGCCTTCAATCTCTGTTTTGTAGAGTAAGGCTAGAGCATCGGGATTATCGGGCTCGTGGCTCGCCTTAGAAGGGTGTCTCAATCTCACCCACATTCGTGAAAAGAATTGGCGGAAATCCTCTTCCTGGCTTTTGCGCGCTGTACCGTCGGCACCTTGTTTTATCAGCTTAAGCGCTTCGGAATAGCTCCCATCGGAGATGGCCTCGATCAGCTCGCCGTTCAGGTAATTTCGGCGAATTTCATGCCGGGCAAACAACGCCGGAGCGATAAGCAGCAGCGCAATCATCGCCCACTTCGAGTTCAAACGCAAGTTTTTGCGGTTTGGGTTCATATCTGTTTGGATTTTATCCTCGTGGCTGACGCCATGCTGGAGGAGCAATTATAACCGTAATTGTATCGCATGCATCGCATTTAACCTCTCATGCCGCAATCTTCGAAGACATCAAAAACGTCACAGGCATCAAGAACGTGATCTATCGTGGCAGAATTGGGATAATTGCTTCCTGAAAAAGTTTATACATGTGAAGGATATTATTTAGAGTTGGCAGAATTGGGGAGCTTATATGGCTATGCGCTCGTTTGTACTGCGCATGTTGCCGCGTCATGGTGTGACCAATCCATTGCGTCAAAGCGCGAAGGGGGGCTAAACAAGCATGGTTAGTTTGACACTCAAGGCTCGACATTATCGATCTCTGACAGGGCTGGCGTGCCTGATGATGGCTGCGCTGCCTTTAACCTCGCAGGCTCAGTCCTAGAACCTCGCCACTAACTTCAGCGAGGTCTCAAACCCGAACGGCGCCTGGACTTACGGTTACCTAACCGGCAGCACGTTCAATACCTTTAACGAAACTGCTGTTTCCCCACCCTTAGCTTCTGCTGTGTGGTATGCGGGAACTCTGCCAGATGTTCCATTCATCGGTATAAACGACTCTATTAGCACAAAGTACGGGATATCACCAGGGCAAGTAACTCTTGGATCAGACTACGGTACGGTTGATGCGCGGTGGACTGCGCCGAGTACAGGCAGCTTCGACATCGCTGCCGCAGTTGGCGGGACGCTGGTCGAGGACATTGGCTTTGGAAACGCAAATGCTGATCTCTCGGGATTGCAGATAAACGGAGTTTCTCAGGCGGTCACTAGTGTAAGCAACAACGTGTATACATGGTCCCTTAACAATGTCAGTCTTTCTGCCGGGGCAACTGTCGACGTGTACGTCGGTCAGCACTTAGGCGCTGGGAACACAAATACTATTTTTACTGTTGATGAGCTTGTGGCAACTCCTGAACCGGGCTCCTGCGGACTTGTGGTCGGTCTATTCGTTTCGGGAGCGGCGCTGTTTCGACGTCGCCGAATGCGCACTCCATAAGATCACCGGATTGACCGTTTCAAAACGCTATATTCGGGATCTGCGCGGTTACACTGAGGGGCATTCTCATTTCGAGAGTTGCCCCTCGATTTTATAAGTGCGCAAGAATTGCGCATAAAGGGAGCCGTGAAAAGGGATCAGGGACAAGTGAAATGCCATTGATCCTCACATCGAACTAAACCAATTACCGCATTACCGATTGCTCGATTACCTTCTTCGCCCCAGCGAAGATTGGAAGTTTGCAACATTTGCTTGACCCATGTGTCTTAATCGCGATACAATTGACGAATAGTGCAATTGTTTAGCGCAGCAGTTGCGTAGAGATATGTTTCTCGAGTGGGAGCGTGTGCACATGACGTTTGTGCGGTGCCGAATCGCCAAAATGCTGGTACCTGGCGTAGTTGCCGCCGCTGCGATCGCCTGCAGCGGGCGCACACTCGCTTTGCCTCCCACATTGGCTGCTGCTCCAATATCGACAAGCGTAAAAGCCGCGCCAAAGATTAGCTTTACCAACGATATTGAACCCGTGCTCACGCGGAATGGCTGCAACCAGGGTCCATGCCATGGATCGCAATTCGGCAAGGGCGGATACAAGCTTTCACTGGCCGGATTTGATTCGGATCTCGACTATCAGAACACCGTAAAGCAGGCCGCCAGCCGTCGTGTTTCGCTCACCGACCCTGCGAATAGCCTTCTGCTTCTTAAGCCAACGATGTCCGTTCCGCATGGCGGCGGCATGCGGCTTGTTAAGGGTTCGCCAGACTATCAGCTTCTCGCACAGTGGATGCGATCTGGAGCCGCGCCGCCAGACCCAACCGAAGCGGTAATCACCTCCGTGGAAGTGATGCCTTCAGAGCAGGTGCTGCCGAAACCTGGCGTCACGCTCCAGCTAAAGGTGATCGCACGCTACAGCGATGGTTCGAAACGGGATGTGACAGCCCATGCGAGGCTTTCCACACTGAATGATGCCGTGGTGGCGTGCACGCTAGAGGGCAAGGTTACAGCCTCCGGCCGCGGACAGACTGCGATCATGGTGCGCTACTCCGGGCTCGCTACCGTCGCGACGATGATGGTGCCTTATGGAAAGGCTGCACCACATCCGCAGAAAAGCCCAACCAATGATGTGGCGAATCCTGTCGATGCGCTCATAACGCGTAAACAGCTCCAGCTTGGTCTGGCAGCGTCGCCAATCTGCGATGATCGAACTTTTATTCGGCGCGTCTATCTGGATCTAATCGGCACGGTGCCGAACCAGAAGGAGGTCGACGCGTTCCTCGCTGACAAGACGCCCGAACGACGCACTGTCCTGATTGATGCCCTGCTGGCACGCCCGGAATATGCCGACTACTGGACCCTCAAGTGGGGCGACCTCCTTCGCTCGAACCGGCCCGCGCTTGGTGTGAAGGGAATGTGGAGCTTTTCGAACTGGATTCACGATCAACTTCGCCAGAACAGACCCGTCGATGCCTTCGTCCGTGATCTCATTCTCGCCCAGGGCAGCACATTCACGAATGGCCCGTCTAACTACTACAGGGTAGCCAGCAATCCGCAGGATCTGGCGGAAACCACCAGCGAAGTCTTTCTTGGCTTGCGCCTACAGTGCGCAAAATGCCATCACCATCCGTTCGAGAAATGGAGTCAGGGCGATTACTATCAGTTTGCCGCCTTCTTCGCACGCGTTGGCCTGAAAGGCAGCGGCGATTTCGGTGTGTTCGGCAACGAGAACGTCGTGAAAATTCAGGATGGCGGTGAGGTCTACCATCCCAAAACCGGCAGCCTGATGCGGCCCGCCGCTCTTGGCGTGCAGCAAGCGGTACTGAAGAGTGGCGCACAGAAACCTGATCCCGATGCGGATGGCGACCGGAGGCAGGCGCTTGCAGCCTGGCTGACCTCGCCGGAGAACAGGCTGTTTGCCCGAAATATTGCAAATCGCTACTGGGGATACATGTTTGGGAATGGCATCGTCAACCCTATTGACGATCAGCGCGTAACCAATCCGCCAACCAACCCACAACTGCTAGATGCGCTCGCCGACGATCTGATCAAGCACCATTTCGATCTGAAACGCCTGCTGAGGACCATCTGCACTACGCGCACGTATCAGCGCAGCTCACAGGCGACACCTGCCAACAGGTTCGATGATCTCTTTTTCACGCATTACCTTCCGAAGCGGCTGCCGGCAGAACCTCTGCTCGATGCCGTAGATTATGCCTGCGGCACGCATGAAAAGTACCCGGATTTGCCGAAAGGAACGCGGGCGATTCAGCTGCCCGATCCTTCCGTCAGTTCCGATTTTCTCGATGTCTTCGGCCGACCGCAGCGGTTGATCTCGTGTGAATGCGAGCGGCAGGCAGAGCCCAATCTGTCTCAGGCGCTGAGGATGATGAACGGCGAACTCGTGAACCGTAAAGCGTCGCAGAGCGATGGCCGTATCGCAAAGCTGATCGCCGACGGGAAATCGGACCCAGCCATTCTAAATGAGATCTATAATGCCGCTCTCGTTCGGCTGCCAAGCCTGAATGAGAAGCGAACGGTGCTTGGGCTGCTGGCCTTCACAAAGCCTGCAGAACGGAAGGCGGTTTTCGAAGATGTGCTGGTAACGCTGCTGAACAGCAAAGAATTTCTGTTTAATCACTGATGAGGGAAATGCAGGTGGTGGGTGGTGGGTTTTAGGATGGAGATCGTGCCTACGGGATGCCTGGCAGATGCAGAATATTTGCCGCAAAAAGACGCAAAGAAATGCAGTTGGCAGGAGCGTAATTTTCTTCTCAAAATGAGGAGAGGTCACTTGGTAGCATACGACTTGCGCACAGAATTGCAAGGAGAATCGGATGTTCGATATCGGAGCCGGTGGTTTGCGAGACTGCGAAGGAATCTCCCGCAGAGACTTTATTCGGGTTGGCGGCCTCAGCGCTCTGGGAATTTCACTGCCCGGGCTGCTGCAATCCGAGTCTGCGCGCGCGGCCACGGCTCCGGCAAAGCGCGAGATCTCCTGCATTCTGCTCTGGATGGGTGGCGGACCGAGCCATATCGATACCTTCGATCCCAAGCCTGATGCGCCAGCAGATATACGCGGTTCGTTCAGCACCATCAAAACGAATATCCCGGGCACGAATGTGAGCGAACATCTGCCGAAAATCGCCAAGCAGATGGACAAGCTCTCTGTGATTCGATCGGTAACTTCACCGGATGGAACACATGAGACGGCAACGCACTACCTGCTCTCCGGTTACCCTTTTACTCCTGCTATCGAGTATCCCGGGTACGGCTCGGTGGTGGCAAGAGAAAAGGGATTTCAGAATGGCATGCCGCCCTACATGATGTTCGGCGCGATGCCCAACAACCATGGCGGCGGCGGCTACATGGGCGCGGTTTATAACCCGTTTGTGATCAGCGGCGACCCAAATAATGCGGCCTTCAGCGTACAGGATGTCGCCCTTCCTAACGGTGTGGATACGCTGCGGCTGGATCGAAGGCGGATGCTCCGCGGATCTCTTGACGACTGGCAGCGCGATAAGGAGACGGCCAGCAAGCAGACCCAGACGATGGATGCCTTCTATACCCGCGCCTACGATCTGGTTACCTCTCCCATTGCGAAAAAGGCTTTCAACCTGAAGGAAGAGCCGGATAAGCTGCGAGACAGCTATGGACGGCACTATTTTGGACAGTCATGCCTTCTCGCGCGCCGGCTGGTGGAATCGGGCATCCGAACCGTCAGCATCAACTTCAATGGCTGGGATACCCATCAGGACAACTTTAACGCCTTGAAGAACGGGCTGCTTCCCCAGCTCGATTCTGGATACTCTGCCTTGCTCGCCGATCTGAAGGATCGCGGCATGCTGGATACCACCCTCGTCGTCTGGATGGGCGAGTTCGGCCGAACTCCACGCGTCAACTCTTCAGCCGGTCGAGACCACTGGCCAGGCGCTATCTCCGTGTGTATGGGCGGCGGCGGCATAAAGACGGGCGCCGTGATCGGTTCTTCAAACGAGCGTGGAGAGTATCCCAAAGACCGTCCGCTGCGCGTAGAGGATGTTGCGGCAACCATCTACACAGCCCTTGGGATTGATCCCGGTAAGGCGTATCTTTCTGCGCAGCAGCGCCCTATCCCGATCAACTATGGCGGCACTCCCATTGCAGAACTGATGGAGAGCTGACCGTGCCGTATGCAAAAGCCGGAACCGCTCTGGCTGTTGGTCTTTTGAACCTCCTGCCCGCCTGGAGTCTCGCGCAGACACAAAAGTCCGTGTCGGATTTTGCTGCCATTCGCCCGATTCTGCAGGCGCGCTGTACCGTCTGTCACAACAGGGAGATGCTTTCGAACGCTTCGGTGTCTGGCGGATTGGACCTAAGCACGCCGGACGCGCTGAAACGCGGAGTCGAGGTCAAGGGTGGCTTTCGATCGATCCTTGCTGCTTCCGGCAAAGGAGGAGTCTGCTCGCTGATCGAGCGTCTTAACGCAATCAGTCCGAGTCGGATGATGCCCAAAGGCGGTCCACCGCTTTCGCCACCGCAGATCGCCCTGTTCAGTCGGTGGATTGCTGCGGGCGCCCCTGCAGGCGCAGCGCCAGTTGTCGCTGTCGTTTCCGTACCTGCTGCTCCTGCGCCTCTGCCTGCCGGCACAACGAATGTCTTGTTCAGTACCAGCCTTCATGCAGCTCCCGCGCAGCTAGCAAAGCCAGTTACTCCGCCTCCCTCCGTCCGGTATGCGCTCAAGATCGGCCCTGCGCCTGCGATAACTGCCCTCGCTTTCAGCCCCGATGGAAACCTGCTGGCCGTTGGCGCCTACCGTTCCGTTACGCTGTGGAATCTCCATGATGGTAAGGCGGTAGCCTGCATCAACTACTTGCCAGGGCAGATTCAATGCCTTGCGTTTCGGCCTGATGGCGTTCAGCTTGCGATCGGTGGCGGGACGCCAGGACTGCCTTCGGAGGTGCGCATCTTCGATGTGAAGGGCCCCGGCGAATTGGGACCACGTCTCAAAGGACATACCGAAGTAACGCTGAGCATCGCATGGAGCCCCGATGGAAAACTGATCGCAACCGGCAGCCAGGATCGATCCTCCAGAATCTGGGAGTGGCCCGGCGGGAAAGAGCTGAAAAACTTCAAAGAGCACGGCGACGCCGTGAGCAGGGTCTGCTTCTCTCCAGACGGAAAATCTCTCTATACGGCCAGCCTGGATCATAATATTCGACGGTACGAGATTGCGACTGGCGCTCTCATGCGAACCTATGCCGGGCATGCGGAAGCCGTGGCGGCATTAGCGGTGAGTGCGGATGGCAAGCGTCTCGTATCTGCAGGAATAGAGCCCGCTCTTAAATGGTGGAATGCCGAAACGGGAGACGCCACCGGCGCGCAGGGCGGGCATGGCGGGCCCGTGAATGAGATCAGCCTGAGCAAGGACGGCAAGACAGTTGTTAGCGTTTCGGCGGACAAAACACTGAAGACCTGGGATGCCATCGGCACGGGCCAGCAGCGCAGCTTCGCTGGCGCAGCGGATTGGCTGTACGCTGGGGCAATCAGCCCGGATGCAAAGCTTGTCGCCGGCGCCGGAGCCGAGGGAATTGTCTGGCTCTGGGATATCAGTGGCAGGCTGCGCCTGAGCTTAATAAGCTGGCCGCTGCCGAAGACACAGGAACCGCTCTGGCTGGCCGTATCGCCCGAAGGCTACTACGATGGTTCGCAGTCGTGGACGGCATTGCTGCTCCCGGAGCTAACCGGGAATGCCTTGCCTTCGCCAGCGCTCGCTGCCTGGGTAAAGACACTGCAAAAGCCAGAGATGATCTCACGAAGCTGGCAGGGACTGCCGGTTGAGCCTGCAAAACCGTAGGAGGTCAGAGACAGGTACCTTTCTGATCAGGGATTTGCCGTGCTTCGATTTCCAAATGAACCGATTCTGAATGAAACTGAAGGTGTTCTTGAGGCGATTAGTTCGGCATGCCACGACCGGAAGCAAATTGGGACAAGATAACAATGAAAGTTTGAGTGTTCAGCCAAGTGTAATCCTGCGATTTGCTCACGGCGTGCGATACGGGACCCTCACCCAGGTACACTGTGCGCGCCCGAATTCATCCCATGCCTGGCTCCCTCATTCTTCGGGCGGCATAGGAGCCCTGGGGAGAAGCGCGTAGGGCCTCTCCCTTCTCCGCTTGCCTCATCGTGTTCTCTGCCCTCGCCGCAGAGCGGCAAGGTGTCAAGAGGGAAAGAGGCAAGCTGGTGCCTCTTTCTGCTCAAGTCCCTCATTCTTCGGGCGCAGTAGAGAACACGGGAGAGGGGCCAGAACGCGCCTCCGGATGGTGGCGCAGTCCAATTGTGGTCTCCGCGCACAGCGTGTGATTCAAACCCTTGAAGGGCATAACTTCAATGCAGATTCGATGTTTTCGGGCTCTTCTGGCCCTTATCTTCATATTTAGCGCGGCGTCACGATCGGTCGCGCAGACCTCTTTCCCGATGATCATCTCGAGCTTCCCCACCGGGGTGCAGCGCGGCAAGACGACCGACGTCGTCGTTACGGCCGGCACCGTCGCGGGTGGCGGCGGCGCGAACCTCTACGCCGCCTATAAGGCGATGTTCGAAGGCGAAGGAGTGAAGGCAGAGATCGTCCCTCCTGAAAAGGGCTGGCCCGCAAAAGACCCAAAGACTCCGAATGCCGTTCCCGTTGTAGCGTCGGTGACCATGCGCGTTACTGTCGCGGCCGATGCCGCGCCGGGCGTGCGGGAGTTTCGGCTCGCGACGCCTCATCACGGAACCTCGTCCTTAGGACTTCTTGTTATCGGCGATGAGCCGGAGATTACTGAGATTGAGCCCAACAATGATACAGAACACGCTCAGCTAATAACGGTTCCGTGCGTTGTAAATGGCAGAATTCAGGCTGCAGAGGATGTGGATTGCTTTAAGTTTACGGCGACTGCTGGGCAGGAGATCACCTTTTCGTGCGAGTGCGCAAGGCTTGAAGACAAAATTCACGACATCTCGCCTCACGCTGATCCGCTGCTCGTCGTCAAGGATATGACGGGCCATGAGCTTGCGCGCAACGACGACTACTATCGCGCCGACCCGATGGTGCACTGCGTGTTTCCCGCTGCGGGAACCTATCTTATTGAACTGCGAGACGTTGGGTATCAGGGCAATCAGAACTGGGTGTATCGTCTCGATGTCACCTCGCGCCCCTATGTGGTCTCAACCGTTCCCTGCGCAGTTCGCCGCGGCCAGAGCGCTGAGCTTCACCTCGTGGGATACAACCTTGGCGGAGTTCAGACGGCGCATCTGGATGTACCTGGCAGCCAGTCTGCAGGTATCTGGTACACCACTCTAAAACTGCCTGGTGGAACCACAAACACGGTTCCGCTGCTTGTTACCGATGCTCCGCAGGCGGCTTTTGTGCCCGCTCCTTCTGCTGCGCCAGCATCGGCATCGCCGAAAGCCTCCATCGTCACGCGAGGCGCCCTGCAGCTTCCTGGAGGGGTTAACTCCTGGGTCGACCATGAGAATCAGGTAGATCGCTACACTTACCACGCGAAGAAGGGCGAGACCTGGGGATTTGAGGTGACGGCGCGCCGCATCGACTCGGAGATAGACTCCGAGATAAAGATACGCGATTCAAAAGGCGCTGTACTTGCCGCCAACGACGATGCATTCGGTAAGGACTCGCGTCTGGATTGGACCGCTCCGGCCGATGGCGACTATACGATCGATGTGCGCGACCTGGCAGGGCATGCAGGGCCCACATACTACTATAACCTCACCGCAGAGCGGCTCATTCCCGACTTCAAGATCAAGTTCGACACCGATCGCGGAATGATCGCGCCCGGTAATCACACCGCATGGTTTGCCCTTGTAGAGCGGCGTTACGGTTTTGCCGGAGAGGTCCACGTCGATGTAAAGGGCTTGCCTGCAGGCATCGCAGTGTCCCCATTAACACTTGCACCGGGCCAGGCACAGGGCGCGTTGATCTTTACCGCAGCGCCGGATGCCAAGATCGACGCGGGCATGGTTCAGATCACTGGCACCGCGATGGTTCATGGCCTGGACGGCAAGCCACACAGCGTAACGCATACTGCGTCGCCCGTTACAGAGATCTACATCCCGGGAGGCGCCCGGGGTCAATTCGACGTTAGCACGGCAGCCATCGGCATTTCTGAACCGAATGACATCGTGGTTACCACATCGACGCCCTCCATTACGCTAGCGCCTGGCGGAACAGCGAAGATTGAGGTGGAGCTCAAGCGCAGAGCCGATTACACGAAGCCTGTCACGATTGATGTGAGGGTGAACCATCTTGGAAGCGTCTTTACAAATCAGCTGCCGACCGGAGTGACCGTGGAGGCCGATGCGGTAACGATCGGCGAGGGGCAGACAAAGGGAGTAATCACGCTGAGGGCTGCGGCCGACGCGCCGCCAATTCAGAACTACACACTTGCTGTTATGGCCAATGTGAGCGTGAACTTTGTGATGAAGGTGTGGTACGTGACGCCGGTGACGCTAACGGTAACGCCGAAGAAATAAGTTCGCCGGTAGGTATAGCCGCAACGAAAGACAAGAGTGTCACGCAAAGCCGCCAAGAAATGCAGAAGAGGCTAAGTGGAGTCTCGATGCTCCTGCTGTTAACTGATCCACTAGCCGAGAACGTTACCAACCTGCCGTCTCTTTTGCCCGTGGAGAGGGGCCACTCCATTGCCTACCGGATGAAGACCAAAGGTCTGGAACCTAATGAAACAAGATAAGGCCTCATTAATCCCCATCAAACTGGGAAAGAGCCTCTTCAAACAGGGCATTGTCGGCGGCGAAATCGCGCGCTTTGGCCGCTCGTTTCGCTGCAGGATCTTGCGAAGAGGGCTTTGCTGGTTTCTGAGCGATCACAGGTGGCGCCAGCTTTTCCAGCCCGGTGCGCTTCTGCACCTTCAGCGTATCGGTATCGGTATCGGCAACGCGCACCAGTTCGGCGTTCCACCAACCCTCCTGATGGAGTATTTCAGAGGGTGGGCGGACAACAGCCGCACCAGGCTTCAGATCGCGATCTGCCACCTTGCCCGAACGGCGCCTCTCCATTCCGTCCAGTCTGGTTATTTCAGCAAGCCATAATGATTCGTCTTTGCGCTTCGCAAGTATCTGCGACATCGCATCCGTTTTGCGCTTCCGCTCCTCTTCCTGCTGCCTTACTCGCTCCGCGGCGCGCGCCTTCTGGGCTGCAACCGGATCATACACCTCCGCCTGCTGTTCGGGGGTGAGCGAAAGGCCCTTGTCTTTCAGAGTGACGGTAAGGTGCTCGTTAACCATCTTACGCTTTGTGGGATAGATAAGCGCAGATCCCGGGTTATTTGCTTCAATCTCAAATGGGATGCCCATCTCGGCGCACCATTTCGGTAGAGCGAAACGAAGCACGTCGCCACGGCCGTGAACAAGCCGCACCTTCTGCATGCCCTTCCAGCCGGGCCACTCTTGCTGAAGCGCGTGCCGCATCTCTTCGGCGGTATAGCCGTGAAGATCGAACTCACTATCCACGTCTCGATTGCGGTTTCTGTTAGCCAACTCTGTTCGGAAGCTCCATCTGGAAAAGGTCTAGCCTGGACTATTCAAAAATCCGAAGCACGCGGTCGCAGCAAGCGGCGACCCTACCACACGTGAATAACGTGGTTCAGGCAATTGCCGCGTCCACAGCATACCACTCCGTATGTTCGATCTTACGGGACGAAGGCACGCAACGAATGACGTACTGCGGAACATTTTCCCACGTGAGCCCGCTCTCGTGCTCCAGGCGCTGGATTGTGGTCATATCTACACCGTCCCAGAGTACCTCACCATCGCGGAGCGCCAGATACCGCTCATGATATCTGTCGGCGAGATTATCCTGGTTGGCTCGATACGCCGCAACACAATCTGCACCGCGCCTCAACTGCTCCGAGCGCTTTGTATCGCCATCGTAACGATGAACATGAAATGGTTCGCTGCGGCCATCGGGAGAGACACCAACTGTTTCGATTAGCGCGGGATCGTGTGGCCCTACGCCAAGCTCGGCAGCGAGTTTAATAACGTTGCGGCGATAAAAGTAGGGATGGTCTGGATAGTCGCCACAGGGATCAAAACCCATGACGCGTGCGCCCACGCTGTCTGTCGCTACGCAATTGGTGCCGGCTAGAATGACATTGGGATGAAGCGGTTCGCCGTACCACTCGCTGTTGTTGTTCGCGACGATTCCATCCACGACATTGAGGCACGGTTTATAATAGCAGGCAAGATCGGCAAGAACCCTCGGCAGGCGAATCAGCCTATCGTGCAGATAGTTGCGCGGCACGCCATAGACGGAGGTCGGCAGCCAGCCAAACAGGTTCTTGATGCTCAGAGTACAGCCAACGCTCGTGTGTGCCTTCATCTTCGCTAGCGAAACGAAGGCATCGGCCTCAACAAGCTCGAGCGGCATCATGTAGGTATCGAACATGGGGCCGGCATGTGGCATCGGCGTTTCGACAATCACGTCGTTTGCGAAATCGATCAGGCGTACATCCTTGTACTTCGCGAGTCTGGCCGGATATCCAAGCGCCTCGTAAAGAACCGAGGAGGTGCCATCTGTCGGAGCATCGCCGATTACGATTTCGGCATCGGTCACTTTGCGGATTGCCCGAATGGCGCCCTCGACAACCGCTGGCTCTGTCAGTTCGGTCTGCCTGCCATCCGTCAGGACGACTCGGTTGATCCCTGCATTGATCTTGATCGCGATCTTGCGTGCAGACCGTAATCCGGCTCCGTAATCTCCCAGCATCTCGATCGCTTCGATCGTTCTGTGGATAATCTGCTCATCCGTCGCACCGGTATCGCACGCAACCAGGCTTACCCGTTCTTTCGTCATCTGGCCCCCACGGCGCTCGAATTAGGAACACAGATTATACACGATGTGCTTTAACGCCATGTGAAGCAGCCAGCGCATCTTGCCAGCGCTGCGACCAGGACAGGTAGTTGATGGCCTGCGGTGTTCCGCTGCTGCGCACTGCAAACTCCGGATAAAAGGGCCTACCCGTAGGAAGCCCCGTAGGCTGGTAGCGAAGATCGATGCTCCATCGCACCATGTCGGTGTTGTTGGGTGTGGAGCGATGGGGCGTAAACCGGCTCATAAAAACCACGCCTCCACGTTTCACTGGCACAGCCACCGGTGTTACCTCCGGCAGAACGTCCGGACGAATGGTTGTTCCCGCTCCGCCGGTGTGGTGGGGAAGATAGCCCAATTTGAACACGCCCGGCAGCACCTCCATGCAGCCGTTTTCGACGGTAGCATCCACAAACGCGATCCAGCAGGTGACGATATTCGTATCGTCGGCCTCTGCCCACGTCACGGCGGCATCCTGATGCCATGGGACCACATAGTAGCCATTTGAGTTAACTCTATCCGGGGGCTTCGCACGAATATGCTGAATGGGGTTGCAGGTGATTTCCGATCCAACCAGCCCTTCGACAGCATCCAGCAGATTGGCGCACTGCAGAAGACCGCACATCGCTGGCAGCCGAGCCTGCATGATGTCCATGCCATCGAGAATGGTGGAACATTGTTCCGCGAGCAAGCCGATGCGAGCGTCAAACGATGCGTCAGAATAAAGGTCTATAATTCGGTCATCGGCAAGGAGTTCTCTGGCGCGCTCGTCTATCCACGCTTCGTAAGCCGCCTGGACGGGATCCAGATCGGAGGGCTCAAGCACTCCATCGAGCGCCAGATAGCCCTGCTCTTCGAAAAAGCGAATCTGATCTGCGTTGAGTTTCATGATTACCTCGTTGTTGGCAGTTTGGCATGTGCGTCGACAGGCTTCGCGAGATTGTGGTCGAAAAACGCGTCGATATGCGCTTCAAAGGCGTCCGGAGCACGATCCACAGCCTCCACATGCCCGGCATTTGGCACCGTCCATAACGCTTTTGGGTCTCCCGCAGCCGACATGAGCTGTTTCGTCTCCGAAGGAGGGCAGAGTTTGTCGTTTGCGTCTTGTATCAGGAGGACGGAGCCAGGCGCGATCCGATTGATAACCTTTGCCGGTGCGATATCGTCAACTGGCTTCCCTATTAAACGCTGACCGAACCAGATTACAGGGGACTCGATAAGTTTTGCTCCCGCGCCGAAGATGCTTGAGAAGTGGTTATGTATGGCGTGATCGAGGCTGGCGAATGGGCTCTCCGCAATAACGGCATGAATATCTGACGCGCGCGAAGCCGCCATCAGAACAACAGCGCCACCCATCGAATGGCCCAACAGCCCGACTGGCAGGCCCTGCAGCTCTCTTCGCGCTCGAACCATGGCGATGGCAGCCAGCAGATCGTCGGTTTCACGATAGCCGATGGTGCAGCGATCCCCACCGCTTTCGCCGCGAGCGCGGAAATCGAACAGCAGCGCGGCATACCCATGCTTCACCAGCATCTGGGCCGGCTTTATCATGGCGGTGCGATCTCCGTCGATGCCATGGCAGAGCACAACGACTCCTTTTGGATGCTCACCAGGAGACACAAGCCAACCGCTGAGTTTCGTACCATCGGCAGATTGAAACGTAATATTGGTCGCCTTCGTGCCGAAGGCAGCGGCGCTATTTGGAATTGGTCTGTGTTTTGGCTGCACGGTTACGTAGGCGATGTAGGCGCAGATCGAGAGGTAGATTCCGCCGTATATGGCGACTCTAATCGCAAAAGCCTTAGCTATCTTGCCTTTTGTTCGACGGCTCTTTTCAGGGACGTCCGATCGATCCTGCCTCATGTATGGTTGCCTCATATCTCCGTAACACCCGGTTAGCCATTCACGCTTCTTCAAACTGACGAGTCTATCCTGCAGAGAGGTCGCACTGTTTTGAGCTGTTGCGATGCGTTCCTCGCTGGCAGGAACAGCGGCTCGTACAGTAGAACTTACGCGGGCGGGCGCTCTCTCGTTCTAACCACCCCTCTCAACTCACAGGAGAATTGAATGAAGCTGAATCGTGACCTATCTGCGTTTGTGTTGTGTTGTGCGCTGGCTGCGGGGCTAACCGGCTCTTCAATGGCCCAAAAGGCGCCGGGTATCGTCTTCGAAAAGGACGTAGAGTACTCCAATCCGGACGAGCAGCATCTATTTGTGGATATCGCACATCCGGCAGCGCACGATAAGAAGCTGCTGCCCGCCATCCTCTGTATTCATGGCGGTGGATTTCGGGCCGGCGATCGTCATGGTTACGACGGCCTCGTGCAGGAGTTTGCGCGCCGCGGCTATGTGGCAGCAACCGTGGAGTACCGTCTCGCGCCGAAATACCCATTCCCGGCTGCCGTCTACGATGTAAAGGCCTGTGTGCGCTGGCTGCGAGCCAACGCGAAGCGTTACCATATCGACCCCAATCGAATTGGTGTCACTGGCGGCTCAGCCGGCGGGCATCTGGCTCAGTTTCTGGGCGTAACGATTGGCCTGAAGCAGTTCGAGGGCGACGGCGGCAACCCGAAGGAATCGAGCGCGGTTCAGGTTGTTGTAAACCAGTACGGACCGAGCGATTTCACGAAGTCCTATGGCAAGAGCGTAGACGCTGCAGAGGTGCTTCCTCTCTTTCTGGGAGGCGATCTCGAGCATGCGCGGCTCCGCCACATCGAGTCCAGCCCATTAAACTGGGTAACGCCGAACGCAGCCCCAACGCTCTTCATCCATGGCACGAAGGACAACTATGTCGCCTTCGAACAGGCCGAATGGATTAGCGAGAGACTGAAAGCCTGCGGCGTTGAATCGGTTCTGATGCCTATCGAAGGGGCAGGGCATGGCTTCGGCGGGGAGAACGCCAAACGCGCAGATGCGGCGATGTTCGCGTTCTTCGACGCGCACCTGAAGAAGTAAGACTCTCGTCCACAAAAAGGCACAAGAAATGCGGGTTTTAGCCACAAAAACGCACAAAAGACGCAAAATGGGGCATTGACCTCGCGATCCGCCACTTCATACTTATGTGGGAATAAATGATCGGGTTGTTTACGCTAGAAGTTCGGAATGTTGGATGCGGTAATAAGCGACGATTGTTTGTTGTTGATGACCGCATCCATTTGCATATCCAGGAGGAGCAATTGGACGAATCTATGCGAAAACTGGGGATCGCTGTGGCGCAACAGCATCAGCTTCCTGTTTACTATGAAGACGGTACCTTGCTCGGAGATTTTAAAGCAGACCTATTTGTTGAAGGGAAGGTGATCGTCGAGCTGAAAAGTGCAAAGTCTCTTACGGATGCACACACCGCGCAGATGCTCGGTTACCATCGTGCTGCACGAATCGAACATGGCATTTTGATCAATTTTGGAGCGCCATGCCTCCAGTTTGCAACCACTGCCGGTCCGCCAGGCATCCATGCCAAATTTTGTGCGTTCTGCGTCTTTTTGTGGCTAGAATGTGCATCATCTCGAAACTTTGCTGCGGGAGTCTCCTTGATTCTGCGTCTTTTTGTGGCCAAAATGTATCTCTGATGCAGCTACGGATACTCCGCCTTCGCATAGTACCGTAGCTCGATCCGCGTGACCTTTTTCCTCTCATTGCTATTGCCGGCGAGTTCGATTTTATTCTCGGCCCCGAACCGTATCAATGGTGTTATGTTGATAATGAACAGATGCTGCCTCGGCTGATCGCCATGCCGAATCAGATGCCCGTTTACGATCAGCGCAAGCCGATCCCCTTCCGACTCGCAATATACGAATACACTGCGGCCCTGCCTGTTTGCATCGATCTGTACACTTCGTCCCAGGTACATCGCCTTTGTCTCGCCGGGCAGATGGGCAGTGCCGTCGCGGCGAATCGCGTCCGACCAGCACACCCACTCACCCGCCAGATCCTGGCGATGCTCGTCAGCAACATCCGGGATGCAGGAGAGCCAGATGGGGCCGCGCGAGCCAATGAGAGTCGACTTCGTCGCAATATCCAACCCGATCAGATGCTTCGAGCCCGGGATGAAAACTCCGCCAACGGTATCAAAATAGGGTCCGTCGACCGTCTTTCTGCCCTCGGCCCAGGGCTTACCATCAATGAAGATTCTTGTCTCGTGAAAGAACTGAGCGTAGGGAATATCCGCAAACAGCGCGATCTGTGATGCAGCTGGCCAGTGTGCGGGCACAGTAAACGTTCGTCGCATCAGCAGCCGCTTCTGGCTGTGGTCTCCCGGGTACAGATACTGCCCGAGCGTTCTGCGCTCCCAGGTCTGATCGTTAAAATCTGGCGATAGCATCCGATGCGCCCCATCGTCGTCGACGCCCGGAGCCATCTTGAGGGCCCAGCCCCTGGTGAGATCCAGGGAGAAGCGCTGAAGCTCTTCCGGCGATGGCAGCCTCTTCGCTGGCGGACTCTGGGTACCCTGATGCCAGCCTCGCTGAAGCGTTAGCCATTCCAATGGTGAGCCTGCGACATCCGATCGTGCGGAGACAAACATGCGCGTCTGCCAGCGTGCGAGCTCCATGCCCGGGATCGTGTCGCCGCTCGGATTGCGTTCGATCTTCTGAGCTTCGCCCGTTACGATATCGATCACGTTGGCTGGATGCAGGTCTGCCCTAAAATTGATATCGAAAGCTATCGGTGAATCCGACTCATTGAAGACAACCCAAACGTCGTGAAGGCCAGTGTTCCCTATGAAATGTCGGAAGTGCAGCCCGCTCTGAGGTGTTACGCTGGCGCCCGGGCGCTCCGTGGCGCCAAAGTGCGTTAACAGTGGCTTTATCCACTCTACAAAATCGCCGCCGGATACTTCCATACCAAAGTGAATGATATAACCGGACCCTAGTCGCCGCATGCAGACTGCCGCTGTCCCGTCTTCCCATAGCAACAGGGGCTCGCTGTTTACTGCCTGCAGGCGCAAACCCGAAGCATTTTTCGGCTCTCTCCGGTATACCTTCTGCCCCGGTGCGGGCGAAACGGTTCCACCTGGCCCGTTGGCACGAACAACATGCGTTCGTGTAAGCCGCGTTATCGGCCAACCGTCGGGCTCCAGCGGAGAGCTGCGACCGGTCTGCCCGTAGGTGATGAACACGCCTCCCCGCTTACAGTACCGCTCGATGCCCTGAATGAGATGGTCGTCCATCACAGAGGAGTTGGTATCAACGATCACCCGATATCTGTCGATATCGGTTCCATCAAAGTCGAGGGCGCCAACACCGTCACGCGGACACAGGTTGAGGAGGTGCATCGCCGCATTCCAGCCAGAGTAGTAGCCGCCCACACCTGCTGGACCTGTATCCCAAGGGAAGCCAGTGAGCCACTGGCTCTGGAGGCTGAAAAGCACTCCTACCTGTGCGAACGGAGCATGGTACTTGCCTACCGCTTCGTACATCACTCGGTTGGCTTGAAAGACAGCCAGCACCTCCGGATTCCACGCGATCTCGCCCCAGTTCTGGAAATAGTGGACCCCGTTGACGCCCTCGGTAATCCATCTGCCCCAGAACAGCTGCAGCTCTCGGATATTCGGCGCGCCGTTGCCCGGCTCTGCCGTAACCGGCAAGCGTGCGCCACTCATCCAGAGGCAGTTCTCGTCGGTCCAGAATCCTGCCATCGATCCAGTATCGTGAAATCGCCCGCCATAATCTTTGCAGGCCTGCCGAACCGGATCCGCATAATCGGTAGCCGCCATGAAGTTGATGGATCGGTGGGGATCCACCTGACGTATCATCTCGGCGCCGCGCCGGATCTGAGCCCCGCGAGAATCGATATTCCACTGCAGGAAGTCTTCCCATTGCGCGTTAAGATGCGGGCCGAGGTGAGGATATTGCACAGGCTCAGCATGCGTGATGTAAGAGCGGTAGCAGATGATTGCCCGCGGCATAAGCAGAGCTAAATGGTTGACGCCCGGCTTTACTGCGGCGGTAATGTCAAATCTGGTCCAGCGCTGGTCGTTCGCGCCATGCGTTTCTGCCGGAGCAGGTGTGCCGTTGACCCAAAGGCTTGTCTTATCGTCACGCAGACCAACAATCTCCCACACGTACAGGCTTACACTCTTGTGACCGTTGAGCCATTGCGGTGAGATAGTAATGCTGCGCCGATAGAGCAATGGGCTGCGCGCAATGAACAGCAGGCGATCGTTGCCGGGAGCGAAGAGCAGATCCCATCCAGAATCGTCATAATCGGGCTGGAGCCACTCCGGCGGAATGGGCGCGGTTGGCGGCGGCGATGCAAGCCCCCGGGCCTCATCGTGCGTGTAGGTATGCCCATCCCGCGCACGAAGGTACTTTACTCGCCAATCTCCCTGTAGATCGATGGCATCCTTGCCGAAACCGGCAAACGCTGCCACCTCAGGCATTCGGATCTGCTCCCACGAAGTATAGCGAGACGGATTATCGTGCCAGCGATGCCCTACTGCCTGAAGCGAACCGTATTTATGGCGCAGCCAATCGCTGAAAGCCTTGTCTGCGTACGGACCGGAGTCCAGAAACAGCTTCTGAGGCAGTTCGTAGGTTTCACCATGTGGTTCGAGCCATCCAACAATGTTGGCATCAGCCGCAAATCGCTTTACATCGCTCTGAAACACGCCAAGCAGGGCATCCCAGGCCTCCTGCGAAAGCCAGGAGATGGCGCTGAGGCCCGTGGAGTCGTGCCCGACGCCGTAGTATCCGCCCAGAAACTGTGGCGCTTTGAGCATCGTCTGTTCGGGGTAACGGTTTGCCAGCCACAGTTGCGGAGGGTTGATCTGGGTGTTGACATGTACGGGGATGTTCATCCGCCGTGCCGCCTCCTGCACCCAGCTCCAGCTCTGCACGCTGCTGCCCGGAAAGAAGTCATCATTTACCGGGTAGGTCCATGGGACCAGCCCAAGCTGATTATCTCGCGCGAAGTTCAGGCCGTTGGCATAGTCCCACTTCTGGTCCACATAGTCCGAACCCGGAGGCAAAACTTCTGGCCCAAAGTAGCAGAGGAGGCCATATTTGTCCCAGCGGTCCAGGTACATGGGCACGTCTGCGCGGGAGTGAAACTCGGAGGCTGTGGCGGAGTTTAAGGGCTCTTGCGCAAAGAGCGATGGGGGAATCTCTCGTTTATTTGCAGCGAGGATGAGGACTGTGTTGTGCCTGGCGAAGCAGGCAGTCTGACCGGCAGCAGTGCTCCAGAACCGTGCCGTTCCGCCATGTGGCAACCGATGCTCGGCCGCCTTTACTCCGGGCAGCCGCTGCAGATCGGAGAGATACTTTGCCTGCACCAGCAGCGCCTTTGCCGCAGACTCGCATTCGATAGTCGCAAGTGAGACGCCATCCGAGTTTGAAGAATGAATGGTTGCCGATATGCGGCCATAGCCGTGGAGCATCTGTGGAGGAAGAACGACCACTTTCCGCGCTTGTGCGGATGGTGATTCGGGCGCGGCTTTCGAAGCGAGTGGTTCAAGCAATTCGCCGCCAAGCGCCGCCACTGCCGTATGCGCAGCCAGACAACGTCGTGTGAGTTTCATGAAGTCAAGTACTGCTTTGGGCCGGCGATAACCTCTTAACCCAAATACCGCATTAGACCGGGCGCCATGCGGCACGACTGCCATCAATTGCACAATAAAGTCGTAAATGCTCGACAACATGCGCACCGGTTCCATCCGGACGGATCAGCCAGACCGGACGCTTATCTGCACGCTTCTCCGCGTAGACCTGTCTTGCTCTTTCGGGATCGCTCCAGTACCTTTCGTCCGTAAAACGAAACGATATCCACTCACCATCCGGCGACCAGGCAGCCGGCGTTGCGATCTTCCCGAGTCGGGTCAACTGCCGTATGTTCTGCCCTTCCGCATCGGTGATGAATAGCTCCAGAGCGTCACCCACAGGATACGAATAGACTATCTGCTTACTGTCGGGAGACCAGTTAGGGAAAGTCGCCCCTACGTCACTTGCTCCTGCAACGATCTGCCGTTTGTTCTCGCCATCCAGATCCATAACGAACACCGAGACACCGCCCGTAACGTGGCCCGTAAAGCAGATCTGTTTACCATCGGGCGAGATCGTCGGGTCGTGCCCCTCGCCGAGCATCTTAAGGTCCGTACCGTCTTGCCGGATACTTGCCATCTCCGCTATTTCGCCATGCATGCCAAACACGATACGCTCACCAAACGCGGTTCGCTGCCAGCTTGGCATGTAGCATACTGCATCGGTATGGAACAGGAGGCGAACGTCATTGCCATCTGCGTTCATTACGTAGAGATTGTATTGACCATCACGGTTGGAGGTAAACGCGATTCGGTTTCCATCTGGCGACCAGCACGGATACCGGTTATCTGAGCTGGGGCTTCGGGACAGATTGCAAGCATTTCCAGTCTCCAGATCCACCAGAAACACTTCAGTATTGTCAGTACATATGGAGGTGATCAGCATCGACGCCGTCAGCATGATTTACTCCTTCGCGCCTGCTTTGCGGAGGATGGTTGCCGTCATCTCGGCTCCTCCGCATTGCCAATCGAAGCCCGCAGCAACAACTCAGGTTCATCAGCCTTTGTACAAACCGCAGCGCGCAGCAACTCACTTTCCTTATCATACGGCCTCGACCCCGCTCGGAGAAGCTGAGTGGGAGCCTTGCTTTCCATCTCGCGCTGGCGCAGGATGGGCAAAAGCTCGAAAGCTGCTGTTCCAATTTCAGGAGTTGCCGGATTTTGGACAATGCGTTCGACCATCTGAATGGCTCGACCATCTCCAATCACAGCGAGAGCATTCAGAATTATCTGAGATGCGTCAGGGTTCGCCCAGTCAAGCGCTTTGCAGAGTGAAGGAACAGTATCGTTTGGAACGGCGCCATAGTGCTCAGGACGAAGATTTGCGGTGATTCTCGCGAGTGCTGCAGTTGCTGCATCTCGAACTGCCGCATGTTTGGTGGCATTCACACTTGTTCCCAGGCTGGCTGGATCCGCCAGTTTGCTGAGCGCTTCAAGTGTTACACGAGCCTGTATTAACTTCGAAAATGTTTCACGTTTGGTTAGAGCAAGCATAACCAGCATGTACGCCGCAAATGACAAAGAGGCGAATGCGCTGCCAAGCCCAAAGTAGTACGCAGCAAATAGTTCCAGGGCAACAACGACATATATACTATATAGCCACGACAGCCCGAAACCTCCACTCCAGCCCGACATAGCCCACCGCAGCGATTTGCACAGCTGTTGAGTAATCATTTCGCGTTGTTCGCAAGACCAGTTTGCGCTAGAGGCAATCCACGCCGCAGCAACGATTTTGCTTCTATTGCGGAACCGACGTGAGGTCAACGCTTGAAGCATTGGATGCAAATCCTCTATCGACGAACTCGGATCAGCTAAAATCTTCTCCGCCTGCTGGCGTAAAGGATTGTCCTTTCGCAGTGAGCGGATTGCTTTGAGAACCTTGTCGTCAATATTGTGTGCCTTATTCTCGGCTTCCATGTGTTGATAAATCCATGCACGTATGCGCTTTTGTAGTTTACGTATTTATTTTCTTACATCGTTATAGCTGTTTTCGCACAGCAGAGTGCAATCGGATTGCCTGTTTTGATTCATCAGATAGGAGGCGATCTCGTTTGGCAGGTGGGGGATTTCAATCGCCTGCACTAGGTAATCGCTGTCTCAGGTCGCTTCGCTCCACGACGTGCATTTCAATTGTTCCCTCGCCAAATGAGTTATATTTCATGTCGAAATGAAGGGGGGTGCGAAAGCACGACTGCGGTAATGGGGTAATTGGGTGCAGCAATGGAAGCGGATTGCGGATTGGTTAAGGGCGCCGCAAGCAGGCACCCCTACCATACCATGTCTGCCAGATGCGAGAGGAAATGCTGCGCCACTATCTGCTTTCGGAGATTCGCCCCCAATCACCCCTCACCCCGGCCCAGGTACACTGCGCCCGCCCGAGTTACGATGGATACAGGGCGTAGGGCCCACAAGGGGCGAGGGAGGAAATGCGGCGCCTTTCGGCCCTGCGTAGTACTCCTTCGTGAACTCCGTTAAGTGTTTCAGGCATGCCTCGATCAGTACGCGGCCGGCTTCGGCTGTGGCGGGGGTGGGGTCGCCGAGGAGGCCGGTGTGACTCTTGTGCACATGCCAGGTTGACCAGAATACCTTCGACGATCCGATAAAATTGTCGCCGGCGATATAGGGCGTATGATGGTTCACATGGTCCACGTCGGTGTAGAGCGAAGTGTCGATATCGTAGTCGTAATGCAGCATCACGGCAGTCTCATCCTCGCCGCCATGGATGCTGCTGCCCGCCCCACCCTGTCGCACGGCATTGTATTCGGCCGCGCCAAGATAGAGAAAATTGGAGACCGCACAGTAGACCTTGTGATCGTCGGCGATCTCTCTCGCGACCACCCGCAATAGCTCCGTATGATGCCCGTGCCCGTTCAGAACCAATATTTTCTCGAATCCCATCTCGCATAGGGATCCGATGATCTCGCGCATCATGTCCATCACCGTCCGCGTGCGCATACGGATGGTGCCTGGCCAGCGCTGCATCTCTGCGCCAGAGTAGCCGGTCCAGATCGCAGGCAGGGAAAGGAAAGGAATGTCGGTCTCCGCATCTAGCTTTGCGGCGAAGTCGTCCATAAACCGCTGCGTGATGAACAGATCCGTGCCTGTCGGCAGATGCGCCCCATGCTCTTCGATGGTGCCGATGCCCATGATCAGCAGCGGCTTGCGAGCGACCTGCTCGCCGATCTGCACTGAGGTGAGATACTCAAAACGGTGTTCCAAAATAAGTGCTCCTTAATATTTCAATACCTTCGCGATGCCGATCAGGGCGGCTTGCTCGTTTTCTACGCACGTAAACCGCTGCCCAGTTCTTGCGGAGAGCAGCGAAATCCACGCGTCGCTCTTTGCCAATCCGCCGGCGGCGATCTGTTCGCCGCTATCCGAGATGACGCCCATCTCTGCCAGCAGGCTGTTCAGTCGCCCCGCAAATCGATCGATCACGGCATGTGCAATTCCGATTCTATCCCGGATTGCAGAGGTCGCATCGGCCGGCAGTTCGCCGCGCCTTGCCAGCGCCAGCGTTACGACCTCCGCAGCCCAGCGGCTATTCACAGTCGCGTCTGCATTAATCAGCCTCTGTAACATTCCTTCAAGGCTGTCGTGTGGAAACAGCCGGTCTGCAAGCGCCTGAATGACGTTCCCGCACTCGGATTCAACTCCGAGCAGGAAGTACCTACCGGTAAGCGGATCGATCCCCGCGATCTGATCGGGCAGGATGCCAACCGGACGTTCGCTGCGGCGCGAGTAGGCGACCATCGCCGTGCCGAAATTGCACAGAATGCCCACAGAATCGACAGGCAGTACGCCCGCCGCCGAGCAGGTTTGATCGTTCCCGCACAGGTAGACCGGTATCTGCCCAAGGGCCAGATGGCTCGCGACTTCTGCGGTCAAGGGATGGCAGATCGAACCTGCCGGCCCAATCTCGGGACCTAGCAGCCCAGGATCAATGCCCGTCAGCTCAAACGCTCTCTCGGCAAAGCATCTGCGCCCGATGTCATAAAATCCGCCCATGCCCTGGCTAGTGGTATCGCCAAATGCAACTCCCGTGAGTGCGAATGCAGTGACCTCATTCAGCAGCAGCAGGCGCTTCACTCGCGCCTTATAAACGTTGTCGTTCTTGAACAGCGCAGCAGCCTTCGGAAGAAACTGCTGTCCGCTGACCTGTGCAAACCCACACCACGCCTCGCCCGGAGCGATCCTATCGTTAAGAGCCGCAGCCTCTGCCGCACCGCGATTATCAGTCCAGACAATGGCATCGCCGAGCGGACGCATCAAATCGTCTAATGCCACAAAGGTCTGCGCCTGCGATGCGATGCCTATCGCATCCGGAACAAGGCCTTCCGCCCGTGCCGTCTGCGCCACAGTTCTCAGCGACTCCAAAGCAGCCTTTATGTAGCGCTCAAGCGGGCAGGTGACGCTTTCGCCAGCGATATCCAGCGCATACGGCACGACTATCGGTTCGGCAATCAGTTCAGAATCGACAACCACGCCAGCCTTAAACGATGAGGTGCCGAGATCCAGAGCCAGCAGGCAGCGCACCATCTCAGATTACGCCGGAGCGCCCGATACGCTTATCGGCGAAGAAGTTGTCTCCCTCGATCGAGGGCAGCGAGACTTCAAGGATCAGCACCGGCCCACCGATGGCCGAGAACGTATGGTTTTTGCCCGGCGCCATCTTGTAAACACTTCCTGTTTCCAGCACGAAATCTTCGCCGTCAACGTGCATGCTCACCGAACCGCGCATTACGTAGAAAGTCTCGTCCTTCATTCGATGGTAGTGCAGAGGGCAGCGCTGCCCTTCAAACAGGAACAAGAATTTTCCGCAGTACTGATTGGATGTGTCGTTGACGATCCAGTACTCCACCTCGCCGATAGTTCGGAAATCGTTCAGCCCGAAATGGATCGCCAGAGGTTCGCATGGCGGCATCACCAGTCCCCAGCCTTTGATCATCGCTTCGGCCGCCGCTAGCTGCGCCTCCCGTTCCACTCCCTTAAGCTCAAAATCGAGGGTCCAGTCTACGGAACTCATGCGTATCCCAGCTCCTTCTCGGTCTCCGCTATCGCCTCTTCGACGATATCCATCCCTTTCACCGCGATCTCTTGATCCATAATAATCGGCGGCGAGAGGCGCAGAATGTGGCCCGCTGGTATCCAGGCGAGCCCTTTGCGGAACGCCTTCTGGTAGACCCTTTTGCCGGCCTCATCGAACGGCTCTTTGGTATCGCGATCCTTCACCAGTTCAATCCCAAGCAGGCAGCCCTTAACGCGCACATCCCCGATCATCGGGTGGGCCGCCTTCATGCTCTCCATCCTGCGCTCAAAGTACCGCTCCAGCATCTGCGCGTTGCTCAGCAGATCCTCCTCCTCGATCACCTGGATCGAGGCGAGCGCCGCAGCACAGGCCATCGGGTTGCCACCATAACTTGTGGATGCCGAGATCCTATCGAAGGCATCCTTGACGGTCTCATGTGCGACCATGGCGGTGACAGGGAAGCCATTCCCGAATCCCTTGCCCAGCGTGGTGATATCGGCCACGGTATCCCAATGCTCCAGCGCGAGGTAGCTGCCTGTTCGACCCATACAGGTCAGCACTTCATCGGCGATGAGAAGCATGCCCCGTCGCTGACAGAAGCTCTTGAGCTTCGGGAAAAAGTCTTCGGGAGGCATCACTGAGCCGCCCCAGCCCTGAATCGGCTCAATCACGAATGCAGCAAGCTGACCTGTTGTCGCGTTTTCGACGAACTCGTCATAAAAAGCGATATAGGCATCCGAATCGATCATGCCATCCGACTTAACGAAGTGTGGCCGATACGGGTTCGGCCGAGGAACCATGTAGAACCCTTCGGCGCGCCCGGCGCCGTTGGTCTTGTTCATCTTCGCGAGGCTAACCGCATGGCCCGATTTCCCATGGAAATCCATAAAACAGCTCAGGAATTCGTGCTTGCCGGTGTGGGCCCGTGCGGCACGAAGCGCAGCCTCTACGGCCGTCGTACCGGAGTCGTAGAGCTGAACGCCATTGACGCCATCCGGCAAAATCGAAACCAGCTTCTCCAGCAGTTCGGCCTTAACTGGCGTTGTGAAGTCGTGGCAGTTCATCAGCGTGTGCGCCGCCTTTGCGACCGCCTCAGAGACCTTCGGGTGGCAGTGGCCAAGCGTGGTGACATAGATACCGGATGAGAAGTCGATGTAGGTGTTGCCGTCGACGTCGGTGAGCGTAACGCCGAACCCCTGCTTAAAGCAGACCGGGTGCAGCCGCACCTGTGAGGAGAGCCCTTTAAAGGTGTCCACCGTTTTGCCATGCAGTTTGCGCGATTCTGGCCCAGGGCTTTCTGTGACCATATTCGGCAATCGAGAAAAGTCGAGACCCTGCCGCCACCAGTTGCGGTCGACCTGCGGTTTGATCAATGTGTCCATTCGAGTATTCCTAACCTGACAATGCCAGTGGCAAAGCTGAGCCGAATCTGCCCCTCATTGCGGCATGAGTCAGCTTCGTCCTCTATCTTCGATGAGTGCAGCACAGAGAGGCTAATACAGTGCCACTGCCAGTTTTCGGAGATACGTACTACTTCTCAGACTTTAATGCGGCTTTCATTGCCGTGATGAGCTGCGTGGTGTACGTCTCAATCGTGGCGAAATTGGCTGCAACTTGCTGTGGCGCCGTGCGGCCAGCCTCAAACGGTGGCTTCGCCTCATAGGTGATGTTCAGCACCTTGTCGATCTCGGGCGATTTCAGTCGATGCAGCGCGCGATGCAGTTCGGGGTCCCAGTAGTTGTTCTGATAACCATGCTGATGCTGCCAGGTTACCAGCGCCTGAGTTACACCACGCAGCGCGGTCTTCAGCGCTTTCGGCGTATCCGGGGCTTTATCGAGCTTGATCACCGCAGCACGCAGTTTCAACTGCATCGCGAGATCAGTAACAAATCGCCTCGGGCTGCCGAAAAGCAGGCCGCCAAGATTGCCTGAGGTTAGCTGATCGTCTGTAAGGGCCTGTAGTGCCCCAGAGTCGGAGAGCATCACTGCGGCATCGCTTCCCTGCAGGTTCTTCCATGCCTGAACGATCTGCTTGCCCTGCCCCGGGATCAGATCGTTCGCAAAATCGACGTAGTCGCTATCGGTCAGTGACCTGCCAGTTGCGCCGCGCGAGAAGGCGAAGATATTGGGAAGTTGAACGCAATGCGTTTGCGCGTTGCCCAGCACTCCGCGCGGCCCTGCCTCCTGCGAGCCTTTATAGGCAGCTTCTCCGCCAAAGTTCGTTCGTGGGAAGGAAGGTTCGCCCTCGATGAGGCCATAGTTGAACCGAATTACCCGGCTCGCAATCCCAAGTTTCTCCGCATAGGGGAGCCCATTTGCGATGCCCCATGGCTCGGGGTTCAGCGCCTTCACCCTGGTCAGCACATCGGTCTGCTCTTCGGGAGTGCCAAGAATCAGTTGCCCGGTTTCGTAGAAGCGACTCCAGCCTTGCCAGCCGGCATGCATCCAGTAGATCAGCTCAATGCCCGGACGCAGCCGATCCAGCATCTTACGATGCTCGCCCAGCAGATGCACGAACTCTTCGTTCTTTGAACCCGCATAGCCGCCCGGGTCGCTATCGATAATCGTTATGCCGTCACAGGCGGCGAGAGGCTTCAGCAGCCTTTCTCGCCAGGCGATAAGATCCTGCATCGCCTTCGGGTCTGCCGGGTTTACGAGCTGATCGCTCCAGTAGTAGTGCCTTGTGGTAAAGCTGGCCCGCGCCGCGCCGGACCGAAAATGGATATTCGGGCAGAGGCAGAAGTAGACGCGCATCCCGAATTCGGAGTGAAGCATATCGATCACATCGTGCATACGCGCCAGAAACGCACGATCGCTCGAGGTGAGCGGATCGGGCATGATCTCCAGCATGGGCCAGACGAGAACGGTGTTATAACCTAGCTTGTGAATGCCGTCGGCGAAGCCTCGCCAGTCCTCTACGGTCCAGGTTCGCGCGGCATAGGGATGGTTATAGGGCCAATGCTGATGCACATAGAGCCCGACGATCCCACCGGGCAGAGGCGCCTCCTTCATCGTTGAATCTCCTTCGGCCCAGCAGGCTCTAGATACGAGAGCTAACAGGGTCACAAGTGCGAGGCCGCACAAACCGAAAAGCTTTGACTGCGTACGTCTCAATCTTCCGCTCCAGATCTTCTGTTTTCCTGCTCGTAAATGTAACCTTAGATGTTTCAAGAACAGGAGTAACGGATTCCATTCGCTCGCTATATGCTGGGTCTGTTCGGCATATTCTCGAGCAGATTCAGTATCATGCGCTGAGCAACACGACTTAGCCTCGATTCTCGCTGGTCTGTTCCCCAATCATCCAGCGCCCAGCACCAGTTAATCGTGCCCGCTGCAAACACATATCCACCAGATTCAGGCTCAGTTATGGTCATATGTGATAGAGAGGACTGCCGATCGCCACTTTGCTGCGGAATGTAACCTCGTACCAGCAGCCGTTCAACCGCCCGTATGCGTCTCTCTCCAATGCGTCTGCCTAGTCTAGTCCGCATCAAAATCCCCAGGAGCCGTCCTCCAGAGCAGCGAGACTCTGCAAGTATTGTAAGGTTGTTGGCTTTGACTCCGTGAATCCTGTCGAACTCATATCCAATCAGCAGCGGCAGAACATCTCCACGTCGCACGCCGGTGCCAGCGAATACCCAGTGGTCTGTATTCAGGAGCTTCATGTCGTCCTTTGCATCATCCCCCTTGAATCGGTACATTATGCCAATGAGGTCCTGCTCTGGCATGGCTGCCCTCTTGCTGCTCGTTAAGGAGTCGCGCCATCGAATCGTTATTCTGTCGTGATCATGAGCCATTGTAGATAGACTTAGTGGATCCCGAGTAACCGTTCCTTGAAAATCGATGGTATGGAATTTGTAACATACAAGGGTTCTGTTCGCTTGCCCGGTAATCTGCGACGGCTCAAATCGTACCTGCCAGTAGCAGCAGTTTGCACCCAGAAACAGGAGATTCGTGCCACTGCTTCTGGCGCTTTCAACGTGCTTGCGCATCTCCTTCGACCAGTATTCGTCGTGCCCGACGGAGAGGAAATAACGGACAGCTCCAAGCTGCGCACCGTCTCTGTGAGTATCAACATTAGTGCTGTACTTTACATCGCAGCCATGCATTTCAAGAAATCGTACGGCGCAATACTCCCAGCCTGCGGGTGAACCCGCTTCTCCTCCTATAAGAAAATCCGATGCACCAACTCCATACAGATTTGCGCTGTTTCTGGTTAGCGCGTAGGGCCTGTTGAACGAAACCTTATCAGCCTTACCGGTGGGGCTCAAATAGCTGTAGAGGCATTTACTGCCCCAGCAATTATATGCCTGAAAAGTGGTGACGCTGGACTGAAACAGGATAGCGGCCCTTCTATCATCGTCGCGCAGGACAAAAAGTATATACGCCTGTTTGCCGCTGGTTAGAGCCGTTAGCTTTGCGAGAAAGCAGCCGCTAACCCAGTTTGCACGCTCACTTGATGCAATTTGCAGCTCATAGCCTGACGTCCAACAACACTCCACCAATCCAGTTTCAGGGTCTGGCTCCGGTTCCGACTGCTTCGTGCCGGCAAGCCGGATCGGGCCAATAACGCGCCGCCCGCCGAGCCCCTGATACCAGCCCATTCTGAATATCTCGAGGTGATATTCTATTTCGGAAGTGCTGATAAAGAGCTGCAGCAGTTCATCGTATGCGATGCTCGTCGCGGAGGCATAACCCTCAATCTCACGATTAATTGCAGGGCAAGAAAGCCGCCAGTCTGCAGTGCCAGGTTTCTGATTTTCAAGGAAAACAGGACCTGAATCTCCGGGGGCCTCAGAGACTGTTTCCACCAAGTTGCCATCCATGGTCCGGCTTCAATTCTAAATGCACAGGGGTAATAAAACACAGCACAGGCTACCTGCGCATTCTGTTAAACCTGATATCGAAAGATCTTGAATATGCCGTCAATCCTGTTGCGATACGGCCCTGAGCTCATCGATAATGTAAGAAATCTCAACATTCGTCATGTCGGGAAACAGAGGGAGCAAGAGCATTGAGTTGCGCGCATCTTCCGAATTGGGCAAACTTACGGGGTTGTGTTCCAGATGAGCTCCTTCCTGATGTGCATTCATTATCCCTGGCCTTGTGCTTATACCCCGGGCTAAGAGAAACTGCATCAGTGCGTTGCGATCCATAGAAAAGTGTGGCAAAACACGTATCGCATACGACTGGAAATTAGGGGTTTCCCAACTGCGCAGCGGCAGGCATTCGATGCCATCTATGGTGGCGATAGCCTCAGAGTAGCGTGCAGCCAGCTCTCGTCTCCTGGCAACCAATCGCGGAAGCTTTCGAAGCTGAACTCTGCCGATAGCAGCCTGAATATCCGTCATTCGATAGTTGTAACCGATCTCCGGATACTCCTCAAATACAACCTGTGTGGAGTTGTGCCGCTGCCGATCTGTCAGCGTCATCCCATGCTGGCGAAGAAGCGTGAATCTCTTAAGTAGATCCGGTTCGGACGTGGTTATCATCCCGCCTTCGCCCGTCGTCAGAACCTTTCGCGGATGAAATGAGAAGCACGCGATCAAACCATGTGGTTTGCCAATCATCTGCCAACTGCCGTCCATCCGTATCGCCGAACCCACGGCACACGCTGCGTCTTCTATCACTGGTATCGAATGGTGCTGTGCTATATGCAGGATTCTCGTGAGATCGCAGGGATGCCCGATCTGATGTACCGCAAGGATGGCTCGCGTTCGCGGCGAAATGGCGGCTTCAACCCGTTCCGGATCGATATTGCAGCTGTCTCGTTCAATGTCCACAAAAACGGGTTTTGCTCCCGTATATCGTATGGCATTAGCCGTTGCTATAAAGCTGTGGCTCACCGTAATCACTTCATCGCCATCGCCAATGCCAAGCGCAACAAGCGCCATGTGCAGCGCAGCCGTGCAGCTTGAAACGGCGCAAGCAAATGGTGCGCCGGTCATCGATGCAAACTCGGATTCAAACGCCTCTACCTGCGGACCCTGCGTCACCCATCCAGTGAGGATGGCATCGCGGGCTGCAGCCGCTTCCTCTTCACCTAAATGTGGGCGCGCAACCGGTATCTGTTTCACGGATTGGTGCATCCTTTGGCTGCCTTGTCTGAGAGCTCCCGCTTTCGCCACGCGACAAGTCTGCTCAGCCCTTCTTGAAGATCCACGTGTGCCGAGAAGCCGAGATCTCGTCGAGCCGCTTCGACATCCGCGAGTCGTCGCGGCACTGGGTTAACTTTGCGCGCTGGATGGTATTCCGGCACTATCCCTGAATTCCCGGATGCCGCGCAAAGAGCATCACACAGCGCCCTGAGCGAAGTCTCTTTGCCAGAGCCAATGTTGTACACGGCGTCGGTCTGTTCACCCTCCATCGCAAGTATATTTGCCCGCGCTATATCATCTGCAAAAATGAAATCCATCGTCGCGGCGCCATCACCGTGAATCTGTGGCGGGAGCCCCTGTTCAAGCCTGTCCAGCCACCGTATAAAGACTTCCGTATATGCGCCTGTAACGTCCATTCGCGGGCCATATACGTTGAAATAGCGAAGGCCAACTGAGGGCATTCCATACATCTCGTTGAAGCTTCTGGCGATGCCCTCGTTCATTGTTTTCGCCGCCCCATACATGGTGCGGTTATTGTAAGGGTGGTGGGATTCTGCAGTTGGGAAGGTTTCTGCGGCACCATAGACCGACGCCGAGGATGCGTAAACGATCTTCTTCACTCCCGCCTTAACGGCAGCTTCAAAGAGATTGAAAGTACCAGTCACTAGCACTTCGAGGCATTCGCGCGGCTGCTCGGCACAAAGAGTAATCCTGATGGCAGCCTGATGGAAAACATAGTCGCAGCCATTAATGGCAAGTTCAACATCGCTCAGGTTTCGAACATCGCCCTGTATAATCTCGATTGGCGCACCGGTGGCCAGTGCCGATTCTAGATTGGCCATGCGGCCGCGCACGAAATTATCCAGAATTCGGATCTCGCCGACGCCTTTGTCAATCAATTGGTCGACTATGTGAGATCCAATTAGCCCGGCTCCCCCCGTCACTAAAACTCTGGAGCCATCCAGTATGCATTCAGTCATTTAACATTCCTGTTTAAGATTAAAAGTCAGCTGTTAATGTGCGTTCGAACAGAGATCGGATAATGCCGCGATTACTCTGTCTTGCTCTGCATCCGTCATCTCAGCGAATAGGGGCAGCGAAAGGCAATGGTTCGCAACGTTCTCCGCCACAGGGAAATCGCCGGGCCTGTGTCCGAGATGGGCGTATGCAGGCTGAAGGTGAACGGGTATCGGATAGTGCGACGCTGTTGTGATGCCGCGTTCTGCAAGCATGCTCTTAAGCCAGTCTCGATTCTCGTGTCGAACCGAATACAGATGCCACGAGTGGCTGCAGTTTGCCGCTTCTGTCGGAAGCTTCAAAACATCTGCCGATATCATTTTGAGCGCAGTGTGGTACCGATCAGCTCGCTCCCGGCGCTTCTCTGTCCATTGGCAGGTGTACGGCAGCTTTGCGCCAAGCACTGCTCCCTGTATCGCATCCATCCTGTAGTTGAAGCCGAGCTCTTCGTGGTGGCCGCGTTTCGGCTGTGCGTGATCCCTCAAGTTACGGACTCTAGCAGCGATGGCATCGTCATTTGTAACAATCGCACCGCCCTCGCCGCAAGCTCCCAGATTCTTACTCGGGTAGAAACTAAAGCAGCCAAGCAGCCCGATTCCCCCGGCCGGTTTTCCGCCATACAATGCGCCAGCCGCCTGTGCTGCATCTTCAATTACTGGAATGCCGCGCTCATTGGCAGCGGACAGAATGGAATCTAAATCCGCGCATTGGCCGTACAGGTGCACCGGCACGATTGCCTTTGTCCTGGAGGTAATCTTCGCTGCAATCTCACGCGGGTCGATGCAAAACGTGTCGGGATCGATGTCTGCAAACACGGGCTTTGCGCCGATATAGCTGATAGCCCATGCGGTGGAGACAAAGGTTAGCGGCGAGGTGATAACCTCATCTCCCGGGCCAACACCGGCTGCAATCAAAGCAAGGTGCAGCGCACTCGTGCCACTGTTTACAGCAATGCATTGCCCGTTGCCAACCGAGGCGGCGAAGCTCCGCTCGAACGATGCCACGTAGGGACCAAGCACATAGGCTCCGCTGTCGATTACGTCCGTAACTGCGGCCAGTATTTGATCGCGGAGTGCGGCGTTCTCAAGCTGCCGACGCGGTTCGGTGAGCGGCAGAGGCTTCGCATCCAATTCAGGGCGGTCGTCCGTCATATCCGTATCTACTCCATCCGTAACTCTGCTTCGAAGCAATCTGGCGGGAATGCCAGCGACTACGCTGTGCGCATCGACGTCCTTCGTTACCACGGCGCCCGCTCCAACTAATGCGCCTTCGCCGATGGTTACGCCACCGAGAATTACCGCGCCACTGCCGATCGATGCCGTCTTACACACTCGCACTGGCAAACACTTCCAGTCATGCTCGGTTGCAAGCCGGCCGTTTATGGCTGCACGTGGATCTGTATCATTAAGAAACATCACCCCGTGCCCTACAAAAACTTCGTCTTCAATTGTAACGCCCTCGCAAATGAACGTGTGGCTGGATATTTTGCACCGAGCTCCGATGCTAACGTTCTTTTGAACCTCTACGAATGCGCCGATTCTCGTCTCATCGCCGATAACGCAGCCATAGAGGTTAACAAACCCGAAGAGTCTAACGCCGGTTCCGAGCCTCACGTCCGCCGCAACTCGATTATAGGAAGGCAATTCTGTCATATGTCTCAGTCCGCCACAGCTCCGCTTGAGTGGTTAACCGTCTTAAGGTCGAGCATGTAAACGCCAACGGTCAGATCATAAGTGTCGGGCCGAGGGAGCACCGTGAAGGAGCATGGTTGAAACTCATCAACCAGCTTATGCACATCATTCAAAGTAAATGTTACGCCAACACGGTATTCGCCAGGAATCAGCTGGCAGCGCAGCGAAAAACGGATCGTCCCTGATGAAAATGGCGACAAATCTTTGCCCACGACCTGATACCCTACTCCAGCAATCTGGTCGTTAACCGTATTTATGATCCACACTGCGAACCGGCCGAAGGTTACCTCGGATCGCGCCGCAATTAACACATCAAGCAGCAGATTATCGCCACTCGTTACCGTGGTGACGGGTACACCTGTAACTGAAAGCAGATCGCCAGCCACAAGGCTCAGAAGAGTCTCCTCATGTCGGAGCACGCTTCTCTCGCTGGTCGCCGATACACCTACCGATTCCCTGTACACCTGTACGGCAGCCTTTGCAGAGCCTTCGAAGGCAACCCTTCCATTCGCAAGAACCATGCCTCTATCGCAGGTCTCCTCAACCAACGTCAGGCTGTGTGAAACCAGAATAATACTGACGCCCTTCTGGCGGATTTCAGCGATTTTTTGGCGGCATTTGCCGACGAAGCGTATATCGCCGACAGAGAGGACTTCATCTACCAGCAGGATATCGGGCTCAGTGTGTATGGCCACCGAAAACCCGAGCCGGACGTACATACCGCTGCTATAGGTTTTAATTGGTGCGTCCAGAACAGCACTGTCTAGCCCGGCGAACTCTACGATGGTATCAAATTTCTCGTCGATCTCCCTGCGCGACATGCCAAGAATGGTGCCATTAACATACACGTTCTCCCGGCCCGTTAGCATCGGATGAAAGCCGGCGCCAACTTCAATCAACGCACCAACGCGTCCGTTCACCTCGATACACCCGGTATCCGGCATATAGATGCCGTTAAGCATCTTTAGGATGGTGCTCTTGCCGGCTCCGTTGGAGCCAATAATGGCGAGGCATTCCCCGCGCTTCAGTTCAAGACTTACGTCGTGAACGCTCCAGAACTCATCCTTTCTTAAAGCGCTCGACGGCGCGCGCAGGCCGATTATATCCCGCGCAACATCCGTGGCAGTATAGAGAATTCCCTGTTTCAGCTTTCGGCAGAACTTCTTCGAAACAGAATCCATTTTGATCGCTATTTCGGACACTAAGCCGCTCCCAACCTGTAACCAAGCAACAATATCGGTTTGCGCGTAACAGCCAGCATTAGACTCGCTCCGCGATTCTAGCTTCCGTAAAGTGGAACAGCCTCCAGCCGAATAGAAACAACGCCAGACTGATTAAACAGGCTGCTCCGAGGCCGGCTGGCTGAGTAAGATATCCGCGTATAACTAGGTCCTGCGCGGCAACGATATAAGCGCTGATTGGGTTCAACAGACATGCTCTCAGCGTAAGACCAGATGCTGGCGGCGGATAAATTACCGGAGTGAGAAACATCCATATTGAAAGCAGCAGCGTTATGACCTGCCCGGCGTCCCTTACAATGCCGTTGACCATAGAGAAGATAAAACCCAGCCCGAGGGTTAACAGGCAAAGCGGCATGAGGCAGATCGGCACAAATATAATCGTCCAATGTGGCGTGGTGCGAAACAGGACAAAGGCGATCAGCACGAGAACTGCGCGAAGAAGAAATTCGAAAATCGATTGGCCGAATGCTGCTATCACCAAGGTCTCTCTCGGAAAGTTGATCTTGGTGATCAGCGAACCAGCGCTCGCGAGGCTCTGCGTGCCTGAAGAAAAACCGCTGGCGAACAGCTGCCACACCGCCGTGTTCAGCAGCACAAAGAGGGGGTATGGCAGGCCAGTGCTTCGAACCGGCAAAATATTCGCGCGATTTAACCACGCGAAAGTCGCTGTAGAAAGAATGAGAGGAATGATGGCCCACAGATAACCAAGCACCGATTGGCGATAGCGCACCGAGAAATCTCGTATGTAGAAACGCCAAGCAAGCTCACGTGATGAGATGATTTCGCCGACCATCTCTCGCCAGACGGCGAGCCCACCGGGGCGCTGACTCGGTGGAACATAGATGCGCTGCGTTTTTATCTGTTTCTGGCTAATGACCTGCAAGCTCGTTTGCCCGTTCTCCAATAACGATATTCGGCTCATCTCACTCTCAAAAAACGCCCCGGGTTTCCGATAATCACTGATCTTGGGGGCACATCCTTTGTTACCACGGCGCCCATGCCAATCAGGCTGCCGGCGCCAATCGTCACATTCTGTTTTATGGTGCAGCTCTGCCCGAGATAACAGTTCGCCTCTACATGCACCGAACCTGCAAGGTGTACACCGCTTGCCAGAATCACGCTGTCGTCGAGGCGAACATCATGATTGATAATGCAGCCGCTCAAGCAAAAGACATTTCGCCCAAGCTGTGCATTTAAGCCAACGAAGCTATGCGGATAGATGACGCACCCCGGCGAGATATCCGCCGTGCGGGAGACTACCGCCGATGGATCGATTAAACGAATGGCGCGCGTTTCCAGATTCCAGGCGGGATCAACCGCCGCATTTCGCCACTTATTATCCGGAATTACATAGGCTTGCTCGAACTCCGCATATTGCTTTGCGGAGCCGATAACAGGATAGCCATTGTGAAATTCGCCCACCACGCCCGAATCAACCGAGATATAGCCCAGCAGATTCCAGATGGGATCAGTTCCGTTAACCCGATCAACGATCTCGGCCATTTCCCGGCTGTGAACTCCGGTACCCAGGATTAACAGGTCTTTCAAGTGGCTCTCCAGCGCGGCACAGCGTTCTTGGCCCGGTGCTGCTCATTACTATTCTTTATCGTAGTCAGCAGATCTTCGATGCGCGATCAAGCGAGAAATAAGGTTTAGCCCAGGAAGAGCCCGGCGCTGTAGCCCCCAATAGACGCGTCTGGTTCGGATCTTTGGGTATATTCGTACCGCAAAACTTATCGCATCACGCCAGTTGTTGTCAAGTGCATCTTTTTGGTCGATCGCGACACTTGCCATTCGAATCGCTTCGGATGCGATCTTAAAGTGTGTGCGACTCATTCGCTTTTCGAGGTCGTAAATACGTTCCCCATAGTTTTCAAATGCGGTATCGAAGGCGAGGCATACCTGCTCGAGCTGTTTCAGCTTAGAGCTAAATTGGGTAGCATGCATGTTGCTGCCGTGGATACGATAGTAAGCCTGGTCAGCGTCCAGCACGCCGACATGGCTAACAGATGCAAATCGCAGCCACATCTCAAGGTCAGCAGTATGTGGAAGTTTAGGATCGTATCCGCCAAGCTCCTTTTGCAGAGAGGTGCGAGTGATCGCTTCTGGAGAGTAGATCACATTCATTCCGGCAGCGCACCGTTGTGCAATCCACTCCTGGCCGGGTACAAGCCTATCGCCCCCGTGGCATCCCGCCTCCGGCGCCGGAGGCGTATCGCCGCTCTGCAGCTTAACGACTCTCCCATATACCATCCCCGCGGAAGGGTTCTGCTCCATAAAGGTGGCCGCGCGCTCGAGGGAGCCCGGCGTAAGCATGTCGTCGGCTGACATCAGGAGTGTCAGGTCACCAGACGACCATTCGAGACCCTCATTGTAGGTTTGGATATGGCCAATATTAGCTTCGTGGCGCCTGTATTCAATTCGGGGGTCGGAGCGTGCGAAGGAAGACGCAACGTCAGGTGTGTTATCGGAGGAACAATCGTCCAGCACGAGGACCCGAAGGTCCACGTGCTGGCTGAGTATGGAGTTAAGGCACGGCGGCAGGAAACGGGCGTAATTATAGCAGGGCACAATGATATCAACTCGTGTCACTGTTGTCTATACATATATTGCACAGTGTCCGTCGGCTGGGCTGGTGGATAACAGTCATCAACCGCCTTGGGGCGCATTTGCGTACATCTCAATCTTCCGCTCCAGATCTTCTGTTTCGCATTCCATTAATGAGCACGGCGGCAAAGATCAGCATTCCGCGCACGACGTACTGGGTGTAGATCGGAATATCCATCAGCGTCATTCCATTAATAATCACGCCAATAAATACGATCCCGACGAGCGTACCCCAAACGGTTCCTTCACCACCGCGCAGGCTGGTGCCTCCTATTATTACCGAGGCAATAATATCTAATTCCCAGCCGACCGCAACGGTGGGAGTGCCGGACATGATTCTTGCGGCCAGCATCACGCCGCTAAGCGCGGCGAGCATCCCTGTAAGCGCGAGAACCGCAATCCTCACTTTCGCAACGGGCACGCCGGCCAGCCTCGCCGCCTGCCTGTTTCCGCCCACGGCATAGACATATCTGCCAAATCGCGTTGCCTTCATCACACACGCGAGAACCACAAACGCCGCAAACAGCACAATAGTAGGGAATGGAATACCAAGCAGATAGCCGCCGCCAAGAAACTCGAACTTCTCCGGAAAGGGTGTTATAGGGAAACCGCCCGTAAGCATTAGCGCTGCGCCTTTTAGTCCGGTGAAAAGCGCGAGCGTGGTAATGAAGGTTGGTACGCCGAAGCGCGTGCGCATCACTCCTGTAAATGCGCCTATCGACGCTCCAGAAACAGCCGTGACGACAATCCCGAAGGGTATCGGCAGACCGCGCTGTGTCAGCCAGGCAAGTAAACAGCCGGCAAACGCCACTGCTGCTCCGACGCTCAGATCTATCTCACCGATGATGATCACCAGTGTCATACCGAATGCGATAAGCGCCTGCATAGAGATGGAGCGCATTACATTCATCAGGTTGTTCTGCGTATTGAAGCCAGGTGCGCGCAGGCCTAGCGCCACACAAAGCGCCAGGAGAACGATCTCCATCACGTGGGCACTGACAAATTTGTATCGCTTCTCCGAACTTGAACTCATTTGCTAACGCCGCGCAGGAACTCCTGAACCTTCTTCACCTCATACGGCTTCGTTCGTGTATACAGTATTCCTGGCAGAGATGTCTGCTTTTCGACGGCCTCTCCCTTCACAGCTTTCAGAGCCGCATCGAGCGCCTGCGCGCCGATTTCCAGCGGCTTCTGACCGGTAACTGCCTGTAAAATGTTGTCATTCGCGAGCAGGAAGCCTGCGATCTGATCGGAGATATCGGTGCCAAACACCACTACCTTGCCGGCCTTGCCGCTGTTTCGCACGGCGGTCACCGCTCCCACCGTGCCGCCCTCATTGGCAGCCCAGATAAGATCGACATCGGGATGTGCGGTAAGGATGCTATCGACCACATTCGCCGCCTCTGGCGCCAGCCAGGCATCCTGCTGTGCAACGATCTTAACGCCAGGCAGCTTCTTAACCTCATCTGTAAAGCCAGAGGTGCGCTTCGAAGCCGGCTCCGGCGCAAGCGCCATGTAGGTCACTACCGCGATATTGGCCTTGCCATGCATCTTATCCTGAATGTACTGTCTGGCCTCGGCTCCGGTGAGCGCCCCGAGGGATGAAGGATCAGTTTTGATGCTGGCAACCGGAAAATCGGCTTCAATAGCGCTGTCGTAGGTAACGATCTTTATCCCTGCTTCGTGCGCCTTCTTTAACGCCGTGATCGACCCCTTTGCACTGACAGGTGCAATAACGATCGCATCCACTTTGCGTGAGGTGTATGTGTCGAGCAGCGAGATCTCCTTATCCAGCGAGTTGCCGCTATTGGCGGTTGCAAGACCCACCCCCTGCTTAGCTGCTTCGCTCTTCATCCCGGTCTCAACCAGTTTAAAGAACTGATCGTCCTGGAACATAATGCCCGCAATCTGCTTTTTGCCATTCGCTCCTCCCGCTGCAGGGCCAGACGAAGGTTTATCGCTCTTGCATCCCACGATCGAGAGCAGGGCCGCTGCGGCAATCCAGAGCTTTAGGTGTTGCTGTTTCATCGTGTGTTCCTGTTCCGGTTATCGGCCTACTAAACTATCATTTCAAGCTGTGGTTCGCATCCGCTTCACAGAGTGGTTGAGATCGGCGAGCCATAATTCTGGCGACGTCGGCAGCGGCGCCGGCTTCGGGTTTGGCCGGATGCGGCTGATCGCATCTGCCGCAGTCTCGGCATTTAGTGAACCGTGCAGCGGTGCGAGCCGGGCATCGTCGGGCATCTGATGATGCCAGTAGCTGCTGTTCTCGAGCCAGATAAGCGCCTCCGTCAGCAGGCCAACATCCCGGCGGTCGGCGACAAGCTTCGCGAAATCGTGCAGTATCTCGGTGGGTTGTAAGTTAGGGTTGTGAAGCAGCCTGCCATAAGCATAGGTGTTCGAAAGCTGAAGCCAGGGCAGATACAGGTTGCCAATGACGCGATGAATGCCCACGCTCTTAAGCGAGTGCAATAGCGCCTGAATGTATCGCACCTCACTGTGCACGATGCCCCACGATTTCGCTCTGTAAGCGTCGTCGTCCATCACGAAGTGGGTCCACGCCAGCACATCTCGCCCGGCGGCTTGGACTCTTTCCACATCGTTGCGAGTGGGGAATTCTGGAGTCTTTGACTTCCCGCCATAGGCTTCGAAAGCCAGGGGTCGATACAGGTGATGGCATGGCAGCGCGAGATCTACATTGGCTGGCAGCGAATGCAGCGCGTCGATCACACTGCGCGAACCGGTAATTTCTCGATCAAAAACGCCCTTCCATCCGTCTGACATCGGATCTTTATGCCAGAAGGAGATGCACCAGGTGTCTGCATAGATTCGTGCACCATCATGAACCTCATTGAGGCGACCCGCGAGCTCCTTAACGTAGCGCAGATACTGATCCACACCACACTCACCGCAGGTGCATCCGCCCCAGTCTGCCGCAAACTCTTCAAAGAAATCGGCTTTGCGAAACGTATCCATAAAGAAGCGCGGAATGGCAATCGTCTTCTCAAAATTGCCAGGGATTCGCGGGCAGAGAGTAGTGGCACGGTTTTGCTGTTGATGGCCAGGCTCTTCACCAACTGGAACGGTGCTCAAAACCGTATTCGTCAGCAGATAGCCGAACTTCAGTCCTATCTTATGCGCATAATCCAGTATGCGCAGCTTGTCGTCGATCTTGCGGCGTTCAAGATCGGTGGAGGGCAGCCGGTTAAACTCCAGCATCGTGGCATACTCAACGGCGTTGATGCCGCAATAACGCAGCCAGTCGAGCTGAAGCTTCCAGTGATTGAAGTCCCAGTACAGTGGAGCGTGAGTTTTAGGCTCGGCGTCGAACCCATCGTGGAAGTAGACACCGCGTAGAGAAAACTCAGTCCCTCGAATACTCGCATCGGCCGCTAGCGCGCGTTCTGCGCTCAGGGCGGCGCAACCCACCGCATATAGAAGCTGTTTACGGCTCAACTTCACGCATCACTCCATCATTTCGAGAAGGGAATTAACCGCTGCTAGTTGCTCGCTAATATGCTGAGTCAAAGAGCAATATTCCTTCTGCTCCTCAAGCGGTGCGAGATTTGTGACTGGTCGCGTTCTATCGTTAATTGTTTTTCAGAAATGTTGGTGAAAGTATCGGTGGCTAATTGACTCGGATGGCACCACAGCAGGTAAACTGAACAGGTATCAGCGTTGATCCTCATATATCACTCATGCCGCGTGTTAATGTAAAGTGCGGCAATATTAACACAACGTTAATAATTTCGTCGCCTGTCCTTAATCTCACATCCTTATACTATGTTGGTGTCCTCCATGAGAGGTGCATCACACGTGTCGAGTAAGGCCAACACTACCCACACCATGTAGGAGGCAGTAATGCACAGTTCTCCGTCTTCAAGCTCGAAGAAAAGTGGCTTCACACTTATCGAGCTGCTTGTCGTTATAGCGATCATCGCTATTCTGGCTGCAATTCTCTTCCCCGTATTCGCCCAGGCGCGTGAAAAGGCACGACAGACCTCCTGCCTTTCTAACACCAAGCAGCTCAGCCTTGGGCTGTTGATGTATGTACAGGACTATGATGAGACCTGGCCACGAAATGACGATTGTGTTAACAATGGCACCCAGGCTGTAGATGGTGCACCGTCGACTGCGATTGGTTGTTCGGGCCCTGGCTATGGCGACCGCGTAAACCACTACAAGTGGTGGTACTGGACCTACCCGTACGTTAAGAACGTACAGATCGATTTCTGCCCCAGCCGCCAGAAGGACCCAACCAACTGGAACCTGAACGCAGAGATCTATAACGCTGGGTACGGACTAAACATTGCAGTTACAGGAAGCTTGAACACCTGGCCCACCTGGGCAGCCGCAGGCGCATTCCGCAACTCCTGGACTGGTGGTACGCTTGCTGGATTGAACTCCCCAAGCGAAGCGATGCTCACGATGGAGGTCAATCTCCCAGGCGTTGGTGCATACAACTATCCGTATAGCGGTCAGATCGAAACGTCTTACCCGCTTGCAACCCGTGAGTACTGGGCACAGAACCTGTTGAATGATGACGGTTCGGTCAATCACACCAATGCGCCGCACACCGATGGCTTCAACGTAGGCTACACCGACGGACACTCCAAGTTCCTCAAGGTTAGCAGCTTCCTGGGCCTTTGCCCGACGGCAGCGCAGTACGGCGTCACCATGTGGCCGTGCAAGGGATGCAAGCCGGATGCGTCCTACGAAGTCATGTCCACCAACCCGGGCGCACAGCCGACCTGGTCGCAGCCTTGGCCCTTCTGGAACCTGCAGTAATGCGATCGAGAACGGTACTGGCGCTTCTGTGCAGTGTCGTAGCAATCTCGGCGGTCTCTGGCTGCTCTTCGAAGCAGCCAGATGCCAAAGAGCAGGCGGCAAAACTGGATAGAAGTAAGATCGATGATGAGGTGAGCCAGTCTCAATCTGGAAACAACGGTCAGCAGTCTACGAACGGCCAGGCCGGTAAGTAAGCACCGCTCACTTCTGTAATCGATTTGCCCATCAAATTAGAGCCCCCAGCCGAAACTCGGCTGGGGGCTCTGTTGTCTAACATATATGAAACACGCAATCTAGTTTCGCATGCGTTGGGTTGCGGAGAGGCTTTCGCTACTTGCCGGGCATTGTGTACACGATGATTATTATATTACTGCTGATAGTGTGGCCGGTATGGCTGCTCTATAGCGGCGACCTGTATCCCCGCGAAGCTGGCATCATTGCGCTTGTCGCTCTCGTCGCATGCGCGCTCGTGTGGTTATTAAAAATAACTCCGATCGCCTACTTTGTGGTGGCAATCGGAGTGATGATTGTGCTTATTGTTAAGACCTACGGCGGCGACGTAACGATCAGATGAACGTATGGATCACTGCCCGGCGGTGATCTCCTTATGTTCCGGCGCCGCTTTAACCTGAGCTACGGCCACTGGAGACTCGCCGATTAGCTTTTTAAGCTGACCTACGATTTCTGGTCTCTCTGATGTGGCCAACTCCTGGTTAAGCCGCTCCAGCGCCACAGCAACGATGTCGCGATGGTGAATCTGATCACAACCAGACGCGCTGCGAACATCAAGCCAGAGGCTATGGATAAGGTTTACGTCGGTATCATTAAGAGTTGGAGCATGTGCGCCCAGCAGGTAGTCTTTCAGGGAGCCGTCGCTCATCACGATTCGGTAACGAACCTGCTGTCGAGTTTGATCTGCAAGCTGCTCCCACGCCTGTCCCATACGTCTTGATTGATCATCAGGGCTCATTGTAGAGGATGGGCCCGCAATGATCTCGGTAGAGTTCAGGTTAACCGCTGTTCGGGTAACTGCCTGCTCGAGATCGGAAGCAGGCACAACGAGCAGACTTACCGTTTTACCAGCCTTCTCTGCGAGATGAACAACCCGGCTAAAGAGAAGCTGCTCGTAGTTCGTAAACAGATCGTTCTGATTGATGTTCTCATAGCCCACATCGGGTCCGGTAGCGATCTGCGCCGTCATAACGACGAGATCTTTCAGGGTGGTATCAATCATCTCCAGCGCCTGCTGCAGGTGATCCAGCGTGTTGTAATCTCTTACAATACACAGTGTGTTTCCTGGTCGTACACCAACGCTCTGGCTGGTGACGGCGTTCTGCGGCTGAAGCTGGAAGGCATCTACCTCGACGTGTTTGCCAATTCGACGCTTCTCCATAATCTTCTCTGATGCCTCGAACATAATGAAGAAGATTATAGTAAATGCGACCCCGCTTACGGTTGCCACCTGCTTCGTAACCAGGTTGATGCATGCGACCGAGAACAGCAGAATCGCGATTATCATGACGCCAATCGGGAACTCGACGGTACCGATGTGAATATTAAGCGGCACCTTCCATTCACGATGGCTGCGATCCTTAAATCGCAGGACGAGCATCGCAAGGCCCTTGAAGGCAAACGACCAGATAACGCCGAAGGCGTAAGCCTCACCGAGTGTATAGGTGTCTCCTCGGGACCCGATAATCGAAACGATCTGCAGGATCACGATCAGGTTGATTACTCGATAGGTTGTACCGAATCGCTTATGAGGCGCACGGAACCAATCCGGCATGACCCCGTCTTCGCTCACACGATTAAGAACGCCATTCGCGCCGATAATCGAGGTGTTAATCGCTCCAGCCAGCATCAAGAAACCTACGATAACGATAAAGGCCTGGAAAATCAGCTTAATAGATGCCGGTCCGGCAAGGTAAACCGAGATTCCGCTAATAAGGTTATCGAAATACTGCGGACGTACCTTATCCGGAATGATCGAGTAGGCAAAGAAGGAGACGAGTGAGGTGAAGAGGAGCGAATAGACGAAGATGACGAGCCCGGCGCGCATCAGGTTTTTGTGCTTGGGGTACTCAAGCTCGCGGTTGACCTGTGCAAGAGACTCTTCACCCGACATTGCAAGGAACGAGTGTCCAAAAGCAATCAGGATACCGATAAGGCCGAGCAGTGCGCCTGCATCTGGAACCAATCCGCGGCGTGTCTCGCCATCTGCCTCTGGGGCAACCTGATGGAATGCATGCGGCGCGAGTTTCGGCATCCACCCGAGGGCATCCTTGTTAAACGCAAGGTTCTTCGCATAGGGCGCCGGTGGGAGCCTTTGCATCTCCGGATGAATTGCGATCGTAAGCGCGCACCATCCAATTAACATCACCACCATAACTGTTGTGATGTACATGATGCGAAGCGCATCATCCGATGACTCGTGAATGCCCTTGGTATTTCGCCACCAGAAATAGACGGTGATAATAAGTGCAAATCCAGCCGCATACAGGTTAATCGTCTGGCTGCTCGGATGCCACGGATGCCCAAAATAAGTGGCGAGCTGAGCGATGAGGCCAGTAATATATTGACCGGCTGAAACGCCCGAAATGGGACCAGTGAGGATATAGTCGAACATCAAGGCAGAGACAGATAGTTTGGCAAGCGTGCCACCCATCGCCTCTTTAACCACACGGTAAACGCCACCGCGTGTGAACATCGTGCACGATTCGACATAGATAGCTCGAACAGCATACGAAAAAAGCATGATGCCAAAGATAAACCAGGGAGCCGATTTACCGATGGCCTGTTCTGCGATGCCTCCCACATAGTACGCGGAAGAACCAAGATCGTTGAGAACGATTGCGGCGGCACGCCAGAACGAGATGAAGGAGAGCATTACGGTGGTTGCGACGACCACCGTGGTCGTTTTCGCGGCCGGTGCTACCGTTTGGGTTTCCAATTATTAACGAGACCTCAGCGCTTAGACTAGCAGATACATCTAAGTATCTGCCGCAAATCGCGGCTGCTGGTTCGCCATTGAATCAAGCAGACAACAAGCATGCATTGTACCTGTGTGTTTGAACAGGTCAACTAGATATAATGCGCTATTTTATGCGATCATAGCGATATTAATTGCTAAATTAACGCAACAGTGCACTTATTTATGAACTACATGGATGGGCAAAATTGAGGCTGGACCTTTATTTACGCACAAAACACACACTAGATGTCTCCATGCCATCATCAAACTTTTTATCGATGCAGCGCGATTTCCAGCCTCAGAACGGCTCACATTGACGTTTGAATAGATCTATGTGCCATAAAAAGACACGGCCCGCAGACAAATTAACCTGTCTGCGGGCCGTATTTTTGTAGATCTCGAAGAAAAAATAGCAGAGCAGGGACTCGAACCCTGGACACTACGGGTATGAACCGTATGCTCTAACCAACTGAGCTACTCTGCCGAAGCGTTCGTATTTTACCACACCCTACCGGGACTCCGCAAGAAGAGCGTCGCCTTCTACCTGCGAGCATCGTTCTCCAAAACCACCTTATGTTCTGTGTCAGGCTGAACGCACTGCCCTGCTGTAATGGAAGTAGAGCTATTTTGATCTTCAGCATCCGCTGCCCGCAATAGTAGTTCAGGCGCATCAGCGTTACTGCCACTGGCAGGGCGAAGCTGCTGCTGCTTGCCATCGTTCACTGCGGAGCTAGCGCGAAGTAGCTGTTTCGACGCCTTCATATCGCTGTCTCGCTTGTTAAGCAACAGCAGCAGTTCTGAGGCTGCCTTGCCTACGTCCCGTGTCGGAGCCTTCTTCGCCAGCCGTTCCACTGCTGATATCGCGCGGCCATCTCCAATAAAAGTCAGCGCTTTCAAGATTACAAGGGCAGTGGCAGGGTCACTCCTGGCCAATAGTTCGCTCAGCGCATATATGGTATCGCCAGGCGCCGTTCCAAGGTGCTCGGGGCGGAGGTTCGCAGTTACGGCAGCCAGGGCTGAAACGGCGGTTGACCGCAAGCGACCATAATTGAAGGCTGCCGTAACCGACCCTAGACAACCTGGATGACCAAGGTGTGCCAGGCACCATAGGATCTGTCTAGCCTGTGCGAAGCGGCACTTTTGATCCCACGCGGCTCCGGATATCGCGAGAAGAAACATTACCATTGATCCAAGCATAACTGTTATAGGGGAAAACGAATCGGATAATGACAATGTAGACAGACATATCATGGCAGTTGCCGCACAGGCAAAGACCCAGTGGGATGCCACATAATTCGGCTCGGCGACATCCAGCATTGCAGAGAGCTTCTCGGCAATAGCACTGCGATGAAATTCAGACATGTTCGCATTCTGAATTAACCAGGCTGCCACGTCCTGCTGGTGTCGGCGGTGCGCTTTGCCCTTTCCGAACGGCTGCAGAAGAGTATCCACATCAGCTAACTCTGAACCAGGTTCTGCCAGCAGCGCCTGCGCCTGCAGCCGAAGCGGGTCATCGCTGCGCAACGAGCGAATTGCCTTCAGGATAGTCTCGTTTTCGTCTAGCTCGGCCAGGGCGATCCATTCCTTCGATATCAGTTCAAATGGCGTTTCCTATATCGTCTATACGCCGATAGCCTGCTGATTTCATGCTGGTTAAATTGAAGCTCAAACTACCTTATGAATTGATGAACTCCTTTTGCATTTCAATTCGTCCAGTTGATGAGTCGTATGGGCAGCGAAACGCAATCTGCGTTAGCTTCCCTATCTGCCTTGGCTCCGAAATGTAGATGGGCTCAAGAAAGTGAGGCTCTCATGCAGAGCACAACAGTGAACCGCACCGCTCTTTGGATCGGTTTGCTTCTTATGAATGCGATGGTCCTTGCAGTGGCCAGGCCCGTTAATATCCTCGGTATGTTGGTGATGAATGTCACCGCAATCACGATCACAGTGGTCGCGCTTCGGCTTCGGCAGAAGCAACTGTCGCAATAATGGAGCAGAGTTAAACGCATACTTCAAGGTAATATCAGCCTCAGCGCTTTAGCAAGTGAAAAGCAATCTCGCGCCCATAACCTTGCTTCACCGCAAGGCTGATCCACACCCATGCGAAAGCCTCGAGATACCGGGCCATGCTGAGCGGTCCGGAGTCAATGGGATCGAAACCAAGTTGTTCTGCCAGGCCGATTACCAACGATTTTGCCGCAAGGTCATCAGCAGCGACTAGGAGGCAAGCACGCTCCTCGCCGAACCTTGGGTTCTCCATGATGTTGTTGCCGATTGTGTTGAATGCTTTCACCACTCTGGCTCGCGGCGCCCACATTGCGATCTGCTCAGCTGCAGAGGTATCACCCAGATGCACCAGACCAGAAAAGTCGTTCGCAATCGGGTTGGTAACATCGACCAGGATCTTTCCCGTCAGATCGCCCGCACTCTTGACGGCCATTTCGGCAGCGCTCCAGGGCACTGCCAGAAAGACTGCATCAGCGCCTTCGACGGCAGCAGGTACTGTAGTAACGGCCAATCCCTGGTACTTTGGGACCGTTGGATCCGGGACGCCCCACCGTACCGTATAACCCAGATTCTGAATTCTCTTCCCGAGCGTAACACCGACATTGCCGGCCCCAATAATCGCCAACTGTTTCATAGCTGTGCTTCTCCCGTTCCAATTGCAAAGTGAGCCTGTCAGATCAAGCCTGTTGCGGCAATCTTCTGACGCAGCACAAAGGTGCCGGGTTGCATGCAATTACCCATTTATCGCATTACCTACTCACCTATTAGTGCCTACTCCTTCGCACCGGCGGCTTTCAGTATCGCGACGACGTTAGCGTGATTTCGTCGGTTGGAGTACCTGGCAAAACAGAGCGCAGTGTGTCCACCTAAGTCCTTTGCATTTAGTTCCGCTCCTGACGTGATTAACAATTTTACGCAATCGTCGTCACCGATGGAAGCAGCGTGCATGAGTGACGTCTGCTGATTAGCATCCTTTGCATTTACACCGGCGCCTCCTTCGACCAGAGCTTTCACGCAGTCAGATCGCCCATGAGTAACTGCGATCATGAGTGCGGTCTCGCCTTGTTCTGCGGTTGCATTTACATCCGCGTGCCTCGCCAAGAGCGATTTTACGATGTGAACAGATGCACGATGAGCTGTGATGCTAGTGTTCAATTGAGAAGGCATCATTATGGTCCACATGAGGACTGTGTATGACAAATCGGGCTTTGGATTACGCATGTCAAGGATCAACATCCGCAGAGGTTTTCCGCGAGCGAGCCTTGTGTTTGAGTTAGCACCCTCATCCAACAGCGCATCGACCCTGACCGCATTGTTGTAATGAATGGCAGTAATCAGCGCTCTATCCAGATAGTACTGGCGATACAGTGGTACAAGCAATAAGCTTGCCGCTGCGACGAGAACAAAAACTACTCGAATTAATAACAATCGGCTTTTAGGGCGGGCGTTCATGATATATCATTCCGCCTGGCGAATTGGATTCCTCTTTGAGGCGGGCGAGGATTGGCTGCGGTTTATTGTTCACGAGCGGATGGCATAGCCGGCAGTCCGAGTCTTGGCCTCACCATAATCCCTCTCCATGTTCTCTAACGCGCCCGACGAAGGTGGGACTCGAGCGGAAAGAGGCGCGCATTGCAGCACTCACTTACAGGCTAAGTCGCGCATAGAGAGGGACTGGCGCCTCCGGATGGGATGTTAAGTCTTTGATGTCTATCAAGTCTTTGAAGTGAGTGGAGAGGTCCCTACTGCCTGCATCCTCCCGGACCGGTCGGCGGCAGCACGGAACCCGGTGAGGACTCTGCTTTCCTGAAGATTCCGCGCTTTTTGCGCTCAATTTCTCCGGAGGCGTCTCTCCGTCCTAAAACCAAACACCTGAAACCATAACACCTAACTCCGCGGCAAGTTCTACGCTACACCTATCCATTACACAGGACTCCGGCTCGCGTTGGCTGAAAGCCAATACTGAAGAGAACACAACTCTCCAGGCGGCTATGCATGCCGAGCCAAGGATGCGCCGCCGGATTGGAAACGCGTATGCGAGCCGCTATTATCTGGCTGACGGTGCTCTTGCTTATCCCGATGGCAGCACGCGCCGAGACGCTCTGGTCTGTCGGCACACCCGATGGCGGCTATCGGGAGTTCGCAATCGCGGGCCACTTTGCCGAGTATCCGCAGCGCTTTCCACACGATGTAACCTTCACCGTTGGCCGCAATCGCCCATCTACGGACTGGCCCTACGTCCATCCTGGTCCGTCGGACCCCTGGGCTGGATCTCGCCTGCATCCCTATCATATTGATTTTCAACTTCGCTCGGCGCCAACGACTCCATGCAGGCTCAACGTCTTCCTGATCGACTCTCGCCATGACTCACCACAGGTAATGGAGGTCGACGTTAACGGCCTTAAGCATTGGCGGTTCGCCCTTGTTTCAGGAACGGGGGATGCGTCTCTCACGAATCCTAACGCTGGAATGCAGGACACGGTTGCTGTGCCGTTCCCCGCAGGGCTTCTCAAGCCCGGCCACAATAGGATCACCTTAACCATCGTGGCATCGTGCTGGGCGCTCTACGATGCAGTAACACTGGAAACCGGAGCAAATCTGCCTGCCGGCCCCGTAGTCCGGGACCTGGTCGCGGCGCCCAGCGCTGGTTCGGTACGCGTTTCGCTCTTTAACAGTGGGACGGAAGGCGCGGTATCGGTAGGTTTAAAAGATGGGAAAGCAAAGACGACGCTTCTCTTTCCAGGCCATAACAACATCGATCTGCCGTCTTTCGATTTTGCTCCGGGTGCCAAGGTTGTCGTTACGGCTGCCAATCACAAGTGGGAGGCGCCGGTACAGTTTCAAAAGACGCTGTGGCGGATAGGCGAGGCCGACGGCAGTTGGCGGGAGTTCGCCATCGCTGGAAGCTATTCCGACTATCAATCTCGTTTTCCCAATGACGTTAATTTTCAGGTCGGCAAGAGTGATCCCACGAAAGACTGGCCATTTATCCATCCCGGTCCCAACGATGCCTGGGGTGGCATTCGTCGTCACCCGTTCCGAGTCGATTTCGATGTGGCGAGCGTCCCAACCGGTGTGTGCCGACTCGACGTGAGCCTGGTAGACACACAGCATCTCGGTGGACCTCGGCTGGAAGTGCGCGTCAACGATAGCAAGCCCACATTGATCGATCTGCCGAAGGGCGCAACCGATGACTCGCTCACAGATCCGCGCACAGGCAGCCATAGCCGGACATCCGTGGCATTTCCGGGCAGCCTCCTGCACTACGGGCATAACCGGATCACCTTGACGATCGTCAGCGGAAGCTGGATGACGTACGACGCTCTGGAGCTTGTGACAGGCGCCGACCAGCCGGTCGCGCCGCAGGTCGAAGGTCTACAGGTTGACTACACGCCGCTGTTCCGGCGGGAGAATGGAAGGCTGATGCAGGCCGTGCGGGTTACGGCTCGCAATACGGGAGCGCTTGGCGAAGGTGTGGTGCATCTGTTCGGCGCCGCAACTGCTGCACAGAAGATGGGCCTGGCGCCCGGCACGAACTCAACGCTTCTCCTCGTACCCGCACTGACGCATCCTGCGACGTTAATTGCAACGCTCCAGACCGGTGGGCGAGAGCATGCGGCCCGATGCACCTCGGTGCCGCAGCGGCACTGGAAAATCTTCGTGGGGCCCTCTACCCATACAGATATCGGTTACACCGATCTGCAGGAGCGGGTATTTCAGAGGCACAACGGAAACACGTCGGCCGCAATCTCCGCGAGTGCGAAGGATCCAACTTTTCGGTGGAACCTGGAGGTCGGCTTCCAGGCGGAGCTCTACGCCAAACAGGGCCCACAGGCTGCTGAGGCGCTTGGAAAGCGCCTGCGCAGTGGGCAGATTGGCCTCGGAGGGTTGTATCTGAACATTCTGACGGGCCTCTGCTCTGGAGAAGAGCTGGCCCAGGCCGTGGCGCGAATACAGCGGATTGCGCAGGCGAACAGATGTGTTGCTGACGAGGCAAATCTCACGGACGTCCCCACGGCAGCCGGCACGCTGCCTATGTTGCTGCGACAGGGCGGTGTGCCCTATTTCGCCGACGGCGTGGACGATGCTCTGCCGTTTGTATGGGGCGGCCCGCAGATGCGCCAATCGCCCTATTGGTGGGAAGGGTTAGACGGTTCGCGCGTGCTTGCAATCTCGGCGGTCGTGTATGCGCAGGCAAGTATCCTGGGACTGACTGACAGCGTGGAGATGATGGAGGATCGCCTACCGGACTGGATGGCCGACATCGGCAGGACGGGTTACCCGGGAGATGCACTGTATGTATATGGTGCAAGCCCCGATAACCAGCCAATTCAGCCGATCTATACAGAGATTGCCCGGCAATGGAACAAACGCTGGGCGTTTCCTCACATCATCATTGGCCGTGCAGACGAGTTCTTCCGATACGTCGAAACGAATTTCGGAAAATCCCTTCCCGTTGTGCGCGGCGATATCGGCAGCCTCTGGGAAGATGGGGCGGCCTCCAGTGCATCAGAGACAGCACTGAACCGGTTTGCACGAACCCAGCTTACCGGAGCGGAGCAGCGCCTGGCCATTGCCGCCGCTGCAGGCGCCGGGGCATTTCCGCGCAAGGCGGTCGACGACGCATGGTCGAACGTGCTGTTCTTCGACGAGCACACCTGGGGCGCGGCAAGCAGCATCTCCGATCCGGACGGGGACCAGACGGTGCGGCAGTGGGCGACGAAGGCGGCTTTCGCGCAGAATGCCGCTATCGAAGCCGGCAAGCTTCAAACGGCCTCCCGCCGACCGGCCACCAGTCAGACAAACACAAAATTGAGTGACGATCAACCACGTATCTTGCGCGTTTACAACGACTTATCGTGGCCACGGGATATCGAGGTGACGACGCGGTTCGCGTACTCCGGGGCGGAAATTCGGCAAGCGAACGGAAACGGTGCAGCGATCCCGTGCCAGGTGAGCGATGGGCAGGTGGTCTTCACTGCGCAGCAGGTACCTTCTCTCGGCTGGCGCGAATATCGGCTGTCTTCGGCGCCCGGGCAGCGAGCCGAGGGCCTGCTCAAGGCTGGATCTGACCCCTGGACCTGGGAGAGCCCCAGATATCAGATTCGAATAGACCAGACCACGGGTTCGCTGGCTGGGCTTGTCGATCGCACGACCGGGAGAGAGTGGGTAAACCGATCGAACGGCCATGGCCTGAATGAGTTTCTGTACGTGCTCGGCAGCGACGGCAACAGAACAGTCGATCCTCGCCTCCCGATGCAAGCTCTGCAAATACAGCGTCATTCGGCGTCGCGCGTCATCCTGGTGGAAAACGGCAGTCAGCGTGCCGTGCTGCGCATTGAGCGATCGGGCCCACAGGCGCCCCCTGTTGATACGTACCTGATCATCGGGCGACAGCCGTCTATCGAGCTCGTGAACGTGATCCACAAACGCGCGACACTCGTTAAAGAGGCGGGCTATTTCGCCTTCCCGTTCCAGATAGATCGTGCCGCCCGACCACGAGCCTTTGTGGATTTGCCATATGGCGTGCTCAATGTGACTGCCGACCAGCCGCTCGGCGCGTGTACAGACTGGTTCGCGGCCAATAGTTTTGCCGCCATCACCGATGGCAGAGATACTGCCTATCTCGCCACACCATACGCGCCGCTCATTACGCTCAACGACGTCTTTCGGCTGCTTTTGCATCCGCGCGTTGCACCGCTAAACGGCGCCATCTACTCCTACGTGTTCAACAACTACTGGGGCACAAACTACAAGGCGTCGCAGGGCGGCGATCTGTTGTTTGGGTACACGCTCCGGCTGGAGCATGGTGACTTCGATCCCGTTAAGGCGACGCATTTCGGGTGGGAACGACTGGCAGAGATGCAGGATCCGCGCGCCGGTTCGTCCTCAGAACCATGGGCACGCTTGCTCATGGCTTCGGACGCGCCTGATCATGAGGGAGACCCTGTCGGAGCTCGGGTGCACCTTTCCGACGGATCCGTGGTGCTCGGAGGGATGACCTATGAGGATGGCCGCCTGCTCGCGAGGCTCTACAACCCGACAGCACGTTTGGCACAGGCTGTACTCTCTCTGCCTGGGCTAACAATTCGTGACGCCAGCCGAACCGATCTCATTGGACGGCCGATCTCAGGCCTAGCCCCCACTGTAACCGGCGATCATGTAAGTATCTCGGTACCGGCCAGGGGAATTGCTACGGTGGCGCTGCGGGTGGTGAAGTAGCCTTCACAGGGAAGTACTGCTTCGCTGAGGGAAGTGTGCGCAAGCGCACGGGAACTACGCGCAAGCGCGAGGGAACTACCGGCTCCGCCGGAGGGAAGTACGCTGCACGCGGTGCGAAACGTGGATGCAGAACGTAAATTATGCGGTACTTAGTTCACCTGCCTACCGTCTGGCGCCTGCGGCACGCAGCAATGCGATAACCGCTTTGCCTTTAGCCATAGCAAGCGGCGTGCTCCCCTGGGCGTTCCTTGCGTTCACGTCTGCGTGTAACGCAATAAGTGATTCTACTGTGTTTGTGGCGCCGTTGCCGGCAGCAAGTATGAGGGCGGACCGTCCGAAATTATCCTTAGCATTTACATCGGCGCCAGCCGCGACGAGAGCTTTCACACACTCTATATGGTGGTTAAAGGCTGCCCAGTAGAGGGGAGTTTCACCGTGGTCGTTTCTTGTGTTCACGGCTGCACCCGCTGCGATTAAGGAATTCAAGCATTCGATTTGCCCGCTAACAGCTGCAAATTGGAGCGCCGAGCCACGATACCTGTCCGTCAAATTTATTTCTGCTCCTGCATGTTCCAATAGTTTCCCGCACTCAGCGTGACCCGTTTGCGCGGTCCACATCAGCGCCGTTAATCCGTTTTCATCTCTTGCATTCACGTCAGCGCCTGCTGCAATGAGAGACCTGACAATTTTAGGCGGTTCATAACCTAGTGCCAGCATGATGGCTGTTGGGGCGTGATCGGATTGCAACGGGTGAATCAATCTCCTGACACGTTGTGAAAGAGGGATCTGTCCAATTGATCTGTCACGGGAGTTAGGGTTGGCGCCTGAAGACAGGAGGGATTCAACCTTCGCAGTGTCCTGCACGCTTATTGCAGCAAGGAGAGCAGAGTCTAGCCATGCCTGTCTAAAGCCTTTCGCCATCCAAAGGCATAGGAAGGCCGCAAAAAGCAAAGAAGCTCCAGACGAAATCCGTTTGGTACTGGTCCATGACTTCATTAATAGCTGCTCCGATTTCCCCTCACAGCCTCCGCCCGCATAATAGTCTGCACCACAAGCTCACGGAAGCTTGGCGCGATCTCCTGCACTTCGCGAATGCGATCGAAGCAGAGGATCTCCTCATGGTCTATCTGAACCACGCGAAATTCGCCACTTTTATGTCGTTGTCGTATGTCGAAACAGACAGGATCGTAGCTACTATATGGGCCGCGACCGAACTGAACATAGCCAGCTGGAATCAGTGTTTGAAAAAGGCAGGGATCGACCATGATGGCGGATAGCAGCGGCGCCAGGTCTTCGGCCGGCTTATTCGGCAATAGCTGAAACGCCTCTAAGCCAACCAGGGCCCATCGATACGAAAGGATCAGCGATTCATACAGGGGAGGAAACCGGGCCGGTAACTCGCTATAGAGCGAATTCAGAGCGGCCCGCGGCGTACTAACCTGCTTTGGTCGCCAGTACTTAAAGCCGGGCTCATCGCTCCGAACGATTAAATTCGCCGGAACCTCCAGACTACACATATCATCGAACACTTCGAAGGCAGCGACAAATTGCGCCAGCAGCTCCGCATCGCCGTCAGGTACTGTCATCTTCCTGGATTCCTTCACTCATGCTCCTCTGCCTGACCTGCAGTAGTCAACAGCAATCTCAGTGAATAGCTGGTACGACTGCCGCCAAATTCGTCCTTGACCAGTACATTCTTACGGATCAGATCCTCGATATCCGCAGATTATGCGGAGATTGAGAGCGGTATTCTCCGCAATTGCGCGTTCCAGCCGAAATGCATGGAATCTTTAGGAATCTTTGGATTCTTTGGTCGCCTTCGACGAAATAGGGCCCACAGGGGCCAGAATTTGCCCGTTTTGATCCACATGGAGCCATAGAAGAGAGTCTAGCTCGACCGCATTTAAGCCCCAACGTGGCGATGAGAAGATAGCTCGGTCTAAAGGGCCG